>NZ_CP090959.1:2060833-2362500 GCF_024138675.1 Simiduia sp. 21SJ11W-1 | reverse complement strand
GTTTCAAGCCGGCCTTGTGCCAAGGCTGCGCAGGTAAGCACCAGGCCACCGAGGTTGTATAAGCCGTTGCCAAGATAGCCCGTAAGATGCATGGCGATTATTTCTAGTGCTTCTATGAGAGGAATGTCTTGGCTTTGGGCGATAATCTTGGGGATTACAAATGCGTAGATAACTTCCGCAATTAAATCTGGTGCTATGCCCATGCCAACAAATGATAAACCTACAGTGCGCGCGAGGCTGGCTTTCAGTTCATCGGCAAGAATTGCGCAGAATACAAAAAGCCCCAGTGCTGAAAGCATCCAGCAAAACCAAGACAGCGCCCAAATCCCGCGGTGCTCAGAGATAAAAGCAATTCGCTCAACAACTGTTGTATCTAGGGGAAGGCCACCGCGCATGGGGCCATTCATGAGCAAACACGCAATTGTGATGACTGCGACGATGAGGTAAATGCCATAAAATTTAATGGCTGTATGCTTTGTGTCCATATGCTCTATTGAATTCCTTTTTTGGGCTAGGTGCCTAGTGGCTAGGTGCCAGCTCATAAAGTAGAGGTGGCGGGCACCTGGCTGATACTTGCTACATCACTCACATATACCGCATTAACATCGAATAATCGGGGTGAATAATCGGGGTCAGATAAGAATTAAGGCGCATCATTCATCTTTCGGTAATACCGCCTTAACCCCTGTGTTGCATTCACCTCTCACTTCATTGCCGACAAGGATGTAGCCATGGCAAGACTTCCCCGGATATCTCCCGTAGGTATTCCTCAACCACCCACGCAATTCATGCTCACATATACCGCATTAACATCGCGTAATCTGCCGTATCGCCCAGTTGCACACCTTCGGGTAATTGAATACGCACTTGGTGGCCGGAGCCGGGGGCTGCGTCTATGGCGTGGCCTTTTTTGTTTTCAATGGCGGTGAGGTGAAAGCGTTGGTTGCCGTTAGGCGTAATCAATTCCACCTGGTCGCCTTGTTCAAAACGGTTTTTTACATCCAGCGTGAGCCAATTGTCTTTTACTTCTAGCGCTTCGCCCACAAATTGCTGGTGTACGTTGGCGGAGTTGCCTTGGGTGTAGTTTTGGTATTCGCTGGGTACATGGCGGCGGTAGAAGCCTTCGGTGTAGCCGCGGTTGGCCAGGTGATCCAGCTCTTGCATTAAATTCATATCGAAGGGCTTGCCGGCGTGGGCTTCATCGATGGCGCGGCGGTACACCTGCGCGGTGCGGGCCACGTAGTAGTGGCTTTTTGTGCGGCCTTCAATTTTGAGCGAGTGAATGCCCATCTTTACCAGCCGCTCCACATGCTGCACGGCGCGCAGGTCTTTGGAGTTCATGATGTAGGTGCCGTGCTCGTCTTCGTAGGCGGGCATGTATTCGCCGGGGCGGCTCTTTTCCTGCAGGAGCACCGGTTGCACTTCGTCGTTGGGGTCGAACAGTTGCGGTTTGTCTACGGCAATCAAATCGCCCAGCTCGTTTTCCTTGGCCTCGTGGGCGTTGTATTCCCAGCGGCAGGAATTGGTGCAGGCGCCCTGGTTGGGGTCGCGGTGGGTCATGTAGCCCGAAAGCAGGCAGCGGCCGGAATAGGCAATGCACAGGGCGCCGTGCACAAACACTTCCAGCTCCATCTCGGGCACCTGGCTGCGGATTTCTTCAATTTCATCCAGCGACAGTTCCCGCGAGAGAATCACCCGCGAGATTCCCTGCTTGCCCCAGAACTTTACCGAGGCCCAGTTCACCGCGTTGGCCTGCACAGAGAGGTGTACCTGCTGCTCTGGCCACTTGTCTTTTACCAGCATGATCAGGCCCGGGTCTGACATGATCAGCGCATCTGGCTTCATCTCTATTACCGGCTCAAGATCGCGCAGGTAGGTTTTGACCTTGTCGTTATGGGGCGCGATGTTGGAGGCCAAATAGAACTGTTTGCCCATGCCATGGGCCTCTTCTACCGCGGCGGCAAGATTCTCGAGCTTGTTGAACTCGTTGTTGCGCACCCGTAGGCTGTAGCGCGGTTGGCCTGCGTAAACGGCATCGGCGCCGTAGGCGAAGGCAAAGCGCATGCTTTTGAGGGTGCCGGCGGGGGAGAGTAGTTCGGTCATGGGGTAACTCATACGTTAATACTAAATCGGCGCTATTCTAACCGAATCCCCTTGAGGGGGCAGTGCTTTGGCCGATATTCCTGATGTGGTGGTTTATGAGTGAGAGCAATTGGATTTAGCAGCCGAAAATCAGCGTCTACAGGGCTTAATTGACCGATTAGTTGCGCGCATTGATGACAATCAGCGCATCGCACAGCGGTTTCAGGCCTTTGAATTCCAGCTTTTGGAAGCTGCCTCCCTGCCTGAATTGTTTGATGTGCTAATAGATCAGGCCCCCCGGCACTTTCAATTGCAGGCGGTAAGCCTGGTGTTGTTTGATAAAGACTATGTGCTGGCCCAGCTGTTTGACGCGCTAAACCTCAAGCGCTGGCTACCCAAGGTGCAGCTGCGCCACCGCGAGGAGTTTTTCGAGCAGCTCTACGGCCAGCGCCAGCAGCCGGTGTTGGGCGAGGTGGATACGCTGTCACTGGGGCGGTTGTTTCCGGGGGCTGGCCCCATAGGCAGCTGTGCGCTGTTGCCGCTGCGCACCCAGGGGCGCTTGCAGGGCAGCCTGCACTTGGCCAGTGAGCAGCCTGAGCGCTTCACGCCAGACAAAGCGGCAGATTTTCTTCAGCATTTGGGGGCTATTTTGGCGTTGTGTATCGAGCACTGTGTCGCCCGGGAGCAATTGCGCCGCGAGGGCCGCCAAGACCCGCTCACCAAAGTGGGCAACCGCGCCGCCTTTGAGCAGGATTTACCGCTGGAGCTTGCACGCGCTGAGCGCAATCATCAGCCGGTGAGCTGTTTTTTTGTGGATTTGGATCACTTTAAGAAGATTAACGATAACTTCGGCCATTCGGTGGGCGATGTGTGCCTGCGCGAGGTGGCCGCGGTGCTGCAAAAAGAGCTGCGCAAAACCGATGTGCTGGCGCGTTTTGGCGGCGAGGAGTTTGTGGTGTTGTTGCCGGTGTGCGATGCAGAGCAAGCCATGGAAACCGCGCAGCGGGTGAGTGAGGCCATAGCCACCATGCGGGTGGAAACCTCCCAGGGCCAGCCGGTGCCGCTTACGGCCTCCATCGGGGTGTGCAGCTGGGAGCCACGCAAGCACAAAATTCCCGTTGAAGCGCTGGCCGAGGCGCTGTTGCGTCAGGCCGATGCGGCTATGTACCTGGTGAAAAAAGCCGGCCGCAACGGCGTGCGCTGGCAGCCTTTGGTTGTGCAATAGCGCTGCTGCCAGCCGCTCACGGTTTCAATTCACCGTTTCAATTTACCGCTTCTATTTGCAGCTTCACTAGCCGCCGCCTGTGATGAAACAGTTAGGCGCCGGGGCTGCTTGCTGGCCATTTGGGCAGTGCCAATTCGTACAGGTTGCGCCAGTTTTTACCCGTTACCCACAGGGTATTGCGCGCTGCATCAAAGGCTATGCCGTTTAGGGTGGCCTCCGGTGCCAGCCCGCGCGGGTGTAGCGCTGCTTCTTTTTCCACAATGGCCGACAAATCCAAATAGGCAACTACCTTACCTGTGGCGGGGGCAATGGCCACAATAATGGGCTCAAACCATACGTTGGCCCAAATAAAATCATGGGCGTATTCCAGTTCGTTCAGCCGGTGCAGGGGTTGTTCGTTAAAGGTGACGGCCAGTGTGTGTGTTTGCTCAAACGCCAGGTTGCGAAAGGCAAGCTCGTTGGAGCCGTTGCTCATGATCAGGTGGGTGCCGTTGTAGGTGAGGCCCCAGCCTTCGCCTTTGTAGTGCGCGACCCCAACTACGGCAAAATCCTCGGTATTTAAGCGCTTGGCCAAGCCCTGCTGCCAGGTGAGCATCCACAGGCCATTGGGGGTAAGCGCGAGCCCCTCGGCAAAGTCGCGCCGGGGCAGGTGGCGCACTTGCGTTTGATTTGCGCCAGCCGAAAGCGGGTAGCGCTGAATGAAAGATTTGCCGTAGCCGCCGCTGGTTTCCCAAAATTGCGCCTGATGGATAAATAACCCCTGGGTAAAGGCAAGGTTTGGGTGCGCGCGCGTGCCGCGTTCTGTGTATTGCAGCTTTTCCGGCGCAGCGCTTGCCACGCATGTCATGACAAGCAAGGCAATAGCCAGTACATTAGGCACGCGAATTTCCTTAGGAGTGAGACTTTGAATCGCATTAAATCATTTATCTGGCTGACCTTGCTAGGTGGGTTGGCCGTGGTGCTGCCGCTGTGTATTTTGTTGTTGGTGGCGCACTGGTTTTATACGCTGTTAAGTGATTTTCTGGCGCCCATCAGTGCCGATTTGGCTCCGCGCTTGGGCGCCTACGGCTGGCTTGCCGATGTGCTGGTGATTGCGGGTTTGCTGCTGTGCTTTTGCGTGATTGGTTTGTTGGTAAAAACCAGTGTGGGTGCGTGGGTTCACACCCAGTTGGAGCGGGTGCTTAAACGTATAGCGCCCGGCTATAAAACCATCAGCGATGTGGTGGGGCAATTTTTGGGCGGTGGCTCTACCAGCTCACTACTGGCTGGCGAAGTGGCGTTGGCGCGCATCTACGGGCCAGCCGTTCCCATTACGGTAACCGTGATTGTTACAGCCAAGCACGCCAACGGCGATTTCACGGTGTTTATGCCCACCGCCCCCATTCCTACCTCTGGGGTGGTGTACCACTTGCCGGCCAGCTGCATAGAGCTGTTGCCAGCGGTCAGTGTTGAGGCTGCCATGCGTACCATTATTTCCTGCGGCGCCGGCTCCCAGGTGTTGATGCCACAGGCAAACACGACACCCGGCGCGCCCTGATGCGCGCCGGTTACCGGCCGGCTTAAGCCTCGGTTGCGTCTGCCTCGCTTTTGTCTTGCTCGCGTTTCTGCACATATTTCAGGGCATCTTTCACGGCTTTGCGAACCTTTTTTTGCATTTCTTCCTGCTCTTGGGGCGAGAGAAAAAAGCTCATGTCTACATCGTGGCGGATGTAGCGCGGCGGCAGGTGATTGAGCGCCACGCAGGCCACATCGGCCATGAAGTCTGCATCTTCCAATGCGCGGCTGCTGCGATTGGCAATTTCATCCAGCACCTGCAATTCATAGTAATTGTGAATGGAGTCTACGCCTGCGGGCAGTTGCGATCTGCGGCGTCCAGCGTGTAGGAGCATGGCTTTATCCTCTGTGGTTGGTGTACAGAGTGTAGAAGATGTAACCGCAGGGCGTAGGCGCGCCCTGTGCCTTAGCGCTTGTTGCGGGCTATATCGCGCATAACAAAACGCGCGGGGTTCAGTGCCTCGGCAAGCGCCGGGTGCATGGGCCATGGGCTTGAATCTGCGTAGGCTGCCAACAGCTCTGCACACAGGGGGCTGTAGGCCAAGCCACGCGAGCCGTGGGCCAGGTTCACAAACAGGTTGGGCCAGTAGCCGGGTGCCTGGGCAATGGCTGCGCGGGCATTGCGGCGCATGGCGCCATAGGTTTGGGTGAAGGCCTCTATATTGGGCATTGGCCCTACGATGGGCAGGTAATCCGGCGAGGTGCAGCGAAACCCCACACGGCCACCGAGTGATGCAGCCTGCGGGCGCTCGTGGCGTGGCAGGGTGTGGGCCAGCATCTGCAAATTACTCTGGTGATCTTGCTCGCACAGTTCTGTGCGGGTATCGCCCAGATTAAAGGTGGCGCCCAGGCTGTGCAGCCCTTGGTAGTTGGGTGCCAGGTAGCCTTCGCGGGTGAGTACACAGCGCAGCGGTGCCAGCGTGTTATTGCTTGGCAGCCGCGTAACCTGGCCGCGAATCGCCTTTAAGGGCAGGGTTTTACATTGTTCGAACTGCAGGCTTTGGTGGGCGCAGGCAATTACCACAGCATCTGCCTGCCATTGCTGCTGCCTGCCCGTTACCTGCCAGCGGCCCCGGGCCAACGGGGTGAGCGTGTGCAGGGTTTCGTTAAAGTGGGTGCTAATGCCCGGGTGCGTCAACAACCATTGGCACAACACCCCGGGGTCAAGCCAGCCGGCCTCGGGCAGCCAGGTTCCGCCGCCAGAGACATCCACACCGGCCACTTGAGCGGCCTCGGCTTGGCTAAGCCAGCGGGCAAAGGTTTGGGGCAGGGTGGCAAGAGCGGCTTGGTGTTGCTCTGGGGTATCTTTTTCATGGGCGAGTTGTAAAACGCCACAGGCTTGGCCGTGCGCCGGGTTCGCCTGCCAGAAGTCGCGGTACACGTTCAGTGCATATTGCAGCGCCGTTAAATTAAAGCGCGCTGCCAGGTGACGCTTGGGGGAGAGCTTGGCATACACCACCCCTTGGGCGTTGCCCGAGGCACCGCTGGCAGGCTTGCTTGCTGCATCTACCACCAAAACTTGCCAGCCACGGCGTGCGAAGGCGCGGGCAGTGTGGCAGCCGGCCATACCGGCACCTATTACCAGCAAGCTGCGCCCGACGGGTTTTTGGGTGTATAGCGCCCAAGGCGTTTTTGCAGGCTGCGGTTCCGCGCTGGCAACGGGTTTAATGGTGTTTTCTATTGGGGCCTTAGCCTCTGTAATTGCGTGTGGCTCTGTGGCCTTTTCCAGATTGGGTGCACTTGGGGTGAAGCGCGCGCTCAGCATTTCGCGCTTTATGCCAAAGCCTTTGTGGCGGGCAATGTTGAAGCCCGCAGCCTGCAGGCCCCGGCGCACAGCGCTTGCCGCAGTGAAGGTGGCCAGTGTTGTGCTGGGCCCGGAAAGCGCGGCAAGCGTGTCAAAGAGCGCGGCAGACCACATCTCGGGGTTGCGTGCCGGCGTGAAGCCATCAAGAAACCAGGCATCTACCTGCATTTTGGGGTGGGCAAATTGCGGGTGCTGGTTGTGTATTTGGTAGCGCAGTGCCAGCTCGGCATCGCCAATCATCAGTGTAAGCCGCACCCGGCCACCGGCCAGGCTCAGGGCGTAGATCTCTTGCTCCGGTTGATGGGGGTAGGCGGCAACGAGCTGCTGGGCCAATTCATTCAACTCCGGCCACAGGCCCAGCGCCTGGGCGAGTTCTGCACGGCTTAGGGGGTATTTCTCAAGGCTTACAAAGTGCAAGGTGGCGCTTGCAGGTGCCGTTGCCAACCACAAGGTGGCGGCAGCTAAAAAATTAAGCCCCGTGCCAAACCCTGTTTCGCCAATGGTAAAGGCGGGCTCTGTGAGTGCGGCCCAGCGTTCGGCCAGCTGGTTGTGCTGTAAAAATACGTAGCGCGATTCTGCCAGGCCATCGGTGGATGAAAAGTAGAAATCATCAAAGGCCGTTGAGAAGGGTTGGCCATCGCGCCAGCATAGGCCTGGTGTGGTATGGGTGTGTAAATCGGGCGGTGTTTTTTCCACGTTGGCAGCCTGCGCTTAGTGACCTTGATCAAGTTGTGGGTTTAATTACGCGGCAACAGTGTGCAAGCGCTGTTTTTTTTCGTTTAATGGGGTAGATTTTGGTTTATGCCCCGGGTGTGAGCCCGCCAAGATAACACTAAGAAGATCGGACCCAACGTTATGAGTTACCCATTGCTTGTTTCACCCTTGTACATCGCCCTGTGCGGCCTGCTGATTCTCGTGCTGGCGGCCATGGTTGTGCGTTATCGCCTAAAGCACCGCGTGGGTGTGGGCGCTGGCGGCCATCCGGAACTTGAGCGCGTGATTCGCGTGCATGGCAATGCCACCGAATATGTGCCTATTTCATTACTGCTGCTGGTGGCCCTTGAGGTGACCGGCGGCGCAGACTGGTTAATCCACCTGTTTGGTTGCAGCTTGTTTGTGGCGCGCTTGCTACACGTGTGGGGCCTGGGCAGCAGTGCCGGGCCATCCAAACCCCGCCAGCTTGGCATCTTGATCAACTGGCTGATGATGCTTGGGTGCTCGGTGCTGATTTTATGGCGCTTGGTGGGTTTGTAAAACTGCGCAATGCACAGCGCTTTACCGCCACTCTGGGCCCGCCGCGTGCGGGCCTTTTGCGTTTACGGGGTAGCTCACGGGCCGGGCTTTATCGCCCCTGTAATTTCAAACGCTTTTCTTCAAATACCCATATTTGCAGACGCCCAGCATTCAATACGCCTAGAGCGCCCAGGTTTCACGCAGGTCATCACACCAGGCATTAATGCGCGCGGCACTTTCTTCAAACTGGTTTTCATCATCGAGCGCCAGGCCCACAAAAAACTGGCCGTCTTCGGTTAACGCTTTAGAGCCTTCAAATTCATAACCCGCTACCGGCCAATAGCCCGCGGGCAGGGCGCCGGCGGCCACCAGTTTATCGTGCAGGTAGCCCATGGCATCCAAAAACCACTCGGGGTAGCCAATTTGATCACCCTGGCCAAACAGCGCAATGTGCTTGCCCGCCACATCCACGGCATCAAGCTCTGGCCAGATGTTTTCCCAATCTTCTTGCAGCTCGCCGTAATCCCAGGTGGGGATGCCTAAAATCAGGTAGGCGTAATCATTGGCCTGCTCGATGGGGGTGTCGGCAATGTTAAATATGCTTACCAAATCTGCGCCCAAGCGCTGCTGGATTTTCTCTGCAGTCATTTCGGTGTAGCAGGTTGAGCTGCCGTAAAACAGGCCGATGGGGGTGTCGGTCATAGGGTTTCTGCCCAGCCCTTAAGCCAGGTGAGCGCTTGTTCTTGCGGGTCTTCGCCGGTCATGGCGTCAAGCACCAGTGGCTCACCATCGCGCACTGCGCCTATGTCTGCGAGGGCTGCATCCAGTCGATGCCCGGCCTCGGCGAAGGTGGGGTAGCAGCTGTCGCCTAAAATCACCATCCGGTAGTGCTGGCCGGCGATGGCCGGAAACTCCTGGGTAAGTTGCACGTAAAAATCCTGGATGTTGTCTGGCAGATCGCCAGCGCCGGTATTGGAGGTGCAGAAGATCCACAGCGCGTCTTTGTTTTCCAGCAAGTCCTGCGCGCGCGGGCTCATTTCTACCCGCGCCTTATGGCCTTCAGATTCCAGCTGCTTTGCCATGGCAAGGCCCACACCTTCGGCTGTGCCCATGACGGTGCCTACAAATACAATTACTTTGGCCATCTCGCTTCTCTATCGGTTTTAAAGGCGGGCATTTTAGAGCCTATTGCGCTCCGGTAAAACCTAATTGGCGCCAGGCTTCATAGGCCACAATGGCCACCGCGT
The DNA here is from genome assembly GCF_024138675.1 of Simiduia sp. 21SJ11W-1. NCBI lineage: Bacteria > Pseudomonadati > Pseudomonadota > Gammaproteobacteria > Cellvibrionales > Cellvibrionaceae > Simiduia > Simiduia sp. 21SJ11W-1. The sequence continues at coordinate 2,353,355 of NZ_CP090959.1, read as the reverse complement.
TTGATAGGTTGAGGCTGCGCGACTCGGCCACCATGGGGATACGCAGCAGGTTATCGGCGGGAAATTGCGCCCGCACCTCGGCGGGTAGCCCCCGCGATTCCGGCCCGAATACCAGCCAATCACCGGGCGCAAATTGCTGCTGGCTGGGTGCGCGCTGGCCTTTGGTGGTGAGTGCGAACATCCGCTCCGATGGCGCCTCCGCCAAGAGTGCGGCCCAGTTTGCGTGGCGCTTCACCCTTGCCCACTCACCGTAGTCCAGGCCTGCTCTTCGCAGCTTTTTGTCATCCAGCTCAAAGCCCAAGGGTTCAACCAGGTGCAGTTGCGCGCCCATGTTTGCGCACAAGCGAATGATGTTGCCCGTATTTGGGGGGATTTCTGGCTCGTAAAGCACAATATTTAGCATTTATGTCTCTTTATCGGCCTTATTAGGGCCATAGCTGGCAGTTGGTGAGGGCGGCTTGAGTTTTTACCTGACCAACTTGCGGGAAGTTATTGATAAAACTACAGTTATAACGAATTGGTGAATATTTTACGGTAATCGGCACCTTTTCTCACCGTCGTTACCCGTGGCTGGCTTTTGCCAGTGTTGTTGCCATCGCTGATGGTGAATGAACCCAGGCCTTGTTTGGGTGTGTGTCATCGGTGGCCAGCCTGCCTTTGCACATCAAGTTTTTGATCTCACGCCGATAACCTGCCAAATAAACCACTAACAGGGTTGGGGGCAAGTTGCTGAAATCTTTGTGGACACGCTCAAAGCCGCCGGGTTTGGCCGGGCTGCAATTTCGTGAAGGCCAAATGAATCTTGCGCTGTGCATGGGCGAAGGCGCCAATGCGCGGCTAAAGGTGTGTGAAACCCTGGAGGTTGAAGACGACTGGCCCGCGCGTCGCCGCCTGTTAAGCGAGCGCGTGAAAGGCCTGAGCCTTGGCGGCGTGGGCTGTAATTTGGTGTTGGAGCCCGAGCGCTACCAACTGTTTATGATGGAAGCACCCAAGGTGCCCGGCAACGAGCTGCGTGACGCCATCAAGTGGAAGGTCAAAGATTTAATCAGCTTCCCCCTTGAAGATGCCGTGATCGACGTGATGCCTCTGCCGGATGATTGCGGCCGGGCCGGGCAAAAGCTTGTGTATGCGGTGGTAGCCAAGCGCGATTTTATTACCGCCGCTATTGATACCGTGCTGGCTGCGAAGCTCGAGCTTTCGAGTATTGATATTGATGAAATGTCGTCGCGCAACCTGGCACTTGCTGCTGCACCTGGCCCGCGTGGTGTGGCATTGGTACACATAGATGAAGGTCGCGGCGCCATGACGCTGGTGAAAGACGACTGCCTGTATTTGTCGCGCAACTTTGCGCTCAACTACAGCGGTGGCCTGCTGGATGACCTCCCCGTAGATGCGCTCATTCTTGAGCTGCAGCGCTCATTTGATTACTACGAACGCCAGCTTGGCCAGGTGCCGCCAGCGCAAATTTGTTTGTATGGCGAGCACGTAACGGCCGACAAAATTACCCAATCGCTGCGGCAGGCTTTTTTTGGCGTTGAATTCAGTGTGCTTTCTATCGCGGACTTGGTAGCGCCAGATGAGCAGTACGACGAGGCAATCTTGCAGCATTGTGCGTCTGTGATTGGTGCAAGCTTGCGCCGGGAGGCCGTGCAATGAGTTGGCAGCAAGTAAACCTTTATTTGCCGGAGCTACAGCCAGAGCGTGAACTGATTACCACTCAAGCTGCGGTTTCGTCTTTGGTTGCAGTGGTGCTGTTGTGTGCGTTGGTGAGCGGGTTCGACTGGCTCGAATCCAACCGGCTGAAAGCAGAGCTTGGCCAGTTGCAGGCGGAGTTTACACAAGGGCAACAACACATAGACGAGCTGTTGGCGAATATGCCCCGTAGCCAGGCTGCCACCTTACAGCGTGAGCTGGATGAAACCCGTGCCGAGCTTGCCCGGCGCGAGCGCATTTATGAACTTATTCAGCGCCAGAACCTTGGCAATAGCGCGGGGTTTTCAGAGCAACTCATGGCCATGGCCCGCCAGCACCAGCCCGAGCTTTCACTAACCGGGTTTGGCCTGCTAATGGGCGGGCAGAAAGTGGCCCTGGCGGGCAATGCAAAAACACCTGAGGCGGTGCCGCAATATTTGCAACGGCTGCAATTTGAGGCGGCGTTCAAGCAGGCGGTGTTTGGCAATTTATTGATTGAACGAACCGGCCCCAAAGCTGTGCAGTTTCAGGTGAGCCACGAAGCACAGGTGAGCTTGGCAGGAGGCGCTAATGGACGCCCTTAAATCCTATCGCGCCAAATTTGAAGCCCTTTCACAGCGCGAACGCGCATTGGTATTGGGTGTGGCGCTGGTTGTTATCTACGGCCTTTGGAGCCTGCTCATTGGCAGCAGCCAAACAGCGAAATTTGTAAGTCTCGAAACCCAGGTGCAGCAGCTGGAAAACGACTTGCAATCCCAAACTGTGCAAATTCGCAACCTTGAAAATAAACAAAGCCAAGATCCCGATGCAGAAATGCGCCGCCAGCTGGCACAGGCAAGGCTTGATTTAAAACAGGTTGATGATCAGCTGGCCAATCTCAGCGTAGGGCTCATTGCCGCTGCGGATTTGCCCCGTGTATTGGAAAATGTACTGCTTAAAACCGATTCATTAAGGCTTGTGAGTTTACAGACACTGCCCATTGAGCAACTAAAGCTCAACGATGAATCTGTAGATGCCAATGCAGATTTGGTGACCGGCGTATTTAAACATCGCGTAAAAATCACCTTGGCGGGCAGTTACTTCAAGGTGGCTGATTATCTGGTGGCCCTTGAGGCCCTCGACTGGCGTTTCTTTTGGTCTGAAATGCGCTATGTGGTTGAAGGCTACCCCAGCGCCAAGGTAGAGCTTGAGGTGTACACCCTCACCACGGAACGAGGCAACTTCGGTGCGTAAGGTAAGTATGCAGGCGTTGATGGTTGCGATGGTTGTATTGCCATCAACCCCTTGGGCGGCAGCGCTTTCAGACCCCACGCAACCACTGCACTACCAGCCTGCAAAGCCCGTTGCAGAGGGCTGGCAGTTAAGTTCTATATTCATATCTCAACAGCGTAAGCGTGCAATTATTAATGGCCAGCTGGTGGGAGAAGGTGATCGGGTAAGCCAGGCCCGGGTAGTGCGCATTGAGCCCAATTTTGTGCGCCTGCAAACGGCCAAAGGTGAAACCTTGCTGCGATTACATCAACAGGTAAAGCGTGCGAATTCCACGCCATAGGATGAACGGTGATTAGAAATACGACAACTGCGTCAAAATCAGCCGGTGCCAGGGGGCTCTATGGTGGTTATGTGGTGCTCGCGGCGCTGCTGGTGGGTTGTACATCTGCCGCCAAGCAAGAGCATTTTCCCGTTGAGGCGGAAATGGCAGCGGTGGTTGCAGCCCAACAAAAAACTGCCCCAAAAGCTGTGCCTGCAAGTGTGAGTGATACGCTGCTGGGTAAGCACAGTGTGGCCGCGCCAACGGAGCCGCGCTTTGATGTGTCTGTGCGCAATGTGCCGGCACGGGATTTTTTTCTGGGCTTGATAGACGGAACCCAAACCAATGTGGTGGTGCACCCGGGTGTTGAGGGCACACTCAGTTTAAATCTTAAACACGTGACTGTGCATGAAGTGCTGGAAGTGGCGCGCGATATTTACGGCTACGAATTTAAAGAGCGCGGCGGTATCTATACCATTTACCCGCTCGAATACCGCACGGAAATGTTTCCCATAAATTATTTGGATATACGCCGTGTGGGTATTTCGGATACCTCTGTGCCCGTAGGCCGCATGGATTCCAGTTCCGGCAATGGCCAAAATAACAGTGGTGGCTCGTCTAATCAGGCCGGTTCTACCAATCCCAACCTGTTGGGCATGTTCGGCGGTGAGGGGCAGGGTGGCAACCTGTCGGCTGGCTCACAGGTGCAAACGCTCTCCAAAACAGATTTCTGGACATCGCTGCGGGAAACACTGGTGGCCATAATTGGTGGCGAAACCGAACAGCGCCGCGTGATGATTTCACCCCAGGCGGGCATGGTAATTGTAAAGGCCCTGCCGGGCGAGCTATTTTCTGTGCGCGAATTTCTGGAGCGTTCGGAAATGACCGTTAAGCGCCAGGTGGTGATTGAGGCGAAAATCCTGGAGGTGCGGCTGCGTGATCAATTCGATGCCGGTATTAACTGGAATGCCATTGGCGGGCAATTGCTACTGGCGCGCAATGTTACTGAGTTTGAATCGCCTGCAAATATTACCCAGGCTGCTGAAACCGGTGAGTTGTTCTCCTCGCTCATAAAAGTGAATGATATTTCGCAACTGCTAGACCTGTTGGAAGAGCAAGGTAACGTGCAGGTATTGAGCAGCCCGCGCATTTCTACAGTCAACAACCAAAAGGCAGTGATTCGGGTTGGGTCTGATGAGTTTTTCGTAACCGGGCTTTCCAGTAACACCACCTCTAACGCATCTTCTACCACCAGTACGCCCAATATTGAGTTGGCCAGTTTCTTCAGTGGTATTGCTCTGGATGTAACCCCTCAAATTGCCGCCACCGGTGATATTGTGTTGCATATTCACCCGGTGGTAAGCCAGGTAAAAGACCAGGAAAAAAACCTCACCATTGGTGATGAAAAGTTCTCACTGCCATTGGCAGTTAGGGATATTCGCGAAAGCGACAGCATTGTGCGCGCGGAAAGCGGCCAGGTGGTGGTGTTGGGTGGTTTGATGCAAGAGGCATTGGAAGAGGTAGACGGCAAGACACCGGTGCTGGGCAGTGTGCCGGGCGTGCGGGCATTTTTTAGCAAAAAAAATTACCGTAAAGTTAAAACGGAGCTGGTAATACTGCTGCGCCCCACGGTGGTGGATGCCTCTACCTATCAGCGCGATGTAGAACAATCCAACGAGCGAGTACGCGCGCTAGGGGCCACCTACCGCGAAATATTCGACAAGGAGTAGCCTGTGTATACCGAATTTTTTGGCCTGCACGAAAAGCCCTTTGCTCTCACGCCAGACACCCAGTTTTTTTTCAATAAATTGAGCCATCGAAACGCGCTCAACACCATGCAGGGCGCCATTCAAAATAACGAGGGCTTTATAAAAATTGTAGGTGAAGTAGGTACCGGTAAAACCCTGCTGTGCCGCAAGCTGCTCTCGTTACTTGATAGCCGCTATCAGGTGGTATACATCCCTAACTCTTACCTCACACCCAATGAACTCAAGGGCTTTGTGGCGGTGGAAGTGGGCGCGGATTTTCATGAGTCTATGCCCGCATACCAGCTGATGGGTGCAATTTATCGCCGCTTGCTGGCGCTGAATAAGGCTGGCAAACAGGTGGTGTTAATCATTGATGAAGCCCAGGCCATGCCGCGCGACACTTTAGAGGCGCTGCGGCTGCTCACCAACCTTGAAACCGATAAGCGCAAGCTTTTGCAGGTAGTACTCATCGGCCAGCCGGAGCTGGACACTACCCTTGCACGGGCCGATCTGCGTCAGCTTACGCAGCGCATTGTATTTTCAGCGAAGCTCACACCGCTAACGCGCACCGGGGTCAATGAATACGTAGCCTTTCGCCTTTGCTCGGCCGGCCGGTCGGCACCGTTATTCTCAAGTGCCAGTTTGTTCTTGCTCTATGTGGGGTCGGCGGGGATCCCAAGGCTTGTAAATTTACTTGCCCACAAGGCAATGTTGGTGGCGTTTAACGCGGGCGATACCCAAGTACAGCGCCGGCACCTGGCTACAGCATTGCAAGATACCCCAGAGGCCACCCGCACCGGCCGCGCCTGTGCATTGGGTGCCCATTGGTTGTGGCCGGTGCTCGGGGGCGCAGGCGGTATTTTGGCATCGAGCCTGATGGCCGGGGGCGCCTTATGAACAAGCCATCTTTGCAGCCTGAAGATTTACAACCCTTTGTGCCCGGCAAGGGTGCACAGGTGTTGGCCATAAATCCCGGCAACCGCGGCCCAAAATGGTTGATGCTCAGTGGCCTTTGCTGCTTTGCACTGAGCTTTGCAGCCCACCAGCATTTTATAAGTGCACAAAGCCAGGTTGAGCGATTGCAGGCCGAAACAGCGCCCGGCGACATTACCAGCGAGGTAACAGAGGGTGTTGCCGGGTTAAAACCGGCAGCGCAAAGTACCCAACTTGCCTTGAACGCTGGCAATGAAAATACGCTGGCCGGTAATCCAAACCAGTTGCCAGCGCTTGCCGAAGTGGGTGACGCGCACCCGAACCGCAAAGCAACGCCAAGCCAAAGCCCGCTAGGCGAGGCTGTTACTGGTAGCGCTTGGGAGGCTGATATCGCAGAGTCGTTGCAATTACCGCCTGCCGCAGGCACTGGGAAAGCGATGCCTGCAAACCGCCTATCACGCGCACCTGGCGCAGAGGCTGGGGCGCTTTTGGCACAGGTACCGCAAGAGCAAACACTGCAGCAGTTACAACTGGAGCTGTTGCTACAAAAGGCAGAAGCGGCGTTTGCGCGCGACAGGCTCACCACACCTTTAAATGACAATGCCGTGCACTACTTCCAAAATATGCTCGCGCTACAAGCGGACCATCCGCTAGCGCGCGCGGGAATCTTGCGCGTGGCAAGCCGCTATGCGGAGTTCTACCAGCGCCTGATGGCGCGCGGCGAAACGGGCAGGGCGCAAACCATGCTCGCGCAAGCCCAAGCGTTAGATCCTGCGGGGCTGACCTGGAAAAACTACATTGAAACAGGCAACGCTGCATCCATAGCAGATGCTGATCAAGCTCCAGTTGCCCCCGCTTCGCAACCCGCGCACGCAGCTGTGCAAGGTGTGATAGGTGAAAAACCCGCGCAGCCTAATGCCGCAACCGCCAAGCGCGCAGGCTCACAGGCGAGCCACGTTACCCAATCGCAGCAGGCAAGGCTTGCCGAAGTAATTCAGCAAGCACGCAGTGAAATTCGCTACCAGCGCCCGGAGGCTGCTATCAGTATGCTGATGGCTGAATTGCCCGCAGCGCCCACTCACGGTGAATTGGTAGAGGTGTTGCACCAAGCGTATCTTGCCGCCAACCGCACACAAGATGCCGTCAACTTACGGGTAACCTTGCAAGGTACGGTGCCGGGGTTTCACTTGGCGCGCATGCAGGCGGCCGAGCTATTGGGTGCCGGCAATCTCACCCAGGCTATTGAAATACTTGAGCGCAACTTACCCAGCTACGCACAAGCGCCAGACTACTACGGTTTATTGGCGGGCCTCTATTACAAAGCCCAGCGTTTTAAAGATGCCGAACAAGCCTATGAGCGGCTGTTATCGTTAAACCCCCAATTCGGTAGCTACTGGCTGGGTTATGCCGTAGCGCTGGATGCCCAAGGGGATGAAAAGGCGCGTAGAGCTTTTGAGCGGGCAACAGAAACGCTGGCCAAGCAAGATGCCGCGCGCGATTACGCGCTACAGCGGTTGCGTGAACTTGGCCAAAGTTAGGGGTAAGTATTGTGAGTGAAACGCGCCAAAGAATACGCATAGGGGATTTGCTGGTATCCAAGGGCATGATCACCGAGGCCCAGTTGGAGCAGGCGCTTACCGAGCAGAAACTCTCCGGGCGCAAGCTTGGCCGCACATTGGTTGAGCTGGGTTACGTGGATGAAAATGCCATGCTGACCTTGCTTTCCACCCAGCTTAAAATCCCGTTCGTTGAACTCAAACAATTTCGCTTCAACAAAGAATTGATTCAAACCCTGCCGGAAACCCAGGCTCGCCGTTTTCGGGTAATGCCTCTGAAAGAAACGCCAGACGGCATTTTGTTGGGTATGGCAGACCCAACCGACATTTTCTCGCTGGATGAATTACAGCGAATGTTCAAGAAGCCGTTACATCCGGCGGTGGTGCGCGAGGCCGAACTGCTGGATGTACTGGACATCGCCTATAGCCACCAGGATCAAATCGCAAGCCTTGCTGAAGAGCTGGACACAGAGCTTGAAGAAAGCGCCATAGACCTTGCCGATGTAGTGACAGACGCAGGCCAGGAAGAAGCGCCTGTTGTTAAACTGTTGCTGCACATATTTGAAGATGCCATTAATGCCAAGGCCTCTGATATACACATAGAGCCAGATGAAACGGTGCTGCGCATCCGCTTGCGCATAGATGGCGTGCTTACCGAACAAGTGATGAACGAGCGTCGCATTGCGGGCGCGTTGGTGGTGCGGCTAAAGCTGATGTCTGGCTTGAATATTTCCGAAAAGCGCCTGCCCCAGGATGGCCGCTTTAACCTCAAGGTTAAGCGCCGCAGCATTGATGTGCGTTTATCTACCATGCCGGTGCAGTTTGGTGAATCTGTGGTTATGCGCTTGATTGACCACTCGGAGGGCGTGCGCTCGCTTGATGAAGTGGGCTTGCCACCGGCGCTACTTGCCACCTTTCGCAATCTCATCAAGCGCCCGAACGGCTTGATATTGGTAACAGGCCCTACAGGCAGTGGTAAAACCACCACCCTTTACGGTGCCTTGGGTGAGCTAAATACCCCCGATAAAAAAATTATTACCGTGGAAGATCCGGTGGAGTTTCAGCTGCCGCGCATTAGCCAGGTGCAGCTACATGAAAAAATCGGCCTCACCTTCGAGCGGGTGCTGCGCGCCACCTTGCGGCAAGACCCGGATATTTTGCTGGTGGGCGAGATCCGCGACAGCGGCTCGGCTGAAATTGCTTTACGGGCCGCCATGACAGGCCACTTGGTGCTTTCTACGTTGCACACCAACGATGCGGTTTCCTCGGCCTTGCGATTGATCGACATGGGGGTAGATCCCTATTTGGTGGCGGCCTCGGTGAAGGCCATTGTGGCTCAGCGGCTGGTGCGGCGGGTGTGTGAAAGTTGCACCTTGCCCTATGAGCCAAATGCCAATGAGCGCCAATTGGTGGCCCTGGGCGAGCGCCGTTTCCCCGGCACCCAAATCAAACTAATGAAAGGCCAGGGCTGCCCCCACTGTTTTAATACGGGCTATCGCGGGCGAATAGGTGTGTTTGAGCTATTGGAAGTGAATAACGCCATGGCCGATGCACTGCGCGATAACAACGTGCGTGTATTTAACGAGGTGGTGCACAAAGATCCTCGTTTTAAAACCCTGATGTTCTCAGCCCTTGAATATGCATTGCAGGGCATCACCACCCTTGAAGAGGTGATGCGAGTTTCGGCCCAGGTTGAAGATGAAAAGCCTGAAATAGAGCTTGCCGCTTCCCAAGTGGCGCCAGTAGATAAAGAGGGCGGTTAATGCCAACCTTCAAATTTACCGGCAGAGACAACAACGGCGGCAAAGTACAAGGGATGCTTGAGGGGGCATCGAGTGATGCCATAGCAGCGGCCCTGCTTAATAAAGGCATTACACCCCTGCAAGTGGAAGAGGCGGCGCAATTTGAAAGCTGGGTAGAAAAGCTTAACGAAAGCCTGGCCAGCAAGGTGGTGGATACAGCAGATCTCGTGATGTTTTGCCGGCAAATGTACACCATTACCAAAGCCGGTATCCCTTTGATGCAGGGCCTCCAGGGGCTGGCGAAATCCATGAATCATCGGCATTTTCGGCGCGCGCTGGAAGACATAGTAGAGCGCTTGGAATCGGGCATCGATTTGTCTACGGCTATGCGCTTTCATAAGGATATATTCAGCTCGCTTTTTTTATCGATGGTGAAAGTGGGCGAGAGCAGTGGCCAGCTTGAGCAGGTGTTTGACCAGATGAGCTTTTACTTAGAGCGCGACCTGGAAACCCAAAAATCCGTTAAGGCGGCGCTGCGTTACCCTATGTTTGTGATGATTGCACTGGCCGTGGCCATGGTGGCAATTAACATTTGGGTGATTCCGGCCTTTGCGGCCATGTTTGCCAAGTTTAATTCCGAGTTGCCGCTGCCTACGGTAATTCTACTTTCTGTGTCTGATTTTTTTGTGAGTTTCTGGCCTCATCTATTGGTGGCTCTGGCCATTGCCATTGTAGGCGTGCGCCAGTATTTAAAAACGGAGCAGGGTGCGCTTGGCTGGGGTCGGTATAAACTGCGCCTGCCCATTGTGGGCGATATTTTAGAGCGCGCCACAGTTGCCCGTTATTGCCGGGCCTTTGCGCTAATGTTGAAATCCGGCGTGCCCATTGTTCAAGCGTTGGACCTGTGCGCCAAAGCCATTGATAACCCTTACTTGGCGGTAAAAATCAATAACATTCGCGCGGGTATTGAGCGCGGGGAATCTCTGGTGCGCACCCATCAGGCCAGCCAAATGTTTACCCCGCTGGTTATGCAGATGATTGCCGTGGGTGAAGAAAGCGGTCAGGTGGATGCCTTGCTTGAGGAAATGGCAGAATTTTACGAGCGTGAAGTGGATTACGATCTGAAAAAAATCGGCGACCGCATTGAGCCAATATTGATTGTCATCATGGCAGTATTTGTGATGATACTGGCGTTGGGCATATTCCTGCCGATGTGGAGTATGTACGACGTTCAAAAGCGATGACGCGCCGCGAGCCCGGCAAGCACGGGCTGTTCGAGTTTGTGATTGTGCTTATAGTGATTGCACTATTGGGTGCAGCGCTCATGCGCTACCTGGCGCAAATTACTGATGCCGCCTGGGCCGTGAGCCTTGAAACGCAAGCCCAGGCCTTTGCCAAAACCGTGGGCTTGTTGCACTGGAGCTGGGCGCAGCGGGGGGTAAATTACCGCGCGCCGGAAGGTAACAAGCCATCGGGCGTGGCGCTTGATGGTGAGGTTATCTTTGTAAATCGCTACGGTTGGCCCACGCATCTGGACCCAGCTGATAGCCGCAAACCTCTGCAAGCGCGCGGCTGCCTGGCGGTATGGAATGCGGTGATGCAAAAGCCTGGCCCCGCACTTGTGGTTACCGGCGCCTGGCAAGACACACGGGCGTTGCAGGTGAAGGTGGTTGGCGAATCCCGCTGCCGGTTTGCCATGCATGCCAAAGGTTTTGGCCTGCACTATTTTGACTACGACGTAAAAACCGGAGAGGTGACCACCCACGCCACGCGCTGAAGTGGTGAAGGCCCATAATGCGGGGTCAAGAGATCTGATAACCGGCCGATAGCTGTTACTGTATGGCGCAATTGAAATGGAATAACTGGCCATATTTACTATGCTTGAGTGAAGAATCGCGTGATTGTGCGAGCTTGAGGGAGATCACTGGGGAATATGCCTTTACAGAGGGTTATAAAAATATATTTTTTATAATTTTTAGTTGGGCTTTTGGTGTTTGAAACGTTTTGGAGACATTCCATGAAAAAGGCGCAATCGGGTTTTACCTTAATTGAGTTGATTGCCGTAATTGTTATTTTGGGGATTTTGGCAGCCACTGCCGTGCCCAAATTTATAAACTTGCAAGATGATGCAAGCTTCGCCGCCATGAAGGGCATTGCCGGCGCGGTGGCCAGCAGTAGCGACTTAAACGCAGCCGCTGCCAGAGTAAAAGCCGCTGGCGTGTCGGCGGGTACCACCACCATTGTTGATACCTCGGCAGGCTGCACTGTAGCGGTGGTGAATTCCTTGATGCGAGATGCCATTGCCAATTTGGTGGCAGCCGATACCACCGCAACGGGTGAGTATGTGATCTCAGAAACCACGGCATTCCCGGGCACGCCCACAATTGGCGACACGGCGGTTTGCACCTTAACGCTGGATGCCACCACAAACACTGTTAACTTTTCTCTGGTATACGCCACGCCGTGATTGGGCCTTGCCGGGGCTTTACGTTAATTGAACTGATTGCGGTACTGATTATTGTTGGCATTATTGGTACCGCAGTCAGCAGCCGCTTTTTTGATGATGCAAGTACCGCAGTACTTGCCAGTAAATCCGATGTGGTAAGTGCCTTGCGCACAGCGCAGCAGATGGCCATGGATACCAACGCAACCATTACATTTATTGCATCTTCCAGCAGTATTGCCGTGCACCGCAATGGCCAACCGGTAGTACAGGGTGCTGTGCAATATCCTTTGAATCTTCCCGCCAGTGTTTCACTCTCGCCATCTGCCACCTTAAGCTTTAACCGATTGGGTGAAACCAGTGCTGTAAGTTTTGTATTAACCGGGGCAGGCAACACCGCCACGGTTACTGTGTCGGCGGCAGGCTATGCCTACTGACACGGTTAATACGGCAACGCGGCAAACCGGCGTCTCACTGGTGGAGCTGATTGTGTTTATTGTGATCATCAGCGTGGCACTGGTGGGCTTGCTATCGGTGTTTGGGCAAAGTGTGGCCAACAGTGTTGACCCAATTGTGCGTTTAACGGCAATGGAGCTTGCGCAGGCAAAGCTCGACGAAGTTCTTGCCCGAAAATTCGATGAAAACACACCCACCGGCGGGGTGCCCGCGTGTGGCTCTGCCGAACCTGGGGCCGTGGCCTGTGCAGGTATTTCACCCGAGGCAGGCCTTGATGATGTGGGCGATTTTTCAGGCCAGGTAGATACTTCCGTCACAGGTTACACAGTAACTACCCAAGTGGTAGAGGCGGGCGGTGAGATAGGGCTGGCTGCCAATCAGGCCCGCCGCATAACCGTGCAGGTAGCCATGCCCAATGGCGAAACGTTTCAGTTTTCAAGTTATAAGGTGAATTTTTGAACGCCCGTGGCTTTACGCTGGTGGAGCTTATTGCCGTACTGGTGGTGTTTGCCGTAATTGCAGCGCTGGGTACGGGCTTTGTGGCGAGCTCTTTTGAATCCTATTCGCAATCGGTTGAGCGCACGCGGCTGGTGAATGAAAGTCGCGCGGTTATCGAACGAATAGCGCGGCAATTGCACATGGCGTTGCCTTATTCGGTACGGGTGAGTAGCAGTGGCCAGTGTATGGAGTTTATGCAGATTACCGGCGGCTCCAACTATTTTGGCAACTTGCCAGACACCAATAATGGAGCTGCTGCAGTAGCGACTATTGATACCGCGCCTTTTAGCCTTAACCTCGGTGGAGCGGTGCATGTGGCCGTGGGGGCTATGGCACCAGGCGAGGTGTATACCACAAGTACAACGGCCTCTCGAGCAACTGTGGCCGCAACCGTTGGTAACCCCGTTACCCGAATTAACCTGGCGGCTAACCATCGTTTTATACGTAACTCAATTAATGAGCGGGTATATGTAACAGAAAGCCCTGAGCGGTTTTGTGTGTTGGCCAATCAAATGCAACATTTCAGCAACTATGGATTAATTACAGGCAGTGTCAATGACGCAGACCCAGGCGGCGTGGGCGCACTTATGGCCAATGACGTGGTACCCGGTTCGCCTACTTTTGTGTTGTCTCCGGCCACAGAAACCCGCAATTCATTAATTACCATAGCCTTTGGCATAACCCGTAATGGCGAGACCCTCTCGGTAAATCATCAGGTGCAATTACGCAATGTGCCCTAGTTCGCCTGCACTCCACCGTGGATTAACCCGTGAGCAGGGGTTTTTAATGCCCCTTGCGATTTTTATTGTGATCGCAATGGGCGTGTTGGCTATCGCGGTTTCCAGAAACATTGCACAGTCCAGTAACTCTACTCTGCAAGCAATGGTGGCAATACAGGCATTTTACGCGGCAGATTCCGGTGCCCAGTTTGGTATGAATCAACTGTTTTACTCCCAGTCAGCACAGCTTACGCGCACCCAGGTTGATGCTAACTGCAACGCGATAAACGGGCAGCTTGTAAGTTATAGCGCGCAAGGCTTGAATAATTGCAGTGCCAGTTTAAGTTGCAGTGTGAGTGCGGGGCCTGCCAATGTAACGAGCTACTATACCTTAAGCAGTGATGCCAGCTGTGGTGATGGGGTGATCAATTCACAGCGCTCCGTGCAAGTATCGGCGTTTATGCGATGAAGAAAATGTTGCGTTTTTTGGTGTTTGTATTGTTAAGCACGGTTTCTTTATCGGCGTTTGCGCAATTGTGCACTGCGATATTTCCGGATGCTGTATCGAACAGCGACAACGGCGGGAAGATCACACTGGCAGACAGTTCTACTATTTTTAATTCGCCGGATAATATTCTTGATACCCGCACTCTCAGTGTGCCAACTTACAATAATTTAAGCTGTAATGGCCAGATTTGTACAAAATCTGACAGCATAGTACCCACCGGTAATCCGCTTACTATACCCAATGGTTCGGATGTCACTGTGGGTTTTCAGCAAACACTCAGCTTGGCGCCGGGTAACTACGGCCAGTTACAGTTAAATAGCGAGGCGGTACTGTTGCTTTCGCCGGGCGATTACACCTTTAGCAAGTCATCATCATTGCTTTCAAAAAGCGCCATCAGGCTTTCTTCCGATGGTACGGTAAGACTTTGGTTCAAGGATAATCTAACACTTAATTCCCAAACCCAAATCGGTACGGCATCAACATTCCGTCACTTTTTTATGTATTCCGTCAAGTCATTTAACTTCGGATCGCCTTCTACTTTCTACGGCGCGCTCTATGCAGAGGGTGATGTGACACTAGCAAACCTGGCCCATATATATGGTGCCGCTACCGCGAAAAATGACATTCTTCTGGTGAGTGCGAGCTTCGTTACCTTTGATGCCAGCAAAGTGGCGTCAATAGACTTTGGTACATTTTGTACAGGCGCGCAAACCTTACCTGTGCCCGTTGCAGAGTATCGGTTGGAGAATCCGAACTGGACGGGCTTGGGTGGTGAAGTAACCGATTCAGGCCCCAATGGCCTACATGGCCGCGCTATCTATTACAATTCCGGTTACCCTACCAGCAGTAACGCATCGCCTGCCATAGCCGGCGACCCGGGCACCTGCCGCTACGGCATTTTCAACGGCACGAATACCGGGCATCTGCGAATTGAAGACAACAGCCTGCTGGATTTGCCAAGTGCCTTGAGTGTAGGCGTTTGGATATACCCAACGTTTGTAGCAGGTAGCGGCTTACGCACCATTGTTTCAAAAGATGAAAATTTCGAATTTCATTTAAATGCCAACCGGGAAGTCTATTGGTGGTGGGGCGGTGGCAGCCGGTCACTTACCACTACGGGCACCGCACTTGCGCTAAACACCTGGCACCACATTGTGATTACCTACGCCGTGGGTGAACAAAAAATTTATATAAATGGCGTTGAGCGTGCGGCGACTAACTACAACGGTAGTATGACGCTGAATAATGACCCTTTGCTCATTGGCACAGATCTAAATTATAACAGCCGCAATTTCATTGGGCGTATTGATGAGGTGGTGGTGTACGATAAAACCTTGAGTGCAGGCCAGGTTTCATTGCTCATGAACCAAACCCACCCCTGTATAAACGTGGCAAGCCTCGGCAGTTTTGAAATTAACACCGGTGGCGGTACTGCCAGTGTTTGTACGCCCAAAGAAATTTCGATCATCGCGCGGGATACAACAGGCGCGGTTATCCCTTATTACAGTGGCAACGTCGCGCTCACTACGTCTACTGGTAATGGCGATTGGTCGGCCACAAGTAATGGCAACCCCAGTTCAGACCCTCCGTTTAATGCCGTTGTGCCCGGTGCTAATGATAGCGGGCGCGCGAGTTACGCCTTTGGCGGCAGTAATGATGGCGGTGCGGTGGCGCTTTTTTTGAGCAACCAACACGCAGAGCAACTCACCATTACAGTGGCAGATAGCAATTCAGGTGTGAGTTCAACCAGTGCGTCGCTCACATTCTCGGAAAACGCCTTTGATATTCAAACCACCGATACCCTGGGTGCAGACATCGTGGCCGGGCGCGATCACGATTACCGCATTGATATGCTGCGTAGAGATCCGGCCACCGGCAGTTGTGGGCAAGCCACTAATTACCAGGTAGCTAATGTCAAGGCGTGGGTTACGCGCAACACAGACGACCCTGCAGGCAGTGCGCCACAGTTGCGCACGGCAAGCGGCGTTTACACATTGCCAAATGCCGAGCCCGCCACGGCCAATGTAACTTTGCCTTTTGTGGCTGGAACTGCGAGCTTTGAGTTGTTAACCACTGATGTTGGCAAGTACATCACTCAGTTTAAAGATGCCTCGGGCAGCTTTTCAGACCAACCCATCACCGGCGCCACTGCGCAACAAATTGTGCGCCCTTTTGCCTTTGATGTGCGTGCCACAGCTAACCCCGCAGGGGTAAGTGCGAGCGGCCCTGCGTTTGTACCGGCTGGGCAAAACTTTTCGGCAACGGCGCGCGCGGTACTTTGGCAGGCTCTGGACGACACCAATGACGACGGTGTAGCCGATGGCCACGCTGATGGTAACCCGAGTACAGGTGCCCAGTTACAAGATAATGCGGCAGCGCCGGCTTTCGGGCAGGAAAGCAGCGCCGAGGGCGTGCAGCTTACTTCGCGGCTAATTGCGCCAGCCGGTGGGGCAGACCCGGGCCTGGGTAATGGTGAAAGTGCAGGCGACGGGCGCCTGCTCACAAGCTTCACCGGCGGTAGTGGTACCAGTGGCGCCCTTTATTTTGGTGAGGTAGGCGCCATTGAACTTAACAGCCAAATTGCCGATGGCAATTACCTGGCTATGGGGAGCGCACGCACACAAAAGATTCGCGGCTCGGCGTATGTGGGCCGGTTTTACCCTGCAGCCTTTGCGCTACAGCCCGGTAGCCTTGCAGAGGGGTGCACGGGTTTCACCTATATGGAGCAGGCCTTTGCATTGGATTACACCTTGACTGCCTTGAACGCGCGCCCCACACCTGCCGTTACCACAAACTATGAAGGCAGTTTTGCAAAGCTTGGGGCGTCACTCGGGAGTTTTGCCTACGGTGCACGCAGCGCAAGTGACGATTTAAGTGCACGGCTGGCAGCCTGGCAAACCAGTGTGAGCTGGAGTGCGGGCGTGGGCGCTGTGCAAGTTGATCCGGCCACGTTTACGCGTCAGGCAGGTGGCGCGCCTGATGGGCCTTTCACGGATTTGGATTTTGGATTGCAGGTGCAAGATGCCGACGGTGTAGCGCTAGCAAGCGCGGCGCTCGACTTGGATGTAGACAATGATGGCAGCTTCGAGCACGGCTTGCTTGGCCGTTCCATACAGCGTTATGGCCGCTTGCGGGCAAAAGATGCTTTTGGCCCTGAGTCGGCGGCAATACCGATGTTCTGGCAAACGGAGGTGTACGATGGTGCACAATTTACTGTTTCGGCAAACGACAACTGCACGGCCATTGCCTTGAGCCAAATTGACTTTATTGGCGCCACCACAAGTCTGGATGTTGCCGCACAAACAATCGACGTTACCCGCGCAGGTGTAACCAGCCGTTTTGATTTTTCAGACCCATTAGGTTCACAGGTGTGTTTCAGCGCGCTGGCGGTGGGGTTTTGCCAGGGGCGAGCCGGTGTTGCCTATGGAGCCACGGGGGTGACTGTGAGCTACCCCATTGAGGTGTCTCTTGCGAACTATCCGCATTTGCGATTCGATTGGGATGCAGACGGCGATTACAGCGATGTAGCCCTGCCGCGCTTTACCGTAAATTTTGAAACCTACCGTGGCCACGACCGGGTGATTTTCTGGCGCGAACGCCTGTAGCCCTTGGGGAATGTAGGCGCACTGTTGCGGCCCAAATTAACGCCAAAAGTGCAAGGGTGGCTGCAAAGGTTCTACGGGTTTAACTGCGAAAGCCCGCAGCGATTTGGAAATTTTGAGGCGATTACGCGTTCAACTTGAGTCGATTGTGGTGATCTACAGCAGCTGGGTTAAACGTCGTATACATGGGTTGCGGCCAGTGGCAATGTAGAGTGCAAGCGATGCCCTGGCCGCACCTGGGCAGTTTGGCTAGTGGGTTACCGTGGGCTCCGGGATTTCCAGTTCGATGTCTACCGCAAGTTCATCGGCAATTTGATCAAGTTTGTCTGCCAGCTCGTCAAGATCGCTATCTGCCGGAATCTGCAAAATACCGTTGGCTTCAAACAAGGGCTCGCCAGACCAAGGCATGCTTGAGTAATCTGTGGCGAGCTCTTCTACGTTGATGTTGCGCGCAGCCAGTGCCTGGGCTACCTCGCGTACAATGCCGGGGCGATCGTTACCCACCAGGTTAAAGCGGATTTCTCGCAGGCTTTGGGGTTCTTCGGTGCTATCTGCCAGGTCTACCAGGGTGCGGATGCCTTTTTCACTGAGCGCGCTCAAGTCAGCTTTGAGATCTTCCAGCTTGGTGTCGTCTACGGTGATAAGAATCAGGCCGCTGAACTTGCCACACAGGTTTACCATGCGGCTTTCTTCCCAGTTGCCTTCGTGCTGGCAAACCACTGCCGCCAGCGTTTCTACCACGCCCGGGCGATCCTTGGCTATAACGGTAACAATCAAGTGTTGTTTCATGATGTGATCCTCAAACAGATGAGTTGAGTGTACCTTATGATAAGACACAAATCAGGGCTTTGACTTGCCCGCTGGCACACGGTTTACTGTGCACCCTGCTAATTCATTCCAATAAACGAGGCTAACTCCATGTCGAAAAATGTCTTTAAATCCTGTGTTGCCGCTTTGTTGATGGCGTGCGGCCCTGTGGCGTTTGCCACCGAGCTTGAGGATGTGCTAAAAGGCGAGCACCGCGCAGAGGCAGCCGTTGCCCGCGACAGCGCCCGTAATCCCGCTGAAACTTTGGCGTTTTTTGGCCTTGAGCCCACTCACACCGTGGTTGAAGTGACCCCGGGCGGCGGCTGGTACACAGATATTCTGGCACCCTATGTGCGCGATAAGGGCACCTTGTACGCGGCACACTTTCCTGCCAAATCCGATGTGGGCTACTACCAGCGCTCACGCCAGAAGTTTTTGGAAAAGCTGGCCGCAACACCGGAGGTTTTTGATCAGGTAAAGGTCACTGAGTTTGTTGTTGAAACGCCTTCTGCCATGGGCCCTGTGGGCGAAGTTGATCAGGTTTTGACCTTCCGTAACGTACACAACTGGATTAAAGGCGGCTTTGGCGAGCAGGCCTTCAGTGCGTTTTACGCGTTGCTGAAAGACGGCGGCGTACTGGGTGTGGTAGAGCACAGAGCCAAGCCCGGCACCAGCATGGAAACCATGAAAACCTCGGGCTACGTTACCGAGGCCGAGGTAATTCGCCTGGCTGAGGCCGCGGGCTTCGTGTTGGAATCTCGCAGCGAGATTAATGCCAACCCTAAAGATACCGCCAAGCACCCCAAAGGCGTATGGACGTTACCGCCCACCTTGGCACTGCAAGATGAAGATCGCGAAAAGTACCTGGCGATTGGCGAAAGTGACCGCATGACCTTGAAGTTCCGTAAACCAGAGTAAACCCGATGATTGTTATTGCACCTGAACAGTTACCTGCAGACACGCTAGACGCCTTGCTGGAGGAGTTTGCCACCCGCGATGGCACCGATTACGGTGAGCAAGAGGTGGACTTGGCATCGAAAGTGGCGAGTTTAAAGCTGCAATTGCAACGCAAACAGGTGCTCATTGTGTTTGACTTGGGTGCCGAGCAGGCCAACCTGATGACCAAAGAGGATTATCAGCAACGGCTTGCAGAGCTAAAGGCGGCCGGGGGCGAAGACTAGCGGCCGTTGCCGGATCTGACTCTATCAAGATCTAACCATCAAGAGAGGCTATAATGCCTCTCTTTTTTATTTTTCCCCAAAATGCGATGACGTTAAAACACGCAGATCTCTTGCATGATTGCCTGATCAACACCCCAGGCACGCCAAAGGCGCGCATGCTGCTGGCGCACGGTGCCGGTGCGCCCATGGACAGCGAGTTTATGAACGCCGTGGCACAGGGCTTATGCCAGTTTGATGTAGAAGTGGTGCGCTTCGAGTTCCCCTATATGGCCCTGCGCCGCACAACGGGTAAACGTCGTCCGCCCAGCCCCTTTGCCACCATTGTGAGCCATTTTGAAGCGCGCGTAGCGGCATGGGCCGGGGAGCTACCGCTGTTTGTGGGCGGCAAATCCATGGGCGGGCGAGCCTGTGCGTCACTTTCAAAGGAAGTAATCAACAGCGCGGGCGTAAAGGGCGCGTTGGTATGGGGTTACCCTTTGCACCCAGTAGGTAAACCTGAAAAGCAGCGGTTAGCGCCCTTGCAGGCGCGCGCCTGCGAGCTGCTAGTGCTGCAGGGCGAGCGCGATGCACTGGGAAACCGTACAATGTTTGAACAGCTTGCCTTGCCAGCGTCTGTGAGCGTGCAATGGTTTGCCGATGGCGATCACGATTTAAAACCACGCAAGCGTTCTGGCTTTGATCAAGCCGCCCATATTGCCGAATCTGTTCGTGCAGCCGTCGAGTTTATCCACGCGCACCTTTAGCCGAGAATTTTTATGAATCAACTTTTTTTACATTGCCGTGGTGGATTTGAGGGCGAGTGTGCCGCTGAAATTACAGATTTAGCCGCAGAGCAGGGCATTTATGGATACGCCAAAGCCAAGCCCCATTCTGCCCATGTGATTTTTGTTACAGAAAATGCAGAGCAACTCATCAGCGCACTGGATTTCCGGCGTTTAATTTTTACCCGCCAATGGTTTATGTGTGGTGAGCCGCTCACCAACTTGCCCGTTGATGATCGGCTAACGCCAATATTGGCCGAAATTGGCCAGCTGCCACACTCCCGTGCGTTGGTTATGGAAACAGTAGACACCAACGAAGGTAAGGAACTCTCGGGGCTGGCCAAAAAATTCGCCACCCCCCTACAGCGTCAGCTCGATAAGCGCGGGCTACAGCGCACCAAGGCCAAATACAATTTACACATACTTTTCACCCGCACAGATACCGCATTTGTGGGCGTGAGCCCGGCCGAAAATTCGGCGCCCTGGCCCATGGGTATTCCGCGGCTCAAGTTGCCCAAGGAATCTCCCAGCCGTGCCACGCTGAAACTGGAAGAGGCTTGGCATCAGTTTATTCCGCGCGATCAATGGGATCATCAGCTACAAGGCGGCCAGCGGGCGGTGGATTTGGGCGCCGCACCCGGCGGCTGGACATGGCTACTTGTGCAGCGCGGCATGTTTGTAGAGGCCGTAGATAACGGCCCTATGCAAGAGGCCTTGATGGAAACCGGCCAGGTTACCCACCACAAGGCCGATGGCTTTCAATTTGAACCGCGCAAGCCTGTGGATTGGCTGGTGTGCGATATTGTAGATAAGCCTGCCCGCGTGGTGGCCATGGTGTCGCGTTGGTTTGAGGCAGGCTTTTGCCAGCAGGCAATTTTTAACCTCAAGCTGCCAATGAAGCAGCGTTATCAAGAGGTGCAAAAGCTGTTGCAGCGCTTGGCCGAGGCCTGCGATGCTGCCGGCAAACCTGTAAATCTACGCGCCCGCCAGCTCTACCACGACCGCGAAGAAATCACCGTCATGGCACAGCGCAGGGCTTAGTGGGGTTTAGTTTTCAAGCAAGGTGACTTTTTCAGGTTCGGCGAGCGTCGGGTTGATGAGGTTCATCATGTGGTGGCGCGCATCGCTTTCCACCCACTGTTGCCAATCGCGCGCTGTACGAAATTTGCACATAACAAAGCGATGCATAGGGTTGTTGATATCGGCAAAGGATTCACCGCGAATAAACCCCGGGGCAGAAAAGGCCTGGTGCAGGGTTGAGCGGGCCGCGTGTTCGTAGGTTTCTTCCATGTCATCTGCGATCAGTCGCTCAATTAAAACGTGTATCATAGTGTGACTCAGCGTGTGGCTTTGATTAAATTATCCGGCCATTAAACGGTGCCCTAAGTGTGATTTCAAGGGGCTGTAGTTAAATTGGAGTTGCAGTGGAAAAGCTTGCACAAATGAAGGCGCTTGCGCAGCATGAATTAGATGCCTCCGGTCTTTTCTGCCCGGAGCCTGTGATGATGTTACACAATACCATGCGCGCAGCCGCCCCCGGTGAGCGGGTACTGGTGATTGCCACAGACCCATCCACCGAGCGCGATATTCCGAAATTTTGCCAGTTTCTTGGCCATGCTCTCGAGGCACAGGCCGTTGAGGGCGATCAGTATGTGTATTTGTTGGTAAAGGCGGCCACCTAGCTTCTTAACCCCCCCAAAAAAATTTAATTAGCCCAATCTTTGGTAGCTTACTGGGGCATCAAGCAGCACGGCCGCAAAATGCAGGCATTTCGCAGGTGCGCTTGAAGCTGTTGCGCGTTCGCAATACCACTTAGCGGCTTTTAGCGCTATTTTAGGAGCTGCTTTCATCCACCAGTGCTGAAATGGCGGCAATGGCTTCCGGATCTTGCGATTTTATTTTGTTGGCGATTTGGTGCTGGAAGTAATACCGGAAAATGGGGCAGGTTTCAGCGGCAAACAAACAGTCGTCACCGGGTAAAACCGGGGTGCTGGCTACTTTGTCTGGGTCTACCAGCATGCCGCTGAGTTGCCCGTCGTAATGGAGCTGCCAGCTCACCACCTCAGAGAGCGTCATGCTGTGTGAGCCGCGTTCAGAGAGCACTGCGTGGGTGCCAATGGTATCAGGAATTTCCTGCACTACCGCATCGGGTGAGTCGGCGCTGCTTTCGTAATATTCTGCAGCAGATTCCAGCTCAACGATTTTGTGGATGGGCGGGTCGAAAAATATCTCTTCAAGGCCCGGGTCGTAGTAGCCTTCAAATTTCCCGTTGAGCGGGTCGTTGATGGCGGGGCAGGCAATCACTTTGTTCAGCCAGGGTACCAGGCCCACTACCTCACCGTTTTCACGCAGTGCCCAGCAGAGGATTTTCAGGCTAAACAGTTTTTGTTTGTCGGTGTCGTTGGCGTAGAGCATTTCCAGCCCGTCGAGTTCCGGTGAAAGCCGGATAATGCGCTCGCGTTGGGCTTCAAGTAAGGGCTTGCCAGTAAAGAGATCAATGACGTTGCCATTGGGTCGGTCAGGTGAGCATCGCATAAAACCACCTCCTGAGTCGGCGCTTGGGTGGCTAGGGCCACTCGCAGTGCCTGGCTGATCGGGCAGAATACAGGTCTTTTCAGACTGCACCTTGGGTAACGGTACTGCTTCATTGGGCGCTACACAAGTGGCGATGATTGCGCCATACTTGCGTTATTCCAACTTTTTATAACCAGTTAAAAGGTTGGCCGTTAGGCGCCCATAAAAGCCGTGCTCGCGCGCGGGCTGCTTAAAAAATGGGCACACGCGTGGGTATTGCCAGGCCGGCAAAGACCTACAGTTCCCAGTCTACGCTTGAAAATTCATGGTTATAACAAAAAAATCTAAGCCGCCCGCTAAACGCTGGCTGGTAGACGCCTCTATTTACATCTTCCGCGCCTATTTTTCGCTGCCCCCAAACTGGGAAAGCCGTGACGGCTTTGATACCGAGGCAGTGTACGGATTTACCAACTTTTTGCTGGATTTACGCATAAAGCAGCCGAGCCACGTAGGCGTGTGTTTCGATGAAGGCCTGGAAACAGGCTTCAGGCACCGCTTGTACCCCGACTATAAGGCCAGCCGGGCCTTGCCCGATGAGGCCTTGGCCTATCAGTTAAACGCTTGCCGAGCCATGGCCGAGGCCCTGGGATTTGCCTGTTTTGCCAGTGAAGAATATGAGGCAGACGACCTGATAGGCTGCCTATTGCAGTGTTTGGTACAAGAGCCTGCGCCCGTTGCCATACTCACGCGCGATAAAGACCTTGGGCAGCTGCTGGTAAGAGAACAAGATTATCTTTGGGACTACGCCGCAGATACCACGCTCTACCGGCCCGACATCTTTGAAAAGTTCGGTGTTTGGCCGGAGCAATTGGTGGATTATCTCGCGCTTGTGGGTGATGCCAGTGACGATATTCCCGGTGTGGCCGGTGTAGGGAAGAAAACCGCAGCCCAAATGCTTGCCAATAACATGGCGCTGGACACGCTATTGGCAGAGCCTGCGCAGTTTGAAACCATGACGTTTCGTGGCGCCCGCTCAATGGCCAAAAAGCTTGCCGAGTACCGTGAGCAAATCGCGCTGGCCAAGCAACTGGCAGCGATTGTTAGCGATGTGGCACTCGTCAAAAGTCACCAATGCCTGGTGCCTAAACCCATTGATGAGGTGCAAGTTGCAGAGCTGCTGGCATTTTATGGCATTGGCGGTTTACGGAAAAAATTGGCGCGCGCAGTGGGCGCCTAGGGTGTAGACCTGGCTTCAGGTTCAGGCTGCACTAAATTAAAACCAAAACAATTTTATTGACCACTAATTTTATGAGTAAGCCGCAAATTTTTGTTGATGAAAATGTGCCGAAAGCGGAAGAATTCTTCGGCCAACTGGGAGAGGTGCATACCTTTGCCGGCCGCAATGTGAGTGCCAAGACCTTGGCAAATGCCGATGCGTTGGTAGTGCGCTCGGTAACACAGGTTAATGAACAATTGCTCGCAGAAAGCAAGGTCAATTTTGTAGGCACCTGCACCATTGGTATTGATCACCTGGATACCGCTTGGCTTGATAGGCGTGATATCGCCTATACCAATGCGCCCGGTTGTAATGCCAATAGTGTGGTGGAGTATGTGCTTGCCGCATTGGCCTTACTGAACATTAACTGGCAGGGCAAACGGGTTGGCATTGTGGGGTGTGGCAATGTAGGCGGGCGTTTATATGCAAAATTGGCGAGCTTAGGCGCACAGGTTGCAGCCTACGATCCATTACTTGCCCCGGGAGCCTTCCCCAATCTGGTGAGCCTGGAAGAGGTTTTCAGCGCAGACATCGTCTGCCTGCACGCGCCGCTAACCACGAGCGGCCCTTACCCTACGCGGCACATGATAGGGCGCGAACTGTTGGCGCATTTGCCCATAGGTGCCACATTAATCAGCGCAGGCCGGGGGCCCGTGGTGTGTAATGAGTCGCTACTGGCATTTGCCAATGTCCGTGCCGACCTGCGTTTGGTGCTTGATGTTTGGGAGCATGAGCCCTGGTTGCCGCAGGCATTGCTTGCGCGCGCCGCCATTGGCACGCCGCATATTGCCGGTTACTCCTACGATGGCAAAGTGGCCGGTACTGAAAAGGTTTTTCAGGCGCTCGCATCCCATTGGGGTAAAACCCATCAAGTTAATGGCGCGCACACGCAAGCTCCCGGGTGCCCAGAATACGAGCCGAAGCTTGCACTATTAAGCGATGCCGATTGGCAGCAGGTGCGCAGGCTTGTGTGCAATGCCTATGACATAGCCGCTGATGATCAACGTTTGCGCGATATGGTGGCGGCAGCGCTCAAAACCGGCGCGCCTGATGAAGCCATTGCCACAGGTTTCGACCTGTTGCGCAAAACCTACCCCGTGCGCCGTGAGTTCCGTTTCTATCAACCGGTTACAGAGGCGTTGTCTGAGCCCGCACGCGCTATGGCTCGCGCCATTGGGTTTCAGTGTTAGGCTGTTTTGCCAAGAAAACCACGCAGCAGGAATTTACTTTTTGATATGAGCAACCAGAAATATTCTTCGCTGGGCCGGCGATTTAAATTGGGCCTGGTGATTAACAGCTACGCGGGCTTAGGTGGCCCCACGGCGCTTAAGGGCAGCGATGGCACAAGTATTCGCACCCAGGCTCTGGCCTCCACAAGCGAGCTGCGTGCCCCGGAGCGTGCCAGACGCGCATTGGCCGCGTTGGTGGGGGAGCCGGTAGATGTGTATTGCTTTGCCGGTGAAATGGGCGCGAGCATCGCGCATGCGGCGGGCTTAGCGGTAAATATTTTAGGCGAGCCCAAAACATCACCCTCTGAGGCCGCAGATACAGTGGCAGCCGCCAAAGCGTGTGAGGCGGCAGGGTGCGATTTGATTTTGTTCGTAGGGGGGGATGGCACTGCCCGCAACATGGTTGAGGCTGTAAGCCCTCATCAACCGGTGTTGGGGTTGCCCAGTGGCGTGAAGATGCACTCGGGTGTATACGCCATTGCGCCCGAGGCCGCGGCACTGGTGATAAAGCAGCTGATTAGCGGCGCGCTGGTTGCACTAGATATGGGCGAGGTGCGCGATATAGACGAGCAGGCTTTTCGCGAAGGGCACGTGCAGTCGCGCTACTATGGCGAACTGTTAGTGCCTGCCGAGCCACGCTATGTGCAAGCGGTGAAAGAGGGCGGGCGCGAAGTGGAGGCATTGGCGCTAGACGACATAGCCGCGGAGCTCACAGAAAGCGTGAGCGCCGATACGCTGCTCGTTTTTGCACCGGGTTCTACCACGTTTGCGGTGGCGCAGGCTTTTGGCGTGGCGCCCACATTGCTGGGCGTGGATCTGGTATTGAACAACACCTTGGTTGCCGCCGATGCAGATGCGCAAACCCTTGAGGCCCATGTGTTTAACCACTCGGGCCCGGTAAAGCTTGTGCTCACAGCCATTGGTGGGCAGGGCCATATTTTTGGCCGAGGTAACCAGCAGCTGCGCCCGGCACTGCTGCGCCACATTGGGCGTGATAATTTACTGCTGGTTGCCACTAAAACCAAGCTCGCAGCCTTAAATGGGCGGCCGCTGTTGATAGACACCAATGATGCCGAGTTAGACCACCAGTGGCAGGGCTACATCAAAGTTATCACCGGCTACCGAGATGCGGTGCTTTACCCGCTCGGCTATGCGGCTTTGAATAACCCAGAAGCTGATTTACAGGCCAAACCTGATCACGAAGATGTACAAAACCATGAGTGAAGAAATAACCGCCCAAGCTTTTGGAACACCTATACAGAGTGCACTGGATGCGCTGCTTGAAGAGCTGGGTGGCACACGCCCCAGCGATAGCAGGCGTGTATTTCACGGCCGGGGCCAGTGTTTTGAGGGCTTGGGTTTTGTTACTGTGGATTGGTTTGATCCGCTATTGCTTGTCACATTGTTTAAAGCGCCACCGGCAGGCTGGCTTGCGGGCTTTACGGCATTCATACAAAGCCATGGGGTTTTTGCGCTGGCAGATGAAGTGCGTATTCAACATCGCTATGAAAGCCACTGGCCTACAGATGTGTTGAAGGCTGCATCCCAGGGCGAATTTTTCGCACACCGTGGCGAGTTGCGCTTTACCCTCAATGATCCAGAGCATCAAAACATCGGCTACTTTTTGGACATGGAGCCGGGGCGGCAATGGTTGGAGGCGCACTGCAAGGGCAAGCGGGTATTAAATTTATTTGCCTATACCTGTGCATTTTCCGTGGTGGCCCTGGCCGCCGGTGCGCAATCGGTTGTGAATGTAGATATGAGCCGGGGCGCACTTTCCCGAGGGAGAGAAAATCACCGATTAAACAACCAGCCGGTAGAGCAGGTAAAGTTTTTAGCTGAAAATATTTTGAAATCCTGGGGGCGTATTCGCAGGCCCGGGCCCTATGACGTGGTGATTTTAGATCCGCCCAGTTTTCAGCGCGGCAGCTTCATTGCCGAAAAAGATTACCCCAAGGCAGTGCGCCGCATTCCGGAGCTCATGCCCAACGGCGGCGAGGTGCTGGCTTGCCTGAACGCGCCGGAGCTGGATACGCAATTTTTGCAGGCCGTATTTGAGCGCGAATGCCCGGGCGCGCATCTTGTTAGCAGGCTTCAGCCCAGTGCGCAGTTTCCGGATCGCGAGCCAGAGCGGGCGTTAAAATTATTGCATTTTTCCTATCGGCCCCAATAGCTGCTTGCTACTGTGCCCGCGAGGTATTGAACAAATACAGCATGAAATGGCGCAGCTCACCGGAGGTGCCTTGCTTGATGAGTTGGCGCATTACATTGATGTTGGAAAATCGCTCTTGGGCAACACTCGCCGGTAGCTCATCGGGGTTTTCATCGCGCCACTGCTGCACCCGCTCGGTACTTTTTTGATCTTCACACAGTGCCGAGAGCAAGGTGAAACCTTTGTGGCTGAGCACCGCTTGATCTACCGCTTCCTGGCGCACGGTATCCTGGTAGGTGAGGTAGCCCGCCGTTGCCAGCCATAGCATGGCGCTGAAGGCTGCCATGTGGCGCTGGCTGTGCAGTCCGAAGTCGTCGGGGGTGTCTGGCCCGGCAATATCTTCCACGTATACGGCACATGGGCGAGGGAAGAACGCAAACAGCTGGCTCAATATGAGCCCGCTGTCTTTGTAAAAATCATCGATGTGTATGTCGCTCATCAGTCTTGACTGTACTTACCTATAAACCGGCCAAAGCGCTGCAGTGCATCGCTTATATCATCTTCACGAGGTAAAAATACCACACGGAAGTGATCGGGAGTGGGCCAATTGAACGCCGTGCCCTGCACAATCAGTATTTTTTCTTGCAGCAGGAAGTCGAGCACCATTTGTTGATCGTCTTTAATGGATTTGTGGTTCAAATCGATTTTCGGAAACATATACAGCGCGCCCTTGGGCTTTACGCAGCTGATACCGGGAATTTGAGCAAGCGCGCTGTAGGCGGCTTCGCGTTGTTCATGCAACCGCCCACCGGGGGCTACCAATTCTTTAATACTTTGGTAGCCGCCAAGTGCGGTTTGAATGGCGAACATTGCCGGTACATTGGCGCACAGCCGCATAGAAGCAAGCATATTCAGCCCCTCAATGTAGCCCTTGGCCTTGTGTTTTGCGCCGTTGAGCACCATCCAGCCTGCGCGAAAGCCTGCCAGCCGGTAGTTTTTACTGAGGCCGTTAAAGCTTAAGCACAGCACATCATCTACCAGGCGCCCAAGGGGAATAAACTCGGCGCCGTCGTAGAGGATTTTGCTGTAGATTTCATCCGCAAAAATGATCAATTTATGTTCGCGCGCCAGTGCTACCAGGTCTTCCAGCATTTGCTGGCTGTACACGGCACCGGTGGGGTTGTTGGGGTTGATGATGACAATACCCCGGGTTTTGTCGGTAATTTTTTTGCGGATGTCGTCGATGTCCGGGTACCAGTCGGCACCTTCATCGCACAAATAATGTACAGGGTTGCCGCCGGCAAGTTTTACCGAGGCCGTCCACAAGGGGTAGTCGGGGGCGGGCACTAAAATTTCGTCACCATTGTTTAGCAGCGCCTGCATGGCCATCACAATCAGCTCTGAAACGCCGTTGCCAAGATAGATATCGTCTATTTCCACGTTGGGAATGTTCAGCGTTTGGCATTCCTGCATAATGGCTTTGCGGGCGGCGAACAGGCCCTTGGATTCGGTGTAGCCCTGGGCGTTGCGCAGGTTGTAGATTACATCGAGAATAATTTCATCTGGCGCCTCAAAGCCGAAAGGGGCGGGGTTGCCGATGTTGAGTTTCAGGATGCGGTGGCCTTCTTCTTCCAGCCGGTGAGCGTGCTCTAACACGGGGCCGCGAATTTCGTAGCACACGCCGTGGAGCTTGTTGGATTTATAGATGTGGTCCATATGCAGTAGACTGCCCGTAACAATTCTGTGAAATAAAATAGTGTGTTTTGTGCGTTAACAGCGCACTTATTGTGTTTGGGGAGCGATTATGGCAGATGAACGCAAAAATGACGATGACCCTTGGCGCGCCCAGTTAACGCCCGAGGAATACCGCATTTGCCGCGAAAAGGGCACTGAGCGCGCCTTTACCGGCCGCTATTGGAATGAGCAGCGCCCTGGCGCCTACCTGTGTAAGTGTTGTGCCAAGCCGCTGTTTGATGCAGATACCAAGTTTGATGCCGGCTGTGGTTGGCCCAGTTTTTATGCGCCACTTGAGAAATCGGCTATCAAGGAAATTATGGATTTAAGCCACGGTATGGTGCGTACCGAGGTTACTTGTCGCCACTGTGGTTGCCATTTAGGCCATGTCTTTCCTGATGGCCCGCAACCCACCGGCGAGCGCTACTGTATTAATTCGGCATCCATAGTGCACGAACAAGACCAGCCAGAGGGCAAGTAATGCGCACCTTTGCCGAGCTTCGGGCCATTGCAGAAACCCACAAGGGTGGCGCTCGCGCGGTAGATGCACTGATGCCCAGTGTGTTGAGCCAAGATCAGCTTAAAACCAAGCCTGATGATCGCTATCTCTCTGATATGGCCCGTCGCGTATTCAGGGCCGGCCTCAAACACGCCATGGTGGATGCCAAGTGGCCCGCCTTTGAAGAGGCCTTCTGGGGCTTTGCGCCTGAAAAGGTGCAGTTGATGTCTGACGAGCAGCTGGAGCGGCTAGCCACTAACCCTGCAATTATCCGGCACTTGGGGAAAATTCGCTCAGTGCGGGCGAACGCGGCCATGGTGATGGAAATCGCCCAAGCGCACGGCAGTTTCGGGGCGTTTGTCGCCGATTGGCCGGTGACCGACATAGTGACCTTGTGGGCAACCCTGAAAAAGCAGGGCAGCCAGCTGGGTGGCCATTCGGCCGCACGTTTTTTACGGATGGTGGGTAAAGATACCTTCATTCTCACCAACGATGTGGTAGCCGGGCTCATTTATGATGGTGTGATTACCAAAGTGCCAACGGCCAAGCGAGATTTACAGGCGGTGCAAGCCACTTTTAACCAGTGGCACGGCGAATCCGGTAAACCGCTGGCACACATCAGCCGTATGCTGTCGCTTACGGTTTTCGATTAACCAATTAAACAGCTAAGTAAAGGAAAACATTATGGCAAAGCCCTGGATGCGTTGGGTGCTGGTTCTGCAGATTGTATTGCTTGTGGTAATGCTGGCGGGCATGCTCGCCAATAAATTTGAATTGGCACCCTTTCGGCCGGCGTTTATGACCTTTGTGTATGCCTTTAAAGCCGTGATGTGGGTAACGGGCTTTGCCGTGCTTGCCAGCGCGCTAATCTGGTGGCGAAACTGGCACACCCAAAAAACCAGTGCGCTGTATACACTTGCGTTGGGTGCCTTGCCTGTGGTCGTGGTGTTTGTGCTGATTGGCCAAGGGCTTAAGGTGCCGGCCATACACAACATTTCTACGGACCTGGAAAACCCGCCGTCTTTCGAAGCTGCTTATGCTTTGCGCGACGACAGCCAGAACAGCCTGGATGCCCCGGCCGAAGATGTTCGTACACAACAGCGGGAGTTTTATCCGGAGCTTGCGCCTTTGGTATTGGCCGCGCCCGCTGATGCGGTTTTTGCCAAAGCCCTGGAGGTGGTTGATGAATTGGGCTGGAGCCTGATTGACTCAGATGCAGCGGCCGGGCGTATTGAAGCCTATGAAGAAACCCTGTTTTTTGGATTTAAAGATGATGTGGTAATTCGCGTGATGACTACAGAGGCGGGTACGGTGGTA
This sequence comes from Simiduia sp. 21SJ11W-1, assembly GCF_024138675.1. Lineage (NCBI taxonomy): Bacteria > Pseudomonadati > Pseudomonadota > Gammaproteobacteria > Cellvibrionales > Cellvibrionaceae > Simiduia > Simiduia sp. 21SJ11W-1. The sequence goes on along the minus strand of NZ_CP090959.1, from coordinate 2,322,457 downwards.
GATGTGCGCTCGGTATCGCGGGTTGGACGCAGCGATCTCGGCGCCAATGCCAAGCGTATCAAGCGCTTCCTGGCAGCGCTTAAAGCGGCCGTGTAGGGCACTGCTGTCCCACAAAGCTACAGGCATGGAATGTGGGGCGGAGTTTGTGACCGTCACCCGCATGGGTTTAAGCGCCCGCTGGCAAAGCAAGGCTTTGCGGGTGCTTGAACGCCTACATGCTGTGCTTGTAGGCAGGCCCCGAAGGGCGGGTGTCGAGACTACATGGATGTATATACGTCGTGTTACAAACTGCGCCGCAGATTTCATGTTCATACATCGCTTAGAAACTCTACGATATAGGTAGTTTCAACGACTGTCTTCTTTAGTGGCACTTAAACTGTGGGACAGCAGTGCCGTGTAGAGGCTTAGTCTACGATGTGTGGCTTACTCATCGTAGACGTTCTTCTTTTTCCAGCTGTCTTGGGTTTCCACTTCCTGCCACTCTTCACTTTCTGGCTCTACCGGCTTTTCTGCAGGCTGGTCACCAGTCTCTACTTCAAGTTGCTCGATGATTTGGGTGAGCTTTTTCAGCTGCCCGGTAAACTGCCCGGATTCATCGCGTTCAATAAGCTTTTTAGCCAGCGTGAAATAGTGAATGGCAAGCTTGGGTTTGCTGGCCTGGCGTGCTTGTTTGGCTTGTAGAACGTAGGAGTCTACGGAAATTTTAAGCACCAGCTGCTTGATTTGATCACCGAAGTCGTCTGCTTCTGCGCGTTTTATGGTGCCTCGCTTTTGCAGGCTCATCAGGAATTTGTACAGCTCTTGTAGGTGTTGTTTTACATCTTTAACTTGTTGCGGGCTTTGCAGGGCGGGGCGCTTGCCTTCGTTGCTGCGCTGTTGAGTGGCCTGCATTTGCTGGGCAACCATGGCCAGCTCCTCAACGTGGCCCTTTTCTTTGGGTTCAAGGCTTGCCAGCTGCTTGAGCACATCGGTAAGGCAGCGCTGCACCAGCATAGTGAGTTCGCGGGTGAGAAAGTTGGGCGGAAAGCCGCTTAGTATATAGCGGAATATTTTGGCGCGATTGCGCAGCGCCACTATCAGGCGCTGGCGCTGCTTTTGCTTTTTTTCAATGCTTTGGGTAATGAACAGGTAGCAGATAACCGCACCAATGATGCCAATGATGGTTGCTACGATATAGATGGCAGACATAGCGTTTGTTCGCGGCCTCTTATAAGTTTATGTGCCTGTCCGAAAATAGCCCCAAATAGCCTCTGCTGCCCTGCAAATCTACAAACATGGAATTTGGGGCAGAGTTTGTGACCGTCACCCGCATGGGTTTAAGCGCCCGCTGGCAAAACAAGGCTTTGCGGGTGCTTGAACGCCTACATGCTGTGCTTGTAGGCAGGCCCCGAAGGGCGGGTGTCGGAGACTACATGGGTATGACAAACGTTTGCAACGCGCAGCAATGCCAGCCGTCGTACGCCAAGAGCTTTGCTCGCAGGCCGGCCCCGAAGGGTATTTACGTCGTGTCACAAACTCCGCCCCAGATTTCATGTTTACACATCGCTTAGTGCTCTGCGATATAGATAGTTTCAACGCCTTTCTTCTGTGTAGACTCAAACTATGGACAGCAGTGCCTAAATAGCGCCTTTTAGCCAAACTCCTGCCCAGAGTATAGCTGCTGTGCGCTATTGGCACAGAATATCGCAACTGACGCCTGCCAAAGCCTTTAAATGCCGGTAAGGCGGTGGTGGCTGTTTACGGGCGAGGGGCCGCTAAGTCATTGTTTCAGCAAGTGTAAAAAAGAACACAAAGGTGTTGACAGGGGTACCCCGGCTACTTAGAATGCGCCCCACTTCAACGGCAGAGCATCTGTTGCTGAGGGTCCGGGTCCCCTTCGTCTAGAGGCCTAGGACACCGCCCTTTCACGGCGGTAACAGGGGTTCGACTCCCCTAGGGGACGCCATTTGCGGATATAGCTCAGTTGGTAGAGCGGTACCTTGCCAAGGTACAGGTCACGAGTTCGAGCCTCGTTATCCGCTCCAAATTTTAAGGTGCTTACCTGCCAACAGGTAGGTTACCGAGTAAGATATCAAGCGCAGCGGCTCAATGGCTGCGCTTTTTACTATCCTAGGATAGGAAACAGAGTTTCCGTCCCCTTCGTCTAGAGGCCTAGGACACCGCCCTTTCACGGCGGTAACAGGGGTTCGACTCCCCTAGGGGACGCCATTTTTGCGGATATAGCTCAGTTGGTAGAGCGGTACCTTGCCAAGGTACAGGTCACGAGTTCGAGCCTCGTTATCCGCTCCAAAACGAAAAAGCCAGTGCATTGCACTGGCTTTTTTTATGGGCTTGATTCGAGCGTTGGCGCCGGCCTGCTTGGGCCCGCAGGCCCTTGAAATTTCTAATGCAGGCCAAATATTTTGGCTTTAGCCGCGGCGATATCGAAGGGCTCGCCGGTACTTTCGGCCTGAAAACGCGCCTCATCCAGCTTTTGATAATTCGCGATTTCCTCATCGGGCATGTACTGTAGGCAGTCGCCGCCAAAGAACCAAAACAGATCACGCGAGACGCTTGGTGTTAATTGTGGCCAGCCGGCAACGATTTTAACCAGCACGCGCTGGCCAAGGGCATAAAATGCTTCATCAACCGGTGCGCTTGCAAGTGTTGTGAGTTCCTCATGCAAGGCCTTGAGTTGCGCATCTTGTATTGGATCTATGGCAAGCAGCTCATCGGCATGTGAGGTGAGTTCTTTCAGCAGCTGTTGGTGGTGCTGAAGGTAGGTTAGTGTTTGCGTCATGCGTGAACCTTCAAATAAATTTTTAACATTGTAACCCGTTCATTGGGTTTTTGTGCGCTAACAACAGTAGGGGCCCCATGAGTGCATTAACTATTTCAAACCTGGAGAAAACCTACAGCGGTGGCTTCCAAGCCTTGAAGGGCATCAGTTTAGCCGTAGAGCCCGGGGATTTCTTTGCTTTGCTGGGCCCCAACGGTGCGGGTAAATCTACCACCATTGGTATTTTATGCTCGTTGGTGCGAAAAACCGGCGGAACCGTTAAAATTTTTGGTATTGATATTGATGAGGATTTTTCTGCGGCCAAGCGTGAGATAGGTGTGGTGCCGCAGGAGTTCAACTTCAATCAATTTGAGAATGTGATCGATATTGTTGTCAATCAAGCTGGTTACTATGGGCTCAATCGGGCTTTGGCCTACAAGCGTGCAGAAAAATACCTCACCCAGTTGGGGCTTTGGGATAAGCGCAACCAGCCATCGCGCAACCTCTCTGGCGGAATGAAGCGCCGCTTGATGATTGCACGCGCACTGGTGCATGAGCCGCGGCTGCTGATATTGGATGAGCCAACCGCAGGGGTTGATATCGAGTTGCGCCGTTCAATGTGGGATTTCCTGAAAGAAATCAATGCAGCCGGCACCACAATTATTCTCACAACCCATTATCTGGAAGAGGCCGAAAGCCTGTGCCGGAATATTGCCATAATCAATCACGGCGAAATTATTCAAAAAAGCAGCGTAAAGGCATTGCTCAAGCAGCTTAATAAAGAGGTGTTTATTATTGATACCCAGGCCGCTATTTCTGAGCCGCCTGCTATAGATGGCTACTTGGTGCGTAAGCTCGATGAGCACTCCCTGGAGGTTGAGGTAGAGCGTGGGCAATCTTTAAATGACGTATTTAAGGCGTTGGAGCTTGAAAATATTGAAGTGGTGAGCATGCGCAATAAGGCCAATCGGCTGGAAGAGATGTTTGTTTCACTGATTAAGCAGCAGGAGGCCTGATATGCAATTAGCTGCACAGTGGGTGTCATTTAGCACGATTGTTCGCAAAGAAATTCGCCGGTTTATGCGTATCTGGGTGCAAACGCTTTTGCCGCCGGCTATTACCATGGCCTTGTATTTTGTTATTTTTGGCGCGCTTATTGGCGAGCGAATCGGCGAGATGGGCGGCTTCAGTTACATGGAGTTTGTGGTGCCGGGCCTGATTATGATGTCGGTGCTTACCAACTCTTATTCCAATGTGGTGTCTTCTTTTTACAGTGCGAAATTTCAACACAGTATTGAAGAGCTGTTGGTGTCGCCAACACCGAACTATGTAATTCTGGCAGGCTATATTGTTGGCGGTGTGTGCCGGGGCCTGGGCGTTGGGTTGATTGTCACGCTGCTGTCGCAGTTTTTTACCGACCTGCAGATTCACAGTGTGGCAATTACTGTATCCATTGTGGTGCTAACCAGCGTGCTGTTTAGTTTAATGGGTTTGATCAATGCGGTATTTGCCAACAGCTTTGATGATATTTCCATTATTCCCACTTTCGTGTTGACCCCACTGACCTATTTGGGCGGTGTGTTTTACTCTATAGATTTATTGCCTGAATTTTGGCAAGGCGTCTCGCAGCTCAACCCCATTTTGTATGTGGTAAATACTTTCCGCTACGGCATTTTAGGGGTGAGTGATGTAGATGTAGTCACCGCTTTCATTGGGGTTATGGCATTTATTGTGGTGCTGTTTGCCGCGAGCCTGTGGTTATTGAATAACGGCAAACGTTTGCGCTCGTAATCTGGCCGCTGATCCTGCCCCCGTTGTGCTGGGCGCAGGCAGGGTAGATGCTGGGTTTGGCTATATTGATTAAAGTGTAACTGCTGCAAAATAGGATTTCAGAGAGGTGGCCGCGTGAGCGATAACCCCGTAGAGAAGCATGGCCCCAGCTATTTGGGCAAAACCACTGACTATGTGGATCAATACGAGCCCGGGCTGCTTGACCCAATTCCTCGCAGCCTGGCCCGAGAGGCGCTGGCTCTGGATGGTGCGCTGCCCTTTACCGGCGTGGATCGCTGGACGGGTTACGAGGTGTCCTGGCTCAACCGCAAGGGCTTGCCGCAGGTAGCTGTAGCCGAGTTCGAGTTCCCTTGTACCAGCCCGAACATTGTTGAATCTAAATCTTTCAAGCTGTACTTAAACTCCTTTAATCAAACTGCGTTTGGCAGTGTGCAAGAGGTTGTGGGCAGGCTTGAGGAGGATTTATCGGCGGCAGCCGGTGCCCCCGTGTTGGTTCAGCTTATGGACTTGCGCCAGGCCGTGCAGCAGGGAGTGGGCCATTTCACAGGCGTATGCCTGGATGATCAAGATGTTTCCTGTAGCGCCTATACGCCCGCGCCTGAACTGCTTGCATTGGCCGAGGGTGGGGCGGAAGTACATGAAACCCTTTACTCGGATTTATTAAAATCCAACTGCCCGGTTACCGGCCAGCCCGATTGGGCAAGTATTGTGGTGGAGTACGCAGGCCCCGCCATTGATCGCGCGGGCTTGTTGCAATATATCGTGTCGTTTCGCAATCACCGCGATTTTCACGAGCATTGTGTGGAGCGGATTTTTCTGGATATATCCAAGCGGTTAGCGCCTCGGGAGTTGACGGTTTACGCGCGCTATACCCGTCGGGGTGGGTTGGACATTAATCCATATCGAACCAACTGCGAGGCGCTGCCTGAGGCGCTGAGATTGGTGCGCCAGTAGCCGGGTGCCTGTATGGCCCTAGGGGTATCATGCGTTAGCTGATGCGGGCCTGGAAGGCTCGCGCTTTAGCGCGGCCTTTAAAGGGCATCTGGCCGGGTATAAGTGCCCGGCCAGGTGTTTGTTAAGGAATGATTTTATCGCGCAGCTTTTCGGATATTTCAGCCAGTGTTTGCAGTACCTGTTCTTTGTCGTAATTGCGGATTTTTTCGATATCCAGGTACATGGTGAAGCCGTCGAAGTTTTTCTCGAAATAGGTTTGATTGGCGCCCAGATTTTTACGTAAATCGACTACCTGATACACCTTGATGGGGTGGCTGAAGCCTTTCACCGTGACGTTGCCTTTGTCGCGGCACATAATGGTGTCTTTCACCAGCCCCCAGGTTTCATGGGATACCAAAATTTCACCCGGTTCTGCGGCAGATTCCAAGCGGCTGGCAAGGTTTACGTGAGCGCCAAGGGCCGTATAGTCAAGGTGGTTAGAGGTACCAAAGGTGCCTACAGTGCAGTAGCCCGTGTTGATACCCATGCGGATTTGCAGTGGCCGTTTAATGCCTTGGTGATGCCAGTGTTGCTGCAGGGCTTTCATGCGTTTGCGCATGGCCAGGCTCATGGACAGGCAGCGCAGGGCGTCGTGCTTTACCCCTTTGGAATTGCTGTCGCCAAACAGCACCATGATGCCGTCACCCATAAATTTATCGATGGTGCCGCCGTACTGGTGCACGATTTTTGTCATTTCGGTGAGGTAGGTGTTCAGCAGCTCGGTGAGTGCCTCTGCTTCCATCTCTTCAGCCAGCTCGCTGAAATCTTTAATATCCGAGAAAAATACGGTTAAGCGTTTGCGCTCGGTTTGCAGGGATTTGTCGCGCCCTTCGTTGATGGCCTTCCACACCGGTGGCGGCAGGTAGCGGGAAAGCTTATAGGTGCGCATTTTGTGCAGTTGCTGCTCTTGTTCCAGGCGCTTGGTTTCAAGACTTAGTTTGTTCATGCGCGCGTGGGTAAAGAGTGCATAAGCGCAAAAGTAGGTAATAACGCCAATCAGGCTTGCCGCGCTGATTTCAAGGCGGCCAGAAAGTACCCACCGGGGTTCATAAATAATAAAGCTTGCAAGAATGCCCACTAAAAACGCTGCGTTGTCTTCCCCCCACTTGCGCAGCCCGCCATTAAGCAGCGCATTGAACTGGATCATGGTTAAAAACATGATGCACGGCAAAATACTGAAGTCAATGAGGCTTAGTGATGCGCCTATCAGGCCTGCGTCTGTCCAGGCCAGTATTTTACTTAGGGTGAGTAGTTGGTCGCCGCCAATGCGTTTGGTGAGGTAAAAGGCAATGTAGGTGTAGCTCAGCAGTACAACAATAAAGATTGGCTGCACTACATTGATGTTGTTCCATTCAATGTCGGCTGCCAGTGTGCCTGCGGCGGCAAAGCAAATCAGTGCGCGAAAGTAATACTGAAAGAGTGGTGTGGAGTCTGAGCTGGTCATGGACAGGTTTATTGTTATTCCCGTGAGTGTGTCTTCGGTGCCTTGTTGGCATTCCCTGTAATTGTCGCCGGTCCCTAGCCTTTGAAAGCCACTATTAAATGGGTTTCAGGCCGCTTTGTCTATTGTAAGGGGCGATAAATCGTTGCTTTTTTAATTGCAATGGGGAATTACGGCGCGGGTTGGCCGTTGGAGAGTGCTTTGTAGCGTTGTGCTATATCTTTGAGCTTTTTGCTAATGGCGCTTATTTCATCATCTTTCACCTTAAGTTGGCTTTTGAGCTCGGCATCGGCATGCTCAGCCAGGTGTACCAGTTGCTCGTTCTCGCTTTCGAGTTGCTGTATTTTGCGTAGGAGCTTGAGCTTGTCTTCGGCGATCTGCGGGTCGTCTGGTGCTACGGCCATGGCTTTGAGCTTGCGGTCTTGCTTGGTGAGCTTGGCGTTCACGTCTTTTAGCTCTTGTTCTAATTGGCTAATGCAGGTTTCAGACTCCTTTAAAAACCGCATTTGCTGGGTAAGCTGTGCTTCAAGTTCTGTCACGAGCTTGGCGCGCTCTGCATCAGACTTGGCCTTGGCAATTTGCTCTTGCAGGCGTGTAATTTCGGCCTGTTGCTGCGCCATTTGGGATTTAATGGCGTTGATGTCTTCGCTTGGCGGCAGTGCCGGTGGGGCTGCCTCGTCGAAGTCTTTCAGTTGGGACTGGGCGAGGTCTTTCAGTGCCTGAAATTTAGGGTCGCTGGAGTCGCCAATCATGCCCACCAGTTGCTGGTAGTATTCTTCAGCCCGGTTTTTGGCTTGTTGCCATTGGGTTTCCATAGTGGTGAACAGGCGCTTGAAGCGCTCAATTTCGTCGCGCTGTTCATTGTAAGACAGTGCCCCAGGCTCGCTAGGCGGCGTTGGGAGCTCGGGTACGGCAGAGAGGGTACGCAACTGTTTTTGTATGCCTTCCCAGTTGGGCGGCGAGGTTTGGCCGTAACACTGTTCAGATTTTAAAAAGAGGTGCCTGAGCGCTGCTGTGCGCCGGTCTTGCGGGGTGTCTGCGAGCAAGTCTTCTTCAATCTTGGTGCTGCCCTCAAGGCTTGTGTAATAATCCTGCGTCTCAGTGAGTTTGGCAGAGATTTGTTCTTCAAATCCGGGTGTTTGTGCCTCAAGGGCGGCTTGGGTTTCTTGCTGGGACTCTTTCAAGGCTCTCAGGTCGGCCAGTGCCGAGCTCAAACGCCTCTGAAGCGCTGAAAGGGCACCTTTTAGGTTTTTGGTGTGTAGCAACAGCAACACACAAGCCACCACCAAAATGAAGATAACTTCGGCTGCGGTGTACACAGCCCATGAAGCGAGTTCCATGAAGCTCCTTGCTTTACCGCCCGCGGCGGGTTTGAACCATTGTTAGTATGGTTCAACTCTTGTGGCTAGGCGAATGTAAAGGGCATTTAAGTTATATCTAAGTGCGTTGAAATGTATTAATTGGAGGTTAAAAGGCCATGATGGATGCGATTACTGCGCTAACTACCCGGGTGTCTGAGGCCCGGCTTACAGAGCCTGCACCCACTGAGGCGCAACTCACCCTGATTCGGCAGGCGGCACTGCGCGCGGCGGATCATGGCAATTTGAGGCCGTGGCGCTTTCTGGAAGTCACAGGTGATGGGCTTAATCGCTTGGGGGCACTCTATGTGGCGGCCAGCCAGCAGGTTGAGGCTGTTTCCGAGCCCCAGGCAAAGCGGCTACAGGGGCTGCCAATGCGCGCGCCCATGGTGATTGTGGCTATTGCGCGCCTTACCGAGCACCCCAAGGTGCCAATGGATGAGCAGCGCATTGCCGCCGGCTGCGCCGTGCAAAACATGCTCAATGCCGCTTTTGCTATGGGTTTGGGCGCCTACTGGCGCACCGGTGCCCTGGCGGAAAACCCCTATGTGTGTAAAGGGCTGGGCCTTAGTGAGAGCGAGGCAATTGTGGGCTTTTTGTACTTAGGCCAAGTAGCAGGAGAGGCAAAAGCCTGCCCGGAGCTGGATGCGCAGGATTATTTTAAAGTTTGGCCTTAACTGCTTGATTGGCCTTGTGTTTACGGGGTGCTTTGTGTAGAGTTGCGCCCTCGAAATTTGGGGTGTGCCCCGAAGGGATGAGGCGAAGGCAAGGCCGAATCAATGTCGAACTCGCTTCGACCACGAGCAAGCAGGGTGCAGACCTGACGCTCGCTAAACCATCTAAATACTCTGCCTAGGTTTTTGGTGAGGTGTCCGACCAATCTGACAGGATCAGATTGGGACAGCGGGCCAAAGACCGCTGCCCCGAAGGGGTGAGGCGCAGGACGCGCCGAATCAATGTCGAACTCGCTTCGACCACGAGCAAGCAGGGTGCAGACCTGACGCTCGCTAAACCATCTAAATACTCTGCCCAGGTTTTTGGTGAGGTGTCCGACCAATCTGACAGGATCAGATTGGGACAGCGGGCCAAAGACCGCTGCCCCGAAGGGGTGAGGCGCAGGACGCGCCGAATCAATGTCGAACTCGCTTCGACCACGAGCAAGCAGGGTGCAGACCTGACGCTCGCTAAACCATCTAAATATTCTGCCTAGGTTTTTGGTGAGGTGTCCGAGTGGTCGAAGGAGCACGCCTGGAAAGTGTGTATATCGAAAGGTATCGAGGGTTCGAATCCCTCCCTCACCGCCATACAAAAGTAAGCCCGGTTCGTGAGGGCCGGTCTTGAGCGAAGCTCAAGCCGCAAGTCCGGCGTCGAGCAGTGCTCGCCGTAACCCCGGACTTGCCCCTCACCGCCATACAAAACAGCCCGGCTCATGCCGGGCTTTTTTGTATGTGGAGAGGGAGATTTGGATGAGAACCCCCGGTTCGATCAGCCCGCGTTCGCGGGCTAAGACGCAGGTAAAGCCTGCGCCCCGAAGGGGTGAGCGCGAAGCGCGAATCAATCCCTCCCTCACCGCCATACAAAAGTGAGCCCGGTTCGTGAGGGCCGGTCTTGAGCGAAGCTCAAGCCGCAAGTCCGGCGTCGAGCGGTGCTCGCCGCAACCCCGGACTTGCCCCTCACCGCCATACAAAAGTAAGCCCGGTTCGTGAGGGCCGGTCTTGAGCGAAGCTCAAGCCGCAAGTCCAGCGTCGAGCAGTGCTCGCCGCAACCCCGGACTTGCCCCTCACCGCCATACAAAAGTAAGCCCGGTTCGATCAGCCCGCGTTCGCGGGCTAAGACGCAGGCAATGCCTGCGCCCCGAAGGGGTGAGCGCGAAGCGCGAATCAATCCCTCTCTCACCAATAAAGCTGCGCTTCGTGAGGGCCGGTCTTGAGCAAAGCTCAAGCCGCAAGTCCGGCGTCGAGCGGTGCTCGCCGGAACCCCGGACTGCCCCTCACCGCCATATCCATTGAGTTTAGAGTGCCTGAGAATCGCGCTTGCGTGCATCTAATGCTCTTGGCGCTTCGCTATCCTTTTGCCCTTCATTTGGCCGCTTAAGCCCGTACTTTCTGGCGGCTTTTTGAGCGTATCGCACAAACATTATTCAGTTGCGCTTTTGCCTTCACGATGCCTTTAGTCGGCCCTGTGCTTGGGTGTATGCTCAAGGGGTGACGCTTTCAACAATAAGGAAATCCCATGCCGTCAGCGAAGCAACAATGCGCACTCACGCCAGCCCAATTGCACGTGGCCGTAAGGCCTGAGTTGTGTAGTGCCCGTCCAGAGGCGGATGCACCTGTAGACCTGCGGGTAATTGGCCACGAGCGCGCGCGCACGGCACTGGAGTTCGGGCTTTCCATGGCCATACCTGGCTTTAATATTTTCGCTGTAGGGGATACAGGCACTGGCCGGCGCACGTTGATTAGCCAAGCGCTTTCTGCCCATGCCGCAACGCTTCCCGCTGGCAGTGAGTGGTGTTACATCAACAATTTCGACAACCCCCACGCGCCCATTGCGCTGTGGTTAAACCCCGGAGATGGCAAGGCGTTTTTAGCGCGCATTGAGCGTTTTATAGACGAGCTTTTGGTGCTGTTTCCCGAGGTGTTTGAAAACCCCAACTACCAGCGCAAAAAAAAGCAGATAGATCGCCAGTTTAACCAGCGCTATGAAGAGGCCATTGCCAGTGTAGAGCAAGAAGCCCTGGCAAACAGCGTGGGTTTATATGAAGAGGATGGCTCTGTTACCTTTGCGCCGCTCATCGACGGCCAAGTGGTGGAGGATGCCCAATTTGCGGCCTTAAGCGAAGCTGAGCGCAATCATTTTTATCAGTTATTGGCGACGCTAGAGGAGCGGTTATCCGAGCGCTTGTTAGAGCTGCCAGTGTGGAAGCGCGAAGCGGTGGCACAATTGCGCAAACTCAAGTACGACACCATCGATCAGGTGGTGCGCCCTTTGTTAAAAGATTTAGGGCGTGAATATGCAAGCCACCTGGGAGTGCAAAAGTACCTGCGCGAAGTGAAATCCCATATTGCCGATACCTTATTGGATATTCTCGCCAACGAAGATGAAGAAAATCCCGATGATAGAAAGTTTCGCCACCAGTTAGAGCGTAAATTTCTGCCCAATTTATTAGAGGCGCGTGATCCAACCCAAGGCGCGCCGGTTGTGTACGAGCAAAACCCTACCTTCCAGAATTTGTTTGGTGTGGTTGACTACAACATGGCCCAAGGGGTGCTGCAAACCAACTACCGTATGGTGCGTGCCGGTGCGTTTCATCGCGCTAATGGTGGCTTCCTTTTGCTTGATGCGGAAAAGCTTTTAGCCCAGGCGGCTGTCTGGCAGCAATTTAAGCTGGTATTGAAGACGCAATTGATTCAAATCGAGCCACCTTACGGTGATTTGGGGCCAACGGGTACCTACCAAATTCAGCCTGAAAAAATTCCATTAAATGTGAAAGTGGTGTTGCTGGGCTCGCCCGAGGTGTATTACGCCTTGCAGCAATTGGATGAAGAGTTTGCAGAACTCTTTCGCGTGTTGGCAGATTTTGATCGCCACCTTTTACCCAGTGAAGATAACCTTTACGCCTTTAGTGCACTGGTGCGCGAGCGCGGGCGGCGCCTGGATTACCCGCCCATAAGCGATGAGGCGGTGGCCCTGCTGGCACAGTTGGCCATGCGCAATGCCGAGCATCAGCGCAAACTTTCGGCCAATATCCAACAGTGGAATGAACTGCTGGATGAGGCTCACTACATTTGGCGTGAAGCGGGCGCTGAAGGTGACATTACCCCCGTGCATGTGGCCCGCGCCCGCGCCCAGAAAAAATACCGCACCGGGCGCATCAGCGAGGTGATGCTGGAGGAAATCAAAGAACGGCAGGTGCTGATTAGCACCCAGGGTGAGGCGGTGGGCAAGGTGAATGGCCTTACCGTGTTTTCAGTGGGCGATAACAGTTTCGGTACGCCGGCGCGCATTACTGCCACAGTGTATGCGGGCAAGCAGGGCGTTACCGACATCGAGCGCGAGGCGGAGCTTGGGCGCGCCATACATTCCAAGGGGGTGATGTTGCTCACAGGCTTTTTGGGCCACACCTACGGGCAGCATTTCCAGTTGTCTATTTCCGCCAATATCGCCATTGAACAATCCTACGGGCAGGTGGATGGCGACAGCGCCTCGTTGGCCGAGCTGTGTGCGTTAATCTCGGCGGTGACTGGCCTTGCCATTGATCAGTCGCTGGCGGTTACGGGCTCCATTAATCAGCATGGCGAGGTGCAATCTATTGGCGGGGCAAATGAAAAAATCGAGGGCTTTTTTCGCCTGTGTAAAGAGCGCGGCCTGACCGGTACCCAAGGAGTCATCATTCCCCGCACCAATCAGGTGAACCTCATGCTTGATGACGACGTGCTACAAGCCGTTGACGCGGGGCAATTTGCTATCTATGCCGTTGAAAGCGTCGATCAGGCATTGGCGCTGCTCTTGGGTGTTGAAGCGGGTGAACCCGATGGCGATGGCAGCTACCCGCAGGGTTCCGTGCACGGCAAAGCCATGGCGCGGTTAAAGGCGCTCTCGGCACTGGCCACGGCCTAACGGGTTGGGCGGGCCTGGGTGTCAAAATATCAACGATTTGTCGATCAAATCAGCAACTGGGCAGGCAGCGCTAAGCTGTTGAATAAAATTATAATTTTTCTGTAAAAAGGGGTTGACGCAATAGGGGGGTATCCCTAATATACGCGCCTCCAGACGAGACGTCAGGAACACGCGCTTGTAGCTCAGCTGGATAGAGTACCTGGCTACGAACCAGGCGGTCAGGGGTTCGAATCCCTTCAAGCGCGCCATACAAAACAAAAAGGCCCCCACGTGAAAGCGTGGGGGCCTTTTTGTTTTGGGTGCGCGGATGGGGATGAGTACCCCTCGGTTCGAAAAATGCGTCCAGCATTTTAGACCGAGCATCCGCGAGCCCGCAGGGCGTGAGCGGCCCTCAGGCCGCTGGCGGTCCATCCCGCCTATGCAGTTCGGCCCTCCCGCCAGCGGGAGATATTGATGCGTGAAAGCGTGGGGGCCTTTTTGTTTTGGGTGCGCGGATGGGGATGAGTACCCCTCGGTTCGAAAAATGCGTCCAGCATTTTAGACCGAGCATCTGCGAGCCCGCAGGGCGTCAGCGGCCCTCAGGCCGCTGGCAGTCCATCTGGCCTATGCAGTTCGGCCCTCCCGCCAGCAGGTGATATTGATGCGTGAAAGCGTGGGGGCCTTTTTGTTTTGGGTGCGCGGATGGGGATGAGTACCCCTCGGTTCGAAAAATGCGTCCAGCATTTTAGACCGAGCATCCGCGAGCCCGCAGGGCGTCAGCGGCCCTCAGGCCGCTGGCAGTCCATCTGGCCTATGCAGTTTGGTCCTCGCGCCAGCAGGAGCTATTGATGCGTGAAAGCGTGGGCCTTTTTCCGTTTTGGCCTATCGGGCATTAAATTTTTGCACAATAGGCCCCTAAGTCTGGGACATTGCTAAATACACTTATTGGTTTCAAGTGCTCTTGCGTGTTAGGTATTTATGCAAACTGATAGCATGGCTTGCCATCGTTGATAGGTACAAAGATTCATTGCCCTTTAGCTGTACCGCGAGGGTGAATACTTGCGGTAAAAAGCAAATTGTGACAACGTTGTCGCAAGCTTTGAAAGTGGAAGGATTCAATAGGCGCATATGCAGAAGATTGTGGTTGTGGGCGGGGGAACCGCCGGTTGGTTATCGGCGGGCATACTGGCTAGGCATCTTGGCGGCCGAGGCGTGTCGGTCACCCTTATTGAAGCGCCAAATATTCCCACCATTGGCGTGGGCGAAGGCACATTTCCCACCATGCTGAACACCTTAAGCGAGCTGGGCATCAGTGAGCGCGAGTTTGTGGCGCACGCTAATGTGGGGTTCAAGCAGGGCATCACCTTCAATAACTGGCTGCACAACCCCGCCGAGCGCCCCCATTCCTACCTGCATCTGTTCGACAATCCGGCACAGTTTTCAAATCTGGATATGGTAAGCCTCTGGCTTTCCGAGGCGGCCGATACGCCTTTTGCCGAGGCTGTGGCCCCGCAGGCCGGCATTATCCAGCAAGGGCTTGGCCCAAAGGCTGCCAATACTGCGCCCTACAGCTGGATGGCGAAATATGCCTATCACCTTGATGCCGGTGCCTTTGTGGCGCTGTTGAAAGCCCATTGCCAGAAGGCCTTGGATGTTCAGCATATAGCAGCGGAAATTGTTGATGTGAGCCTGGATGAGGCCGGTTATATCGCCAGTGTGAACAGTAATGACGGCCGTGTTTTTGAAGGTGATGTGTTTATTGATTGCACGGGCTTTCGCTCGCGCTTGTTGGGCCAGGCGCTGGGTGTGCCATTTTTGGATTACCGCCACGTACTGCCGGTGAACAAGGCCGTGGCCCTGCAAGTGCCTTATAACCGGCCGGATGCACCTATGGCGTCCAGCACGCTTTCCACGGCGCAAGCCGCCGGCTGGATTTGGGATATTGGCCTGCAAACCCGGCGAGGGTTGGGCTATGTATATAGTGACGCACACACGGATCCCACCGAGGCCGAGGCGGTATTGCGACGCTATGCAGAAACCACAGGAGGCGTTGATTGCAGTGATTTGAGCGCGCGCCAACTGGGGCTTGAGGTGGGCTTTCGCGCCCGCAGCTGGGAGAAAAACTGCATTGCCATCGGCTTTGCTGGTGGTTTTGTAGAACCTTTGGAGGCCACGGCGATTTCCATGGTGGAAGCCGGTGCCCGCTCGGTGGCCATCGATTTCCCGGAAAACCGCGAGGCCATGGACGCGCGCGCTAAAAAGTACAATGCGCGTTTTCGCTACCGCTGGGAAAAGATCGTGGATTTCATCAAGCTGCACTACTGCCTGAGTAAGCGCACCGATTCCGCCTTCTGGCACGACAACCGCAACCCGGCCTCCATTCCCGATTCGCTAAAGGAAAATCTTGAGTACTGGCGCCACTTTCCTACATCCGAGGGCGACTTCTACAACCGCAACGAAATGTTTTCATTGGCCAGCTACCAATACATCCTGTACGGCATGGAATACCTGCCGGCGCGCCGCCCTCGCATCAATCTCACAGAGGCCCAGCGCCAGCAGGCAAAGGCTGCCATACCCAAGCAGGTGCAGCAGGCACGGGGCTTGCTGCCAGATCATCGCGCGCTTGTTCAACAGTTCGCCGCAGGGTGCTAGGCGGCCGATGTACGGCTGTCAGAATTTCGGTACCAACGGCTTAATCGTGTAATATATTGCCAGCTAAAAAATACCGAATTGCCTGCTTGCTAGAGGCGTGGTGGGCCTTTGCCCGTTTTAACGTTTGGAGAACACCTATGAAAACCCACACATTCGGACCATGGATGGCAGCCTTGTTGGCGGTTGCACTCCTGCCTGCCTGCGCAGAGCTAAAAGATACCGGCAGAACCATTGGCCACGGCACCAAAGATGTGGCTACAGCCATTGGCCACGCCTCGCGCGATACTGTGAAAGCCGTGGGTAAAAATACCAAAAAAGTCGTGAAGGATCTTACCGAAGAGGAAGAGGGCGCTGCGAAAGAATAGCGGTTTCCTCAGTGTTCACTGTGCCCGGCACAATGCCGGGCACAGTGATATTCTATTGGCAGTAATCTAACACGTCATCTTGCATTTTGACCCCTTGCTAGGGTGCCTCTTCACCTTCTTCATCATCCATTTTTTCCAGCGATAGCTCACCGAAAGACATGGCCTGCGCGGGCGCTTCTGCTTGCGGCGTGGGGGCGGGTGTTGCGGGCTCAGGTGTGCCTGCCTTGCGGCTGTCGAGTTTAATGCGCAGGCGCAAGTTGTTGGGGGAGTCGGCATTGGCGAGGGCTTCTTCCTGGCTGATGCGGCCTTCTTTATAGAGGTGAAAGAGGGCGCCATCGAAGGTTTGCATGCCGAGGTTTTCGGATTTCTCCATAATCTCTTTAATTTCTTCCAGGCGCGCTTTTAGAATCATTTCCTGAATGGTTTTGGTGCCTATTAAAATCTCTACCGCCGCGCAGCGCTTGCCGTCTATGGTGGGAATTAGGCGTTGAGACACAAAGGCACGCAAGTTTTGCGAAAGCGAAAGTAACAGTTGAGGGCGCCGCTCTTCCGGGAAGAAGTTGATAATTCTTTCTAAGGCCTGATTGGCGTTATTGGCATGCAGCGTAGAAATTGCCAAATGGCCGGTGTCGGCAAATTCCAGTGCGTGCTCCATGGTTTCGCGGTCGCGAATCTCGCCAATTAAAATCACATCGGGCGCCTGGCGCAGCGTGTTTTTCAGGGCGTTTCTGAAACTGCGGGTATCTACCCCCACTTCGCGTTGGTTGATGATGCTCTTCTTGTGTTTGTGCACATATTCAACCGGGTCTTCAATGGTGATGATGTGCCCGCCAGAGGTGCTGTTGCGGTGATCAATCAAGGCTGCAAGGGAGGTGGACTTGCCGGAGCCTGTGGCGCCCACAAACAAAATGAGCCCGCGTTTGGTGAGAATCAGCTCTTTTAATACTTCAGGCAGTTTGAGGTCTGCAAATTTTGGAATTTCGGCTTTGATGTTGCGCGCCACAATCGAGACTTCGTTGCGCTGCTTGAAAATGTTAATGCGAAACCGGCCGACGCCTGCGATGGATATGGCCAGATTCATTTCCAGCTCTTCATTAAAAATAGAGCGCTGCTCATTATCCATTATTTCGTTGGCGATGCCCTCTATCTCACCAGAGCTGTAGGGCGTTTGCGACAGCGGCTTAAGTGCGCCCTGAAACTTCGCGCAGGGTGGTGCGCCGGTGCTCAGGTAGAGGTCTGACCCGTCTTTTTTGGCGAGAATGTTCAGTAAATTGTCGATCGGCGTGGCCATAGTCCGGCTCCCTAGGGTGAGCCGTGAGTATAGAAAAGGATTTCCGAACCTGCGTGTGCTGGCGCCCATCTTCGCGCCAATGGCGTGATTGGGCGCACATCCCGCTTGGCTTGGGGCTCTAGCCAGTGGTGCCTTTGCCAATAGTGCACTTGCTACTGGTGCTGCGGGTATTGTTGGAGCGTGAGATGTTCGGTGGTGTTAACGCAGTGGGGCCGCCCGCGCTACCACGGCCTTGGCATCCAGGCCTTGGGGCAGGGCGCCGTATAGGCCTTGATGGGCCAGGGTGCTGGCATCGGGGCTCAGGCGGGCTTTATAGAAGACCTCGGCGCAGGGCGAGCCGAGCGCTACCAGCGCGGCGGTTTGCAGGCAGAGCGCAAGTAGCGCCATGATGTGGCGGGCGTTTTGCGCAGGCTCGTTGGCCATTGCTTTGGTGAGCTGTGTGATATGGGGTGCGAGCGCAGGCAGGCGGCTGGCGGCCTCGGTCAGCTCCATGTGCAGTGCCTCCAGGCATTCGGGGTGTTTCTGCAGCACGCGCAGTAAGTCCAGGCATTGCACATTGCCTGAGCCCTCCCAAATGGCGTTGATGGGTGCCTCCCGGTAGAGGCGCGCCATGGGGCCTGTTTCCATTACGCCCATACCGCCAATGCACTCCATGGCCTCGTAGGCGTGGCCCGGTGTGCGTTTGCAAATCCAGTATTTGCCCACGGCGGTGCCAATGCGCAGCAATGCCTGTGAGTGCTCACAGTGGGGCTTATCGAGCGCCTGTGACATGCGCCAGGTGAGCGCGAGCGAGGCCTCGCTCTCTAGCGCTAAATCTGCCAGCACGCGGGTCATCAGGGGGTGGTCTACAAGCTGTGCGCCAAAGGCGCTGCGGTGTTGGCAGTGGTGTATGGCAAGGGCTGTGGCTGCGCGTTGGCCGGCGGCTGAGCCCACCATACAGTCGAACCGGGTGAGCGCCACCATCTCCAGAATATTGGCTATGCCGCGGCCTTCATCGCCAATCAGCCAGCCGTGGGCACCGCGCAACTCGGTTTCACACGAGGCGTTGGAGGCATTGCCCATTTTTTGTTTGAGCTGCTGAATTTGTAGCGGGTTCTTGGTGCCGTCTTCACGCCAGCGAGGCACCAGAAAGCACGACAGGCCCTCCGCTGTTTGCGCCAGGGTAAGAAAGGCATCGCTCATGGGGGCAGACACAAAGTATTTGTGGCCCACCAGCGCGTAGAGTTCGCCACCGCCGCGCTGGCCTAAGGGTTGCGCGGTGGTGGTATTTGCGCGCACGTCTGAGCCGCCTTGTTTTTCTGTCATGGCCATGCCGAGGGTCACCCCGGCTTTACGCGCCCAGTGGTGATTGCTGCCATCGTAGTGGTTGCTGGTGAGCAGCGGCAGCCAGCGGGCGGCTACATCGGGCTGCTTGCCAAGTGTGGGGTAGGCGGCAAAAGTCATAGTGATGGGGCAGCCGTGGCCGGCCTCTACCTGCGCGTGGCAATAGTAGAGTGCGGTGCGCAGCTGGTGGCCGTTGGTGGGTGCACTTTTCTGCCAGGGCAATGCGTGCAGGCCCGTGGCAACAGATTCTGCCATCAACTGGTGATAGCTTGGGTGAAATTCAACGAGATCTACCCGCTCGCCAAAGCGATTGTGGCTGCTGAATGTGGGCTTGTGTTGATTGGCCAAATGCCCCAGCTGTAAGTGCAAGCTCGTGCCCCAGTGCTTGCCTTTATGGGCAAGCAGTGACTGTTGTTCGCGGGTGAATGGCTTGCAGGCCTGGCTCAGGGCTTGATCGCTAGTGAAGAGGTTGTAGTTCTCAAGGGCGCCCGCTTGATTTTCTACCTGGTGGGTGTTGGCGAGATAGCGATCTGGCTCGAACATGGTGTACCCCTTCGAATGTGGGAGTGGTGCTTGTTAAAGCCTGAGCGCCCTTAGGCAAAAAGCAACGAGTTCATCTACCTGTATGGCATCAAACGTTTGTTGCTCGGGAGCCACACTCAAAGGTTCGGCTACTGCACCCACTAAGGCGGTGGCGGCCAGCATCACGGGTTGCTGCGCAAGTTGACCTTGGGCAATACCATCAGCGATGACTGCGGCAAAGCGCTTGGCCCAGCGTCGGCGATAGTTGCCTCGAGCCTGTTCAACTTCCGGCGCTACAGGTTCTGCAATCAGCGCATAGGCAAGCTGCGGGTTGGCAAGAGACCGCTGTAAAAAAGCCGTTAGCAGCATTTCCAGTTGCAAGACCGGTGGGGCCCGGTGGTTGACACACTCAAACACGGCATGCATTTCGTGCTCGGTCGCCCGTTCAAAAATGGCCACCGAAAGCGCGGCTTTATCTTTGAAATAACGATACAGATTACCGGTGGCCATATTGGCTTGCCCGGCGATGGCCGCCATTGAAAGCGCGCTAAAACCCGCCTTGGCCACAATACTATGGCCAGAGCGCAACAGCGCTTCGCACATATCCTGTTTGTGGGCATCTCTAGGCGAGACGGGTACAGGGCCATCTTTCTGGGCGGTGCTGATCATGGAGTGAATCCTGATTCATTTTCAAACCTCAGTAGAACAGCCTTGTGTATTTCGGTCAAGGCCTGGGGTAGAGCCGCCGGTGGCAGCACAAACTGTGGCCGTGCAGCGCTTTCTCAGGATGGGTGTTTAAGCTACGCTGGCCAAGCCAGAATAACTACAAGGCCTAGGGGTTTTACATGACAACAAGGTTAACTGCAACGGTAGCCCGTGCGGCGATAGTCGGCCGAACGCTTGTGTGTTGTTGGCGCAATTGTTCGGAAATAGCGGGGCGTCGGGTAATGGTGATTGCGCTGTGCCTGTGGTTTTTACCTATGGCGACATTCGCGCAATCATTTCGCACCCTTGAACAGGCAAACCTTTGGTACCTGGAGCTGGAAACGGGGCAGGTGGTCATTGAGCTCAATGACGCATTCGCCCCAAAAACTGTGGCGCAAATAAAGCGGCTGACGCGCGCAGGCGTTTATGATGGCGTAAGTTTTTACCGGGTAATCGACGGCTTTGTGGCACAGGCAGGCCCCGGGGGCCGGCCGCTCGCACCTGAAATTCAAGCGCGCCTTGGCAGTGAGCAGGTGCCCGGCTTGCCCATGGAGGCCGTTCAAACATGGGCCGCCACGCGGCCCTATATGGCCGTGCAATCACCGGATATGTTTGCGGCCCACACGGCCTTTGTGAAAGGTTTTGCTGCAGGCTTTAACGATGCGCTCAACAAGGCGTGGTTGCTGCATTGCCCGGGCGTTGTGGGCATTGCCCGTGGCAATGCGCCAGACAGTGCCACCAGCGATTTCTATATTGTGATTGGCCAGGCGCCGCGCTACCTTGATGGCATTATGACGTTGTTCGGGCGCGTGGTGTGGGGTATGGATAAGGTGCAGGCTGTACTAAGAGCAGACCCGATGGGGCCGGGAGTTATACCCGAGGGCGAGCCTCAAACGCGCATATTAAGCGCGGCAATCGGAAGCGATTTGCCGGCCGAAGCACAGCGTAAACTGCGGGTAGAAGCTACAGAAACCCAAGCCTTTAAAGAAAAATTACGTGCCCGTAAAGATCGCGAGCACCCGTTTTTCTTTAAGCGCCCGCCCGCCGTGCTGGATGCCTGCCAAGTGCCAGTGGCAAGCACAATGGGTGAAGGGTAAAAGCAGTTAGCTTTTGTTTATTAGTTAAACAGGTAGCTGCCAAGGCCAAGGCTACTCACCAGCAACAATACCCAACCCAGTACTTTGTAAAAGGTGCGGCTGTTTGCTTGTAGCAATTTTTGGTGGGCAATTAACCCAAGGTAGTGGCCGAGGGCGGCGCAGGGCAACAGCCATATATGTTGCAGCCATTGTAAATCAACGCCCGCCCACACAAAGGCTGCCATTTTGATGGTGACCAAAATAAACCACAGGGCAAAGAGTGTATTGCGCAGCCGTGCGCGCGCCACGTGCGAGGCAAACACTGCCACAATCAAAGGCGCACCAATGAGTGATGTACCACTCACATAGCCGCCGGTCATCAGTAGCACTTTATCCATAAACGGGTGTTTGCTGATGAAGGGTTTATCCAATATGTAGCTGATGGAATAGCACACCACTATGGCAAAGATAATTGCCGTCATAAGATCGTTAGGCAGTGCCAATAAACCGAATACACCCACCAGTTTCGGGATGATCATAATCAGCAGGGCGTAGCCTAAGTAGCGCCAGTCTACCCGTTGGTCGGTTTCGCTTTGGTTGTTGCGGCTTTGCCAGATGGTGAGGCTGCTGAATACCAGCAAATGCACGGCGATGATGGGCAGATAAACGAGCGGGCGGTCATCTATCAGTAGTAAAAATGGCAGCGACAATACCGCACCACCAAAACCAAGCCCTGAGCGCACGAAGCCGCTCCAGATGAAAATAACGCCAATGGCGATGTGTGCCCACAGGCTGAGCTCGGCTAGAAACACGGGAATCCTTGGTTTTTAATGACGCTTGAGGCGCAAATCAGGTATGGCGCTTGCCCGCTTTTTTAAGGGCCTTCTGGGCCTCTTTTTCTGCGGCAATGGCGGCCTTGCGCTCGCGCTCTGCTTCAATTTCCAGCAGCTCATTGGCGATTTCTTCGGGTGTCTCCAGGGTTATGCAGCCGAGCCTGCTGGCGCGGAAATCGGAAATGAGAATTTCCCCCCCTTTGTAGAAATCCACCTGATTGGCCTTCATACCGCCGCGGCGGGTGCAAATGGCTGAGAGCAGGCCGTGGCTGTCTTTGGGGAGGCTTTGTAGGCCGTAGCGTTGTTTTAAGCCTTCGGGGTAGTGCACCATCAAATAATCTGCCAGGTAAAGCCCAAGGTCTTCAAAATCAATCACCGTGTTCTTAATGGCGCTGGTGGCAGCCAGCCTGAAGCCCGTGTTGTCGTGTTCGAGCCTCGGCCAGAGCATGCCGGGCGTGTCGTACAAAATCACGCCGCCTTCCAGGTTAATCTGTTGCTGGGCCTTGGTAACGGCGGGCTCGTTGCCGGTTTTGGTGGCCGGGCGGCCAGCCATGGTATTGATGAAGGTGGATTTACCCACATTGGGGATGCCCGCCACCATCACATGAATGGTGCGGTTTTGCTCGGCTTTTTGTGGTGCAAGTTTGCGGCAAAGCTCTGGAATCAGGCTTTTGAGCTTACCGGGTTTGCGTAAATCCACCGCTAACGTGCGGATGTGGGCGTCTTGCTCGAAATGGGTTTGCCAGGCTTTGGTGCGCTGGGCGTCTGCCAGGTCGTCTTTACTTAACAGCTTGATGACCGGAATTTGGCCACGGGCCTCGCTAATCACGGGGTTCTGGCTTGAGTGGGGCAGGCGGGCGTCCAAAATCTCTACGAGTAGGTCAATACGGGGCAGCAGCTCCAGCATTTGCTTGCGTGCTTTGTGCATGTGTCCCGGGTACCACTGAATACTCATTGTGCTGCGCCTTTGCTGGAGAGCCAGGCCTTTTGGCCGGCATATTGAAACTGGTGGTGATTTTACCGATTAATCTCTGCCGTGGCGATGCCGGGCTGACTATACTTGAGGCAGCCGTGAAGGAGGGCTGTGTGCAAAGAGGATTCAAACGCTGGCAAGCAGTGGTGTTGGCGGGGGGCGTGTGTTGCTCTTCTGTGATGGCGCAATTGCAGGATTTCGGGGTTACCCAGTCGGTGCTCGATTGGGTGGAAAGCCGCTGGGATGCACAGGCGCGTGCGCGCGTGGCCGAGTGGCCGCCACACATGCGCAGCACCCTTAAAGACCACCCAGATGAGCTGGCCAAGTTACAGCGCGCCAACGATTTTTTTAATCAGGTGGCCTGGGTGCAAGATATCGAGCATTGGGGCAAAGAGGATTACTGGGCCACGCCCATCGAAACCCTGGCCAGCAATGGCGGCGATTGTGAAGATTTTTCAATCGGCAAGTACGTTACCTTGCACCACACGCGCCTGGATCCGGAAAAGCTCCGCATCACCTACGTTAAAGCGCTGGATTACAATCAGGCTCACATGGTGTTGGCCTATTACCCCTCACCCAGTGCTGAACCATTAATTCTGGACAACATCAATAAAACCATTTTACCGGCCTCCGAGCGCCCGGATCTGTTCCCCATTTACAGCTTTAACGGCAGTGGCCTGTGGCTTGCGAAATCGCGGGATAAAAAGCTCACAACAGATACCGAAAAAAGCCTGCCCCAATGGCGCGAGGTGAACGAGCGCATGAAAGCCGAGGGCGAGGTTTTCTAAGCGCCAAGCCGCCATTGAATTTCGCGATAAATTTTCTGCCAGTTTCTCTGCGCAGCTAGCTACAGCGCAGGGTGAATTGGGGGCTGAGAATGCTAGTTGCTAGTTGCTAGTTGCTAGTTGCTAGTGACATAAAGCATGTTTGGTGAGGTATGTGACGTGCGTATTGAGAAAGTCTGCAGCCGGTAGGGCGGCCATCCATGGCTTGTACGCCGGGTGTTGCTACACCCGGAACTTCGCAATCAGGTGCGATAACTCGGAGCTTGTAGTGTCGAGATTGTTGGCAATTTCTGTCGATCGGCGAGCGCTGGCGTGGGCATTTTGCGCGAGCTCGGCCATGCCGGATACGTTGCGGGCTATTTCATCAGAGGCGTAACTCTGCTCTTCAGCAGCGGTGGCGATTTGTGTGTTCATGTCGCGTATGCGAGATACTGCATCGGTAATGGCGCGGATTGAATCGCCTGCCTGGCCTGCCAAATCTACTGTGGCGTTGGTTTTATCCTGGCCGTCGCGCATGGCTTTTACCGCAGACGCCGCACCACTTTGAACGGTTTCAATGATTTGCTGAATTTCTGCAGTGGATTCCTGGGTGCGCTGCGCGAGGCCACGCACTTCATCGGCCACTACGGCAAAGCCCCGGCCCTGTTCGCCCGCGCGGGCGGCTTCAATGGCCGCGTTCAGGGCCAGCAGGTTGGTTTGTTCGGCAATGCCTTTAATCACGCCCAAGACCGTGCCCACGCTTGAGGTATCGTTTTCAAGCTTATCCATGGCCTGGGCAATATTGTCTACTTCCGCCGAAAGGCTGTTAATGGCGGCAATGGTTTGCTGCATTACCGTCAAACCGGATTTCGCATTGCTGTCGGCGGCTTGCGCAGCTTCGGCGGCGCCGGCGGCATTGCCTGCCACTTCCTGCACCGTTGCGCTCATCTCATTGATGGCGGTAGATACCTGATCGGTATAGTGCTCGGTTTGGCCCGTGTGCTGGGCTATTTCAGAGGCGGTTTCATTGATGTTCGCCGACGCTTTAGTCAGCGCCTTTGAAGTGTCTTGCACGGCGGCAATAATGGATACAATCTCGCTGCGCATGGATTCCAGATTGCGGGTGAGCTTGCCGAGTTCATCCACGCGATTACTGCTCAGCGGCTGGCTGAAATCACCGCCACTGAAGCGGCGAATGTCGGCCATCATGTCGTGGATGGGCTTGATTATGCTGCCTTTGAGGGTGATCAATAAAATGGTGAGAATCACTGCGGCTGAAAGCACCAGGGTAACGGTGGCAGTAGTGGCCAGGCTGCCGGCATGCTCTTGTAAATCGCGCGATAATTTTTGCACATTGGTGGCGATGTCGGCTGCGGCCTGGTCTAATAATTTGGCTGGTTCGCGGTCTATGCCGCGCACCGCTTGATCGCCCACTACCGGATCGAACTGGGCGAACACAAAATCTTCATAGCCTTTGTTGTAGGCCAGCTGCATGGCTTTGTGTGAATCTCTGAAGCGCTCCACGGCAACCTGGTGCGGGCTACCCGCCATGCGTGCTTCCAGCGCCCGTGCCTCTGCCTGAATGGTGTCAGCGATATCGTTAAAACGGCTCCAGTATTTTTCACGGTCAGATTCATTGGCGCCACGCAATAAAACATTTTTCCACTCTTGAACCTGTACTTTGAAGTCGTAGTTCATTTGGTTGATGGCGCGCTCGTAACTGATTTGTTCTTTCAACAGGTTTTGGTATTGATCAACGGTGTTGTTGAGTTGTGATACCGCATAGAGCGCGGCCATGAACATGACGAGCAGGCCCGTGCCTACAATCATCATCAGGCGAGTTTGCATACTACCTCTAAGCCAATTCATCGTGACCCCACTCAAGTTCTAAAAGATACGCTGTAAATGCCAAAAAGCCCTATAAAAATCCATTGGGCTCAATGAAGTATATGCAAGATATCGGCTGCTGCAGGAAAACTTGATGTTTAATTACGTGCCAAAAAAGGGGCTTGGTAAGAGGATCGGTTGCGTGCGCGGGGCGGGGGCACTTAATAAGCTGGGAGCTAAGTCTTTGAATGGCAATAAAAAAGGCCGCAATTGCGGCCTTTTTAAGAAAGTGCAGCGGCAATTACCAGCCGGTTAGCTCTTTCAATGCAGCGCCAATGTCGGCCAGGCTGCGAACAGTTTTAACACCGGCATCTTCCAGTGCGGCAAACTTTTCGTCAGCAGTGCCTTTACCACCGGCGATGATGGCACCGGCGTGGCCCATGCGCTTACCGGCAGGTGCGGTAACACCGGCAATGTAAGACACAACAGGCTTGGTTACGTTGGCCTTGATGTAGGCTGCCGCTTCTTCTTCGGCGCTACCACCAATTTCACCAATCATAACGATGGCTTCTGTGGCTGGATCTTCCTGGAACAACTTCAGGATATCGATGAAGTTAGAACCGGGAATAGGGTCGCCACCAATGCCCACACAGGTAGACTGGCCAAAACCGTAATCGGTGGTTTGCTTAACGGCTTCATAGGTGAGGGTGCCTGAACGCGACACAATACCCACTTTGCCCGGCAGGTGGATGTGACCGGGCATGATGCCGATCTTGCATTCACCGGGGGTGATAACACCCGGGCAGTTAGGGCCAATTAAGGTAACGCCCAGCTGATCTACCACAACTTTCGCTTCCAGCATGTCCAGGGTAGGGATGCCTTCGGTGATGCATACAATCAGCTTGATGCCGGCGTTGGCCGCTTCCAGGATAGAATCCTTACAGAAGGCTGCGGGTACGTAAATTACAGAGGCTTCTGCGCCTGTGGCTGCTACGGCTTCACGCACGGTGTTGAATACGGGCAGGCCCAGGTGCGTTTGACCGCCTTTGCCTGGCGTCACACCGCCAACCATTTTGGTGCCGTAGGCAATGGCTTGCTCAGAGTGGAAAGTACCCTGTGCGCCGGTGAAACCCTGGCAGATTACCTTGGTGTCTTTATTGATTAAAACGCTCATTACTTGCCTCCCGCCGCTTTAACTACTTGCTGTGCAGCATCGGTCAGGCTGGTAGCGGCGATGATGTTCAAACCGCTTTCGCTCAGTACCTTGGCACCCAAGTCTGCGTTGTTACCTTCAAGGCGAACAACCACGGGCACTTTAACGCCCACTTCTTTTACTGCACCAATCACGCCTTCGGCGATCATGTCACAGCGCACGATGCCGCCGAAGATGTTGATCAAAACAGCTTCTACTGCGTCGTCAGACAAAATGATCTTGAACGCTTCGATCACGCGCTCTTTGGTAGCACCGCCGCCTACGTCCAGGAAGTTGGCTGGCTGGCCGCCGTGCAGTTTTACGATGTCCATGGTGCCCATGGCCAGACCTGCGCCGTTCACCATGCAGCCGATGTTGCCATCGAGGGCCACGTAGTTGAGCTCCCACTTGGCAGCATTGGCCTCACGCTCGTCTTCTTGGGAAGGATCGTGCATTTCCTTGATTTTGGGCTGACGGTACAGGGCGTTGCCGTCGATGTTGATCTTGCCGTCCAGGCAGTGCAGGTTGCCTTCTTCGGTGATCACCAGCGGGTTGATTTCCAGCAGGGCGAAATCGAAGTCCTGGAACATTTTGGCCAGGCCCAGGAAGATTTTGGTGAACTGCTTCACCTGAGCGGCGTTCAGGCCCAGTTGAAAGGCCAGGTCGCGCGCCTGGTAAGGCTGTGCGCCTACCAGTGGATCAATCACAGCTTTCAGAATTTTCTCTGGCGTTTCTTCGGCAACTTTTTCAATCTCTACGCCACCTTCGGTAGAGGCCATGAATACGATGCGACGGGTTGCGCGATCTACCACGGCGCCCAGGTACAGCTCTTGGGCGATGTCGGTGCAAGATTCAACCAGAATGCGTGAAACGGGCTGGCCGTTTTCATCTGTCTGGTAGGTTACCAGGTTGTTGCCCAGCCATTTTTTGGCGAAATCTTCAATTTCCTGCTTGGTGCTTACCAGTTTTACGCCGCCCGCTTTACCGCGGCCACCGGCGTGAACCTGTGCTTTAACTACCCATTTGTCACCACCGATCTCGGCGGCTGCGGCAACAGCCTCGGCAGGTGTAGCAGCTGCTACGCCCTTGGATACCGGGAGACCGTACTCGGCAAACAACTGCTTTGCCTGATACTCATGCAAATTCATGATGTCGTTCCACTTTGTGCGTTTGTTGGATGGGGCTGGCCCCGTCATTACCACAATACGCTGTACCTGTGATGGTCAGCCGCTACGTCTGGCTGACCCCCTGATGTGCCTCGTGTGAGGCGTTTACGCCGTATTGTTATTATTTGCGCTTTTTGCGGTTGGCGATGTGAATGGCGTGGCCATTCGCCGCCAGGGCCGCTTCTTTAACCGCCTCTGACAGAGTCGGGTGACCAAAAATAGTCATGCCAATGTCTTCGGCAGAGGCGCCGAATTCCATGGCGATGGCAACCTGCTGCACCAGATCTGCTGCAGATGGGCCCACAATGTGAGCGCCCAATACGCGATCTGTGTCGGCATGCGCCAGAATCTTCACCATGCCGCCGGTCTCGTTGGCGGCCATGGCACGGCCACTGGCCGCAAACGGGAATACGCCCACGTTGTAGGGCTCGCCCTCGGATTTAAGCTGCTCTTCGGTTTTACCCACAGCGGCCACTTCGGGGTGGGTGTAAATCACGTTGGGGATAATATCGTAGTTCACAATGCTCTTTTGGCCAGCAATGCGCTCGGCAACCACTACGCCTTCCTCGCTGCCTTTATGTGCCAGCATCGGGCCGCGCACTACGTCGCCAATTGCCCAAACGCCAGGTGCTGAGGTGGAGCAGAGGTCGTTTACGTAGATGAAACCGCGCTCGTCCAGGTTCACGCCGGAATCCTGTGACAGCAGGTTCTGGGTGAAGGGGCGGCGGCCCACACATACGATGAGCTTGTCGAATACTTCTTTTTGCTCGTTGCCATCGGCGTCTGTGTAGGTAACAGTTACGGTTTTCTTCTTGCCTTTGCCGCTTACTTCACTGCCGGTTACGCGGCAGTTCAGGCGAATATCCAAACCTTGTTTGGTGAGGATCTTTTTGGTTTCTTTGGCAATTTGCTGATCCATCATGGCCAGGAAGTCGGGCATGGCTTCCAGCAGTACCACTTTAGAGCCCAGGCGGTTCCACACAGAACCCAGCTCCAGGCCGATAACGCCTGCACCAATTACGCCCAGGCGCTCTGGCACTTTGTCGATCTCAAGTGCGCCGGTGGAATCCAGAATCACGTCGTTATCAACGGGGGCTACCGGAATATTTACCGGCACTGAACCCGAGGCCAAAATCACGTTCTCTGCGGTGAGGGTTTGGGTTTTACCTTCAAAATCGGTGACTTCCACAGTGCGGTTGGCCAGCAGTTTGCCGGTGCCGTAGAAAGAGGTCACGCCGTTGGCCTTGAACAGGCCGGCAATGCCACCGGTGAGCTGCTTCACGATGGCCGCTTTGCGGGCAATCATGGAGGGCACGTCAATTTTTACGTCTTTGGTGCTGATGCCGTGTACATCCAGGTCTTCTTTGGCTTCGTGATACTTGTAGGAGCTATCGAGCAGTGCCTTGGAGGGAATGCAGCCTACGTTCAGGCAGGTACCACCGTTTACGCCTTTGCCCTCGGCATTCTGCCACTTTTCAATACAGGCAGTTTTCAAACCCAGTTGCGCTGCGCGAATGGCGGCAACATAACCTGCAGGGCCTGAACCGATCACGATAACGTCAAATTTATCAGACATGTTTTGTCCTCAATTCTAAAAGTGTTGGGGGCCTGGCCCCCGTGAATTTATGTGCAGCGCGCGATTAAATTTCCAGCAGGATACGGGCCGGGTCTTCAATCATGTCTTTGATCGCAACCAGGAACTGTACCGCATCTTTACCATCGATCAGGCGATGATCGTATGACAGTGCCAGGTACATCATGGGGCGAATTTCAACTTTGCCGTTAACGGCCATGGGGCGTTCCTGGATTTTGTGCATACCCAAAATAGCGGTTTGCGGGGGGTTCAGGATCGGCGTAGACATCAGTGAGCCAAACACGCCACCATTGGTGATGGTGAAGGTGCCACCCATCATGTCGTTCATGCCCAGCTTGCCGTCGCGCGCGCGCAGGCCGAAATCGCGAATGGTGTTTTCCACATCGGCCAGGCCCATGTTTTCAGCATTGCGCAGCACCGGTACTACCAGGCCTTTTTCGGTAGACACTGCAACACCAATATCCTGATAGCCGTGGTAAACCACATCGTTGCCATCAATAGAGGCGTTTACCGCAGGGAAGCGGCGCAGTGCTTCGGCGGCGGCTTTTACAAAAAAGCCCATGAAGCCCAGGCGTGTGCCGTTGTGGGATTTTTCGAACTGGTCTTTGTACTTTTTGCGCAGCTCCATCACCGGGCCCATGTCAACCTCGTTAAAGGTGGTGAGCATGGCGGTTGATTGGCTGGCTTCCAGCAGGCGCTCGGCAATACGGGCGCGCATGCGTGACATAGGCACACGCTTCTCGGTGCGTTCACCGGCGGGCATGTCGGCAAGGTTGGCCGTTGCAGCAGGCGCGGGTGCCGCTGCTGCAGGTGCGCTGCCGCCTTTAAGGTGATCAATCACATCGCCTTTGGTAACGCGTCCGCCTTTGCCTGAGCCTTCAACCGAACCCACGTTGACGTTGTTTTCGCTCGCCATTTTGCGCGCCGAAGGATTCACCAGCTTTTCATCGCTGGCAGCTGCTGGCGCTGCAGCGGCTGGTGTTTCTTCCGCTTTGGGTGCGCTGTTGCTTGCCGCGGGGGCTGCACCTTCTTCCAGGCGGGCGATCAGCTCATTGCTGAGAATGGTTTCGCCTTCATCTTTAACAATTTCTGCCAATACGCCATCGGCCGGTGCTACTACTTCAAGCACCACTTTGTCGGTTTCAATATCTACAATCAGCTCATCACGGCTAACGGCATCGCCAGCCTTTTTGTGCCAGGTTGCGATGGTGCCGTCTGGTACGGATTCAGGGAACTGCGGTGCTTTGATTTCGATACTCATTGTCTTTATTCCTTAGCCTTAGCCAAATCTGTAAACGACGGCTACTTGATGGTCAGTGCTTCGTCGATGAAACGGTTTTGTTCTTCCAGGTGCGTAGACATATAGCCCGCGGCTGGCGCTGCTGATGCTTCGCGGCCAGCAAAGTTGAGGTATGCCTTGCTAGAAATGTTGCCAATCACGCGGCGCATGTGGTGCTGGCTGGAGTACCAGGCACCCTGGTTCATGGGCTCTTCCTGACACCATACGAAATCGGTAAGTTTTCCGTAGGGCTTCAGGGCGGCCATCAGCTCTTCTTCCGGGAAGGGGTAGAGCTGCTCCAGACGCACCAGGGCGACATCTTCCTGGCCACGTTCCATGCGCGCTTCCAGCAGGTGGTAGTAAACCTTGCCGGAGCACAGCACCACGCGTTTGACCTTCTTGGGGTTTACGGTGGTATCGGCCAACACATTGTGGAAGTGGCCGTTGGCCAGTTCTTCCAGCGTTGAGGTGGCAAGCTTGTGGCGCAAAATCCACTTGGGGCTCATCACCACCAATGGACGGCGCATGGGGCGCACTGCCTGGCGGCGCAACATGTGGAACACCTGCGCCGGCGTTGTAGGAATACACACCTGGATATTGTGTTCAGCACACAACTGCATGAAGCGTTCAAGGCGGGCACTGGAGTGCTCTGGCCCCTGGCCTTCGTAGCCGTGTGGCAACAACATGGTCAGGCCACATAAACGGCCCCACTTGTGTTCGCCAGAGGTAATGAACTGGTCTATCACCACCTGGGCGCCGTTGGCAAAATCGCCGAACTGCGCTTCCCAGATCACCAACGCGTTAGGCGTGGTGGTGGCATAGCCGTATTCAAACGCCAGTACCGCCTCTTCGGATAACAACGAATCGTAGATATCGAAGGGGGGCTGGTCTTCTTTCAGGTTTTGCAGCGGAATGAAACGGCTGGCATCTTTCTGGCTGTGCACCACTGCGTGGCGGTGCGAGAAGGTGCCACGGCCCACATCCTGACCTGTGAGGCGCACGCGAATGCCGTCATCAAGAATGGTGGCGTAGGCCAAGGTTTCGGCCATGCCCCAGTTGATGGGCAGGGCGCCGCCGGCCATCTTTTTGCGATCTTCGTAGATTTTTGAAACCTGCCGCTGCACCACAACGCCGTCCGGGATGTCGCAGCACTTGTGTGCGAGTTGCTGCAGCTTTTTGATTTCAACGCGTGTGTCGCCCTCGGCGGTCCAGTCGTGGCCAATGTAGGGTGACCAGTCTACAAACAGCGATTTATCGGGCTCGCTTACCAGGCCGCTGGCTACGTGCTCGCCGCGGTCGAGTGCGGCGCGGTAGTTGTCGGTCATGGCTTGCGCTTCGGCCTCAGACAGCGCACCTTCTTTCACCAGTTGCTCGGCATAAAGGGTGCGGCTGGATTTGTGGCTGCGAATTTTTTTGTACATCAGCGGCTGGGTGGCTGAGGGCTCGTCGGTTTCGTTGTGGCCGCGACGACGGTAGCTCACCAAGTCTATCACTACGTCTTTTTTGAATTCGTAGCGGTAGTCCATGGCCAGGAGTGTGACGAACATAACCGCTTCCGGATCGTCGGCGTTGACGTGGAAAATCGGTGTTTCGATCATCTTGGCTACGTCGGTGCAGTACTCGGTTGAGCGCGCATCTTCGCGGAAGCTGGTTGTGAAACCCACCTGGTTGTTGAGCACCACGTGAATGGTGCCGCCGGTTTTGTAGGCGCGGGTTTGCGACATCTGGAAGGTTTCCATCACCACGCCCTGGCCGGCAAAGGCGGCGTCGCCGTGAATAACAATGGGCACCACCTTATTGCCAACCGGGTCTGCACGGCGATCCTGGCGTGCGCGCACAGAGCCTTCAACCACCGGCGACACAATTTCCAGGTGCGACGGGTTAAAAGCCATGGCGATGTGAACTTCGCCGCCGGGGGTCATGATGTTGGACGAAAAGCCCTGGTGGTATTTCACGTCACCGGAGGTGGTGACGAGCTTCTTGCCTTCGAATTCTTCAAACAGCTCAGAGGGCTTTTTACCGAATACATTCACCAGGGTGTTCAGGCGGCCGCGGTGGGCCATGCCGAGCACGATTTCCTTGGCGCCGTGGGCTCCTGCACTTTTCACCAGACCATCGAGCAGGGGAATCATGGATTCACCACCCTCAAGGCCAAAGCGCTTGGTGCCCGGGTACTTTGAATCCAGGTGGCGTTCAAGGCCTTCGGCTGCGGTGAGGCGCTCAAGAATGTTGAGTTTGATGTCGTTGTTGTAGGCGGGCTTGGCGCGGGTAGATTCCAGGCGCTGCTGCAACCACTGCTTCTCTGCGAAGTTGGTGATGTGCATGATTTCCGGGCCTATGTGGCCGCAGTAGGTGCTTTCGAGCACACCGATAATTTCACGCAGCGGGGCTTCGTCTTTGCCCATGAACAGGTTGCCGGTTTGGAACACTGTGTCGAGATCTGCTGGCGTTAAGCCGTGAAAGCTCAACTCCAAATCGGGAATGTGCTCGCGTTCCATCAGGCCCAGCGGGTCGAGTTTGGCGCGTTGGTGGCCACGGAAACGGTAGGAGCTGATCAGCTGAACTACTTTAACCTGCTTGCGCTCGTGCTCGATATTGGCTCCGCCAGAACCGGGTGCGGCAATAGGGCGCGCGCGGTTTTTGCCGAGCAGTTCAAAATGTTCGCGAATAACAGAGTGCGGTGTATCTTGCACCATCACGCCGTCTACGCGCGGCAGCTGATCAAAGTAGCGTCGCCACTCTTCCGCCACGGCATTCGGATCGTGTAAATAGGTATCGTAAAGATCTTCTACATAGGCCGTGTTCCCATCGGAAATATGGGAAGACTTCCTGAGCAGCTCCAACATGCTTTCTTGCATTTTACCCACCTGGTCGATGGGGCATTGTCTAGCTGTGAGGGCGTGAGCAAAACAGCCTGTGCTGTCATGCGTTCCGGATCGGCCGCGCCGATCGAGCGGTTACCCCATGAAAGCAGTGACTGATGATCGTCGCTCTCACAGATAGATCGGGTCTTACCCGACATACCCCTGCTACTTACTAGCGTCAAACTAGTTATTTCATATGCAGACTCTTTTGGAGTCGCAAAGTTCGTTCACTTGCGTGCAACAACCACGCAAACAATGTTTAGTAGGGCGAAAGAAAAAGCCTAGCCGAGCTAACGCCGTTTCCTGCACCTGGGTTCCGCACCTTTTCAGACCATTCAACGAATGGTGGGTATGCCGCGTGTATTTTTTTATGACTAACCCCCGGCCCAAGGGGTTAGTGCGGCACTACGCTTACACGGGCAGAGCCCGCGGCTGTTTATACAGCTCTTTGTAACAACATATTGCGAATGTGGCCGATGGCGCGCGTCGGGTTCAAACCCTTCGGGCACACGGCAACACAGTTTTGGATGCCGTGGCAGCGGAATACGCTGAAGGGGTCATCCAGTTTTGCCAAACGGTCTTCGGTGGCGTTGTCGCGGCTGTCTGCCAGGAAACGGTATGCCTGAAGTAAACCGGCCGGGCCGATAAACTTGTCGGGGTTCCACCAGAAAGACGGGCAGCTGGTTGAGCAACAGGCACACAGAATGCACTCGTAGAGGCCGTCGAGCTTTTCACGCTCTTCGGGCGACTGCAAACGCTCAATAGCCGGTGCCGGGGTATCGTTTTGCAAATACGGCTGTACTTTTTTGTACTGGTCGTAGAATTGCGTCATGTCGATAACCAGGTCGCGAATAACCGGCAGGCCCGGCAGCGGACGCAGCACCAGCTTGTTGTTTTTCACGCACTCAGACAGTGGCATGATACACGCCAAGCCGTTTTTGCCGTTGATGTTCATGCCGTCTGAGCCACAAACGCCTTCACGGCATGAGCGGCGGTAGGCAAGCGACGCATCCTGAGATTTGATGATCTCCAATACGTCGAGCACCATCAGGTCTTTACCCTGGGTATCCACCTCATAGGTTTGCATATGAGGGGCTTTGTCTGCCTCAGGGTTATAGCGATAAATTTCTACTTTTAACATGTCACCATTCCCCAGAACTTAGTAAGTACGAGCTTTAGGCTCGAAGGCTTCCATGGTTTTCGGCGTGAAGTTCACGTCGCGCTTGCCTACGCGTTTTTCCAGAGGGAAGAACATGGAGTGGCACAGCCAGTTGGCATCGTCGCGTTCCTGGAAATCTTCACGGGCGTGAGCGCCGCGCGATTCTTTACGCTCTTCTGCAGTAATGGCTGTGGCTTCGGCCACTTCCAGCAGGTTTTGCAGCTCAAGCGCTTCGATGCGGGCGGTATTGAAGGCGTTGCTCTTATCGGTAATAGACACACTTTCAATGCGTGGGCGCAACTCAGCCAGCTTTTTAATGCCTTCTTTCATGAACTCGCCGTTGCGGAATACGCCAAAGTGGTTCTGCATAATGGTCTGCAGTTCCTTGCGCAGGGCAGGGGCCGATTCGCCGCTTTCGGAGGTGTTGATCTTGTTCAGGCGAGCCATGGCGCGCTCGATATCGCTATCGGTTGCGGCTTTGTGCTCTATGCCTTCGCGCAGGGCCTTTTCAATGTACAGGCCAGATGCGCGACCAAATACCACCAGGTCAAGCAATGAGTTGCCGCCCAAGCGGTTGGCGCCGTGCACGGATACACAAGCCACTTCACCACAGGCGTAGAAGCCTTCAACCACTGTGTCTTTGCCGTCAATTTGCGTCAACACCTGGCCGTTTACGTTGGTGGGAATGCCGCCCATCATGTAGTGGCAGGTAGGAACAACCGGAATCGGCTCTTTTACCGGGTCTGCGTGTGCGAAGGTGCGCGACAGTTCGCAGATGCCAGGCAGGCGGCTTTCCAGTACTTCTTCACCCAGGTGATCGAGCTTCAGGAATACGTGATCGCCTTCTTCACCGCAGCCGTTGCCGGCCAGGATTTCGAGCACCATGGAGCGTGCAACCACGTCCCGCGATGCCAGATCTTTGGCGTTAGGCGCGTAGCGCTCCATGAAGCGTTCGCCGTTTTTGTTGATCAGGTAGCCACCTTCACCACGACAACCCTCGGT
Source organism: Simiduia sp. 21SJ11W-1 (assembly GCF_024138675.1). Taxonomy (NCBI): domain Bacteria; kingdom Pseudomonadati; phylum Pseudomonadota; class Gammaproteobacteria; order Cellvibrionales; family Cellvibrionaceae; genus Simiduia; species Simiduia sp. 21SJ11W-1. The sequence goes on along the minus strand of NZ_CP090959.1, from coordinate 2,286,933 downwards.
TACCAGTACACCGGCACCGGCAATACCTGTTGGGTGGAATTGCCACATTTCGATATCTTGTACCGGGAATCCCGCGCGCAGCGCCATGCCGATACCATCGCCGGTGTTGATGTGGGCGTTGGTGGTAGAGGCGTAGATACGGCCGGCACCGCCGGTGGCAAATACCGTGGCTTTGGATTTAACGTAAACCACTTCACCGTCTTCGATGTTGATGGCAATTACGCCCACCACAGCGCCGTCGGCGTTTTTAACCAGATCTACCGCGAACCATTCGTTCAGGAACACAGTGTTGTTCTTTACGTTGTTCTGGTAGAGGGTGTGTAGCAGGGCGTGACCGGTGCGGTCTGCTGCCGCACAGGTGCGCGCCGCCTGGCCGCCCTTGCCGAAATCCTTAGACTGGCCACCGAACGGACGCTGGTAAATGCGGCCTTCTTCGGTACGAGAGAAGGGCAGGCCCATGTGCTCGAGTTCGAATACGGCCTCAGGGCCTACGGAGCACATGTATTCGATGGCGTCTTGGTCACCGATGTAGTCGGAACCTTTAACGGTGTCGTACATGTGCCAGCGCCAATCGTCTTGTGGATCAGAGCTTGCGATGGCACAGGTGATGCCGCCCTGGGCGGATACAGTGTGCGAGCGCGTTGGGAATACTTTGGTAATTACGGCTGTTTTGTAGCCAGATTGCGCCAGCTGCAGGGCTGCACGCATGCCCGCGCCACCGCCACCGATGACGATGCCGTCGAATGAAATAGTACGCATATTAGACATTGATTAAGCTCCCCACAGAATTTCAACACCCCAGACCACGTAGGTCAGGGTTACCGCGCCCAGTACAATCTGGGCAAACAGGCGCAACGCAGTGGCCTTGGCGCCCATCAGGCGGTTGGTGAGGTAGTCGGTCAATACGGCCCACAGGCCAATCCAGGCGTGTGCGGCAATAGACAGCAGGGTAGCCAGCGTGAAGATGCGTACCCACAGCTGATTGAACAGACCTTGCCAGACATCAAAGGTGAGATCGGGCGTGGTGAAAATAAAACCTACAATAAAGAAGGTATAGGCAGCCATGACCACCGCGCTCACGCGCTGGACCAGCCAGTCGTACAGGCCGCTACGGCCAAAACTTGTTACGGCAGTTACCATATCCAAACCCCCAGTGCTGCAATTGTAATGATGGCGAGCGCCAGTGCGATTTTGGCACCGTTCTGGCCGCCTTCCAGGCTTTCACCTATACCGGCATCCATGATCAGGTGGCGAATGCCCGCAATCATGTGATACGCAAGGCCAGCCAGGGTGGCCCACAAGATCAACTTGCACAGAGGGCTTGAAGTCAGCTCTTTAAGCTCTTCAAAGCTGGACTCTGAACTCAGGCTCGCTTCCAGCATCCACAGCAATACGGCCACACCTGCGAACAGGGCGACGCCAGAAATACGGTGAAGGATAGAGACGTAAGCAGTGATGGGAAGTTGAATAGTGGAGATGTCGAGATTAACAGGTCTGTTTTTGTTCACGTTAAGTCACACCTTTTTGCCCATAGATCGGGCGGTTCGAGATAGTTTGCATAGCACACAATCTCTCTAGCATAGGTAGCAAAGTGATAATTCACCAGCTACCCCCCCTGCAAGACGCGCGAAATTATAAGGATGCGACATTTAAATTACAAATGAAATCCGGTACTTATGTCCGCATTTTACGGGGCTTTCACCGGCACCGGTGGCACCCTGCCCAGCTGCAAAATGGCCAATCGTTGGTTTGCTGTGCGGATTGGTTGTTTTGTGCGCGCGATGCACCGCCAAGGGTGCAAGTTACAGCTAGAAGGTCGTTTTTGGTGCGGCCATCTATAATCGACTATCTATTTGACAAAAACAAACTTAACTTTATAGTTGTGCCCGCTCTAAAGTCCGCTCACGGCCATTAGTGCTATATAAGAGGGTATGCAAGCCCCGGAAGAAGAGACGATTACAACTTGCAGATATAGGAGTCCCAAGATGGCTGAGAAGAAAGCACAACTGGTAGTAGAGGGGCGCGACCCCATAGAACTGCCGATACACTCCGGTTCAACCGGCCCGGACGTGATCGACGTCAGCAGCTTAACGGCCAACGGGTACTTCACCTATGATCCCGGCTTTATGTCTACGGCTTCTTGTGAGTCCAAGCTGACTTACATCGACGGCGCCAAAGGCGTGCTGTTGCATGGCGGCTACCCCATTGAGCAGCTGGCCGACAAGTCCGATTACCTGGAAACTTGCTACTTATTGCTTAACGGCGAGTTGCCCAATGCCGAGCAAAAGGCAGAGTTTGTGGATACCATCATGCGTCACACCATGGTGCATGAATCAATCACCAATTTCTTCCGTGGCTTCCGCTACGATGCGCACCCAATGGCCATCATGGTGGGTGTGGTTGGTGCCTTGTCGTCTTTTTACCACGACTCCCTGGACATCAATAACCCAGAGCACCGGTTGATTTCGGCGCACCGCCTGATTGCGAAAATGCCAACGCTTGCCGCCATGTGCTACAAGCATCACATCGGCCAGCCCTTCATGTACCCCGATAACGATCTGGGTTACTCGGAAAACTTCCTGCACATGATGTTCGGCACCCCCTGTGACGACCCCGATGTAAACCCGGTGCTGGCACGTGCGATGGATAAAATCTTCCTGCTGCATGCCGATCACGAGCAGAATGCGTCTACCTCTACCGTGCGTTTGGCAGGCTCCTCCGGCGCCAACCCCTTCGCGTGTGTGGCCGCCGGCATTGCAACCCTGTGGGGCCCTGCACACGGTGGTGCCAACGAAGCGGTTCTGGAAATGCTTGAGGAAATTGGCACTGTTGATAACATCGACAAGTACATTGCCAAAGCCAAAGACAAGAGTGACCCATTCCGTTTGATGGGCTTCGGTCACCGCGTTTACAAAAACTTTGACCCACGCGCCAAAGTAATGAAAGAAACCTGTGATGAAGTGTTGGCGGAATTGGGCCTGGAAAATGACCCACTGCTGGCCATTGCCAAGCGCCTTGAGCAGATTGCGCTGGAAGATGAGTACTTCATCGAGAAGAAACTCTACCCGAACGTGGATTTCTACTCCGGCATCATCATGAAGGCCATTGGCATTCCAACGGAAATGTTCACCGTGATCTTCGCCACCGGCCGCACCGTGGGCTGGATTGCACACTGGAACGAAATGATTTCCAACCCCTACAAGATTGGCCGTCCACGCCAGTTGTACACTGGTTACAATCCGCGCGACTTTGTGCCGCTAGACAAGCGCTAAGCGCCGGTTCAAAAGCCCCGCCAAGCGGGGCTTTTTTGTGGGTGCCAGAAAATAAATCTTGTAACTTACAGCCTTTGTACCCATCTACACTGGGTAAATACGCGGGCTGCTCGTCTAAAGCCATAGGTCGCGCGGTGCGCAAACAAGTGAGGAAATTATGGGCAAAATGCAAATGCCAACGCCTGAACAGGCGTTAACAGGGCGTGCAGCGCCCCTTGAGATTACGGGCAAGCATTTCGTGAATGGTGTGAGCATCAAGCCGCCATTTCCCGAGGGCTTGCAGCAGGCAATGTTTGGCCTGGGTTGCTTTTGGGGTGCAGAGCGTCGTTTTTGGCAGCAGCCGGGGGTGTACACAACGGCTGTGGGTTATGCCGGTGGCTATACGCCCAACCCCACCTACGAAGAGGTGTGCAGCGGTGATACCGGTCACGCCGAAGTGGTGTTGGTGGTTTTTGATCCGAAAGTCACAAGCTACGATGCACTTTTGAAGGTGTTTTGGGAGGTGCATGACCCCACTCAGGGCATGCAGCAGGGCAATGATTTGGGCACCCAGTATCGCTCGGTGATCTACACCTACAGTGACGCGCAATTAGCCCGCGCCAAGGCAACCTTCAGTGCTTTTCAGGCCGGCCTTAAGGCGGCGGGCAAGGGTGAAATTACCACTGAAATTGCAGCCGCCCCCACATTTTATTACGCCGAAGAGTATCACCAGCAGTACCTGGCCAAAAATCCCGCAGGTTACTGTGGCTTGGCGGGCACCGGTGTGTGTTTGATGCCCGAATAGCGTAACTAGTAAGCCCCGGCGCGCCGGCCGCTCAACCCGTGGCCACGCGCGCCGAGCGATTGCTGCTTTCGCTGTGATCGCGGTCTACGTAGGAGCACCAGTCGCTCCAGCTGCCGGGGTAGAGCCGGGCAGTTTGCCCGCACAGTGCCTGTGCAAAAATGTTTACACACGCCGTAACGCCTGAGCCGCAATATACCACCGTGTTGTCGTCTGCGGGCGTAAGGTTCGCCTGTTGCCAGCGTTGCGCTAACAGTTCCGGGCTTTTGAATTCTCCGTTATCGCCAATCGCACTTTGCCAGGGCAGGTTCTGGGCGCCCGGAATGTGGCCTGCTATCGGGTCTATAGGTTCCAGTTGGCCCAGGTAGCGTTGGTGTTCGCGGCTGTCTACCAGTTGCCAGGCGCCCTGGTGTTCCAGAATTTCTTGCTGATTGGCTACGGGCATGTGGCCGGGGGAAAGGGTGAGGTGCCCGGGTTTGGGTGCGCTCGGCGTTTGCGATTGGGTATCGAACTTGTGCTCTTGCCAGGCGCGCCAACCGCCGTTGAGCAGGCTCACCTGGCTGATGCCACCGTGACGCAGTAGCCACCAGGCTCTGCAGGCAAAGGCGCCCATGCCATCGTCATACACCACAAAGTGTGAATCCGGCTTTGCGCCAAAACTCGCCAGTGTATTGGCAAGCTGGTTGAAGTCGGGCAGTGGGTGGCGCCCGCCATGGCGTTGCACGGGTGATGAGAGATCGTTATTGAGGTCCAGGTAAAAGGCGCCGGGAATGTGCGCCTCATTGTATGCCTTTTGGCCTGCGCGCTTGTCTGCAAGGTTGAAGCGGCAGTCCAGTAAAATCACGGGCTGGCTTTCCGCCAGTTGGGTGTGAAGTTGTTGGGCTGAAATCAGTGGGTCTGTCATGAGAGCCTCGGTGGTCGGATTTATTCGCTCGCAGGGGGTGCTTTACCTTGAAGTTCGTAGGCAAACGCCAATACATGGGCAACGGCAATATAGAGCGCCTCTGGAATTTCATCGTTGATTTCCAGTTGCATCAATAATTCTACCAGCCCGCTGTTATCGCACAGGGGCACATCGTGGGCCTGTGCGAGCGCCACAATTTCTTCGGCCAGCGCGCGTTCGCCTTTGGCCACCACTTTGGGTGCGTGGTTGCCATCGTAAAATAGCGCAACGGCTTTTTGAATATGTTGTTCGGTAAGTTCAGGCATGGGTGTCGAGTAGCGGGCTGTTGATGGTGTTGGGTGTTTGCGGCAGCCGACCTGGGTGGCATTCAATTATTTGTACGGCAAGCCCCTGTGTTTGTAATGCACTGCCCAGTGAGTGGCTGTGCGCCTGCAGCAGTTTCAGTGTGCGTGGCTGCTCGGCCCAAAGGCTGAAGTGCAGCCGTTCGTTAACATAGCGAATGCGCGCATCCAGATTGCCGAGTGTGGGAATTTCAACGCTGAGTGTAACCTGCCAAACGGGCAGGGCTTTTGTGCCTTGGGCTGTGTGTTTGGCGTGTTGATCTGGGTCTTGCGGGTTGTGCCAGTACTTTTGCAGTTGCAAGTGTAAAGGCAGCCACTGCTGTTCGGCGCGCAGAGGGATCTCGAGGTTTGCCCGCCATTCGCCGGGCCTCACTTCTTCCGTCAGGCTTTGGGCTTGCTGGCTGACAATTTTGTTGAGCCACAGTTGCGCCAGCGTTTTTAAACTTTCGTTGGGTTGTTGTGCGCTTGCCGTCAAGGGTTGTGCCGGTTGCTGCAACAGCTGCAAAAGTTGCGAGAGTAAATCCTGCGGTTGCGATTTGCTGCTGGTGAGGCCTGCCAGCTGCCACAGCAGCAGCTTCACATCGGTACCGGCCTGGTGGGGTGCGGTATGTAATTTTGCTTCGGCAAACAGGCCGCTGCGATCTATAGCCTGCTTGAGGCTTTTGGCATCGGGCGGCAGGGGCAGGCTGCCAAGCTGTAACAGTTTGCCAACCAGCTGTTGCAGCGTTTGATTGAGGGTGTTGTTGGCTTGGCTGTTTGGCGCAGCGCCTGTTGTGTGGGCCGGGTTGGCGTTACCGGCGCCGGGTGTGTGTGGTTTTGGCTGCAAAGGGCTGTGGGCGCTTGGGTGCGTGGCCGCTGCCTTGGCTGCGAGCAACTGGAGCGCAAGTTTTGCCAACACCGGGCTGATGGGTGTTTGGTGCGGCAATGTTTGGCGCAGCACTTGGGTGAGCAGGTTCAACGCCTGGTTTTGCGCAGGCTGAGTGCCGGTTGCGTTATTGCCGTAGCCTAAGTTGCCGTGTGCGCCCAGGGGCGTAGGTGCACCTGTGGATGATAAGTGTGCGCTATTGAATGCTGTTTTTTCACTTGCGCCGGTGCCGGCAGGGTTTCCGTTAAATGTTGGGTTGGGCGGTTTTGCGCCCGCCTCGGCCAGGCTGAATCCGCGGGCGGTGGCGCGTAGTAATACAGCTTGGCCGTTGCTCAATGGCTGGTTGGCCAGCAGGGTGATGAGGCGCTGGCCAACCTTTGCCTGAATGGCGTAGAGCGGGGCGCTCAATAGCGACGGCTGGCGGCTATCTGCCTGCACTTGGCTTGCTGCAGGTGTTTGGTTTTTAGGTGTTGTTAACTGGTTGGCCAGCTGGGCGAGCCTTTGGCGGGCAGCGGCTTCAAGCTCGGGCTTGCCGGCCAGCGGTGTAGTGCTTGCCACCAGCGCCCAAACCTGTGTGCCCGGGGCAAGGCTCAGGGGCTTGCTGCTCTGTGTGGGCGCAGGCTGCGGGTTGGGTGCGCCAGGGCCTGTGGTTGTTGTCATGCACTGCTTCCCAATTGGAGTATTCAGGCTATCGGCCGGTGCGCTCCGGCCAATAGCCATAAGTGATTGATTTTTCAGGCTGTGCGCTCGTCGAGGCGATTGCGCGGGTTAACAGGTGAATGTGCTCAGGTTGCTGGTTATAATCCTTGGCCTGTTTAACTATAGCTCCCAGGGGCAACCCCAGTGCTATTGGCCCACTCTGATGGAAAGACCCTTTGCTAGCGCTTAAAGATCTCTCTTGCGAACGCGACAACCGCATGTTGTTTACCGGGCTTAGCGCTGAATTTGGCGCAGGCGAGGTATGGCATATAGAGGGGCCAAACGGCGTGGGGAAAACGTCACTGCTGCGGATCATTACCGGGGTGTCGCGCCAGCATGGGGGCGGCCTGTTCTGGCGTGGTCAGCCAATGGCGCAGCAGCGGTATGATTTTGCCCAGTCGCTGTTGTATATCGGCCATTTGCCCGCCATTAAAAAAGCCCTCACCGCCGAAGAAAACCTGCAAAGCCTCTGCCCGGGTGCTACTGGCGGGGCCATTGGTAAGGCCTTGGCAGAGCTCGGGTTATACGGTTTTGAAGAGGTGCCCTGTTACCGGCTTTCGGCGGGTCAGTTGCGGCGGGTGGCGCTGGCAAGGTTGGCACTCTCCGATGCCGCCTTTTGGGTATTGGATGAACCTTTTACGGCGTTGGACGTAAACGCTGTAAGCGCATTGGAGCAGCGGCTGCAGGGGCATGCCGCCAAAGGTGGCTGTGTGGTGCTTACCTCGCACCAGCGCTTAAGTGTGCCCGTTAACACATTGGCGCTCGGCCGGTACGCACAAGGGGGTACACTGTGAGTGTGACTCTGGGGCAGGCGCTGGGGTTACAGCTGCGCAAAGATTTCGCCATGGCCTTGCGTGCGCGCAGCGATTGGGCCAATCCGATGATATTTTTCATATTGGTTATTACGCTGCTGCCCTTAGGTATAGGGCCTGATGCCGAACAGCTGGCGCACATTGCGCCGGGCATGATCTGGGTGGTGGCCTTGCTTGCCACCTTGCTCTCCCTCGATGCCATGTTCCGCTCTGATATGGACGATGGCAGCCTGGAGCAGCTACTGATTTCGCCGCACCCTTTGTGGATGTTGGTGGTTAGCAAAATCGTGGTGCATTGGGTGTCTACCGGTTTGCCGCTTACGCTGTTGTCGCCGCTGCTAGGCTTGATGTTGGGATTGCCTGAGGCAGGCTTTTTGCCTTTGGTGCTGAGTTTGAGCATCGGCACTGTGTGCCTGAGTTTTATCGGTGCGGTGGGGGCGGCGTTAACTGTTGGCCTAAGGTCTGGCGGGCTGCTTATTTCACTGGTGATTATGCCGTTTTATGTGCCGGTATTGATTTTCGGTGCCAGCGCTGTGGCGCGCGCGGTGGAAGGTTTTGGGTATCACGGCCAGATGGCGGTGCTGGGTGCATTTCTGGCGATGGCCATTGCTGTGGCACCTTTTGCGGTAGCCGCGGCGTTACGTATTTCGAGTGAGGGTTAACATTCAGGGTTAATCCATTACAGAGGATGAGTTAGGTTGAATTGGCAATGGTTTCACCGCCTGGGCTCGCCCCGGTGGTTTTATGAAAAAACAGGCCGTTGGCTGCCGTGGCTTGCGGGGCTTACGTTTTTGCTTATGGCAACGGGCCTGGTTTGGGGGCTGGCGTTTGCGCCTGTGGATTTCAAGCAGGGCAACAGCTTTCGCATTATTTACATTCATGTGCCGGTGTCATTTTTGGCCCTCGCCGGTTATTACATCATGGCCATCAGTGGTGCCGTGGGTTACATCTGGAAGATGAAACTTGCCGATATGGTAATGAAATCTGCAGCCCCCTTGGGCGCTGCACTCACCTTTCTTGCGCTGGTGTCGGGCGCCATTTGGGGTAAGCCCACCTGGGGTACTTATTGGGTGTGGGATGCGCGCATTACATCGATGCTGGTACTGTTCTTTTTGTACCTTGGTGTGATTGCACTGCAGGCATCGTTTACCAACCAGCAGCAAGCGGCCAGTGCGAGCACGGTGCTGGTACTGTTTGGCAGCTTGAATATTCCCATTATTTACAAATCCGTAGACTGGTGGCACTCCTTGCACCAGCCTGCCACCATTAAATTTACGTCTGCGCCCAGCATGCACCTTGATATGTTTTACCCGCTGCTGTTAATGATTGTGGCTATGTATTGTTTTTACGCGTTGGTGCTGATTTTGTTTACCCGCGCTGAAATCGTAAACCGCGAACGCCAGGCCCGTTGGGTAAAAGCCTTAAGCGAAAGCGATGTGAACGCGGAGGCCAAGCCATGACTTTTCAGTTTGACTCATTGCAGGCGTTTTTCTACATGCAGGGCCACGGTGTGTTCGTGTGGTCGGTAATGGCTATTTCGCTGGTGGTGTTTGCAGGGCTTGTGATTTGGCCGTTGCGTGCGCATCGGCAGGCATTGGCGGAGCAGCAACGCCTTGCGCGTATAGATGAGGCGCGCCGCCAGCCGCCCGCTGACCCTAAAATTTGAACATAGCAAGATTGAAAATATAGAGGTTTTTCATGCATCCGGTTCGAAAGCAGCGCTTGTTATTACTCACCTTTATCTTGGTGTTCAGCTCGCTGGCCATAGGGTTAATTGTTTTTGCCCTGCGCGATAATCTGAATTTGTTTTACCCGCCTGCAAAACTGGTGGATGGTACAGCGCCCGTGGAAACCACGATTCGTGGTGGCGGTTGTGTGGTGCCCGGCAGTGTGAGCCGCGATCAGGAGTCTTTAAAAGTTAACTTTTTGATAACCGATGGCCTGGCCGAGGTGGGTGTGCGCTACCAAGGCATATTGCCCGATTTATTCGCCGAGGGTGAAGCCGTGGTAGTAAACGGCATGTTAACCCGTGAAGGTATTTTCGAGGCGAAAGAAGTGCTGGCCAAACACGATGAAAACTATATGCCGCCCGAAGTGGCAGAGTCTATCGCCCAGGGCGAAGGCGCCGAGCACCAGAAAACCTGCGGAGTGATGTCCTATGATTCCTGAGGTAGGGCACTTTGCCCTAGTGTTGGCCTTTGGGCTGTCTATTTTATTGTCGGTGATTCCCCTGTGGGGCAGCTTTAACGGCAACGGCCTGTGGATGCGCACGGCACCCTCCATGGCCACTGGCATGTTCGTGTTTGTGGCGCTCGCGTTTGTATGTTTGAGCTACGCCTTTGCGGTAGATGATTTTTCCGTGGCCTATGTTGCCAACAACTCCAACAGTTTGTTGCCCTGGTATTACAAGCTGAGCGCCGTTTGGGGCGGGCATGAAGGTTCGCTGCTTTTGTGGGTGCTGATTCTCACCGTGTGGACCTGGGCCGTGGCGGTGAAATCCTCCCATATGCCGGTGGAGATGCGCGCACGGGTGCTGGCGGTGATGGGTATGGTGGCGGTGGGCTTTATTAGTTTTACCTTGCTGACTTCCAACCCCTTTGACCGGTTGTTGCCGGGCGCGCCCGCCGAGGGCAGCGACCTGAACCCCTTATTGCAAGACTTTGGCTTGATCATTCACCCACCCATGCTCTACATGGGCTATGTGGGCTTTTCTGTGAGTTTTGCATTTGCCATTGCCACGCTAATTTCAGGCCGTTTAGATAGCGCCTGGGCGCGCTGGTCTCGCCCCTGGACTAATCTCGCCTGGGCATTTTTGACGGTGGGCATCGCCTTGGGCAGCTGGTGGGCCTACTACGAGCTGGGGTGGGGCGGCTGGTGGTTTTGGGATCCGGTAGAAAACGCCTCCTTCATGCCCTGGCTTGCGGGCACGGCATTGATGCACTCGTTGGCGGTAACAGAAAAGCGCGGCGTATTTAAAAGTTGGACGCTGCTGCTGGCAATATTTGCGTTTTCGTTAAGCCTGCTGGGTACTTTTCTGGTGCGCTCTGGCGTGTTGACCTCGGTGCATGCCTTCGCCACAGACCCGGAGCGGGGCTTGTTTATTCTGGCGTTTTTACTGCTGGTGGTAGGCGGTTCGCTCACGCTCTATGCCCTGCGCGTGCCGGCAGTGCGCAGCTCAGTGTCGTTCCTGGGCTTGTCGCGCGAGTGGTTTTTGTTATCTAACAATGTGTTGCTGGTGGTGGTGCTGTTTACCGTGCTGTTGGGCACCTTGTACCCGCTCATTGCCGACGCCTTGGGTTGGGGCAAAATCTCCGTAGGCCCGCCGTATTTTAATCGCTTTTTTATCCCGTTAATGGGGGTATTGTGCGTGTTGCTGGCGGTGGGGCCGCTCACCCAATACAAGCGCACGCCAGCCAATAAATTAATCACCTGGCTTCGTTGGCCACTGGTTATTGCCGTCGCACTTGGGGCTTGCGCGCCGCTGCTTGGCGATGGGCCCTACCAATGGCAGGCGGCGCTTGCGGTGTTTATTGCCAGCTGGATTGCATTACTGGCAGTGCAGGATTTCCGCAATAAATTGCGCAATCAGGCAAGCCCGATAAGCGGCTTGCGCAAGTTGCCTCTCAGCTTTTTCAGTATGCACCTGGCGCACCTTGGCATGGCGATTACCCTCATTGGCGTGAGCTTTGTATCGCTATACAACGAAGAGCGCGATGTGCGTATGGCGGCAGGTAAATCTGTGGATGTGGCCGGCTATCACTTTGAGATGGTGGAGTTGCGTAAACTCCGCGGCCCGAATTACGTGGCCGATGAGGGCGTGGTGATCGTCACACAAAACGGCAAAGAAGTAGCCGAGCTGCGCCCACAAAAACGGCGCTACCTTTCAGGTGGCAACCTGATGACGGAGGCGGGCATTGATGCAGGCCTGTTTCGGGATGTGTTTGTAGCACTGGGTGAGCCGCTTGATAACGGCGATTGGGCAGTGCGGGTGCAGGTGAAGCCCTTTGTGCGATGGATTTGGCTGGGCTCTTTGTTTATGGGCCTGGCAGGTTTGCTAACGGTGTGGGACAAGCGCTACCGCTTTGCCAAAGCCGCAGTGGCACAAGCCCCTGTTAACAATAACGCCCAAAAACCTGTGCAGGAGGTAAGCGGTGCAACGCCTTAAGCTGTTTATTCCCCTGTTTGTGTTTGCAGCGCTTGCGTTGCTGTTTTGGCGTGGCTTGAGCCTTGATCCGAATGCCATGCCGTCTGCACTCATCAACAGGCCGGTGCCGGCGTTCTATTTGCCAACCCTTGAAGACGCCGAGCAAAAGGTGGATCGCACCCTCTTTAACGGCCAGGTTACGCTGTTCAATGTGTGGGCCACCTGGTGTATTTCCTGCCGGGTTGAGCACCCCTACCTCAATGCCTTGGCAGGGCAGGGGGTGCGTATTATCGGCCTGAACTATAAAGACGATACCACTCAGGCCCGCAAGTGGCTGGAAGAGTTCCACAATCCCTATGAACTCTCGGTGGTCGATGCCGACGGCCGACTGGGGCTTGATTTGGGCGTGTTCGGCGCACCTGAAACCTATGTGGTTGATAAGCGCGGTGTCATCCGCTTCAAGCATGTGGGCGTGGTGAACGATACCGTTTGGGCGCGGGATTTACTGCCCGTGGTGCAAGCCCTGGAGGCAGAGGCGCCTTAAATCCAGCAATCTGTATGGTCACCGTAGGTCCCCCGCGGTGACCTATCCCCTCAAGCAGCACCCGCCTGTTCAGCTTTTCAGCCAGTGCCCGCTGTGCCTTGCGCGGGTTTCCTGATCACTGCCCGTGCCGTTGTAGAGCCTGCGAGCAAATTACCAAGACTTGGCTATCCTTACTGGGAGGTGTTCCCGCGCCGTTCATAGGCTGCGCAACCTTGTGCCTTGCGTTAGCTGAACAACCGTGGTGTAAAAATAAGCCGTCAGCGTGAACAATTTCAGGGGATGATATGACCGAGCAACTCGTTCAGTTCTTTAGTAGTGAATACATGCCCCACGGGCACTGCTACCTGTGGTTACCCAGTATTCTCTGGATGAATGTTGTTGCTGACCTTCTAATTGCGCTGTCTTACTTTTCTATCCCGGTGATTTTGATTTCCATCATTCGCCAGCGCAAGGATGTGAAATTCAAGGGCATCTTTCTGCTTTTTGCCGCATTCATTTTGCTGTGTGGTGCCACCCATTTATTTGCCATCTACACCATTTGGCATGGCGCCTATGGCTGGCATGGCATCATGAAACTTGTAACGGCAGTGGTGTCGGTTTTTACTGCCGCCGCACTATTTGCCAACCGTGAGGCCATTTTAAGTATTCCATCAACCTATAAGTTGGAGCTTGCGCTGCAGGATGCCGAAGATGCCAACAATGCCAAGCGTAACTTTCTTGCCTGCATGAGCCACGAGGTGCGCACGCCCATAAATGGCGTGGTGGGTATGCTGGATTTGGCGCTGCGCAATGAGTCGGACCCCGAGCAGAGCAAGCGACTGGAAACGGCAAAAAAAAGCGCAAATGCCTTATTGTCGGTGATCAACGACATTATCGATATCTCAAAAGTTGAGGCCGGCAAGCTAGACGTAGAACACGTTGCGTTTAATTTGCATGAATTGCTGGGCGATACAGCCAGGTCTTTTGCGTTCAATCGTGGGCGCAAAGATATTGAACTGGTGTTGGATGCGACCGCCGTAACCCATGAAACGGTGCTGGGTGATCCTGGTCGTATTCGTCAGGTGGTGAGTAACCTTATGGGTAACGCCGTCAAGTTTACCTCTCAAGGAACCGTAAAACTTGTGGCCGAGCTTGTGGAAGTGGAAGGTGAGCTGGGTACCTTAAGTTGCAAAGTGATAGACACGGGCATCGGAATTGAAAAAAGCCAGCTAGGCAATATTTTCTCACCCTTTACGCAGGAAGATTCCTCCACTACCCGAAAATACGGTGGTACGGGCCTTGGGCTGGCTATTTGCCAGCAGTTGTGCCGCTTGATGGGTGGTGATGTGTGGGTGAAAAGTGAAAAGGGTAAGGGCTCTGAATTCGGGTTTCGCGTGCCTGTAGGTATTGTGGCGGCCAGCCGCTCAAAGGTACTGGCCGCCAATCACGCAGATGAAAATGTACTATTGGTAGATGCAAATAAAGAAACACAAAACATTGTGTATAACTATTTGCGTCAAGCCAAATACAATGTGATTCGCTGCGCTAATGAAGATGATATAGCGCGCCTTGATGGCAGTGTGGCCGCCAACATAGATGTGCTGTTGGTGGATGGTAAAACTGCAAGCTGTATGCCCGCCAAAGTGCTGGAAGAGTTTGTGTACGATCACCCCTGCGTGAAGCGTGTGTGGATTTTGGATTACGATAACGAAAACCGCTACGATGCCCCGAATTTGCCGCTAACCGGGTACATCAATAAGCCCGTGGCGCCATTGGATTTGTTGGCGTGCCTGGATAGGGGGGAAAGCCTAACCACTTCCAAACCCGCAGCACCTGCCGTCTCTGGCATGCTGCCACTCAGGGTTTTGGTGGTAGAAGATAACGACATCAACCGCTCAGTAGTAGAGGGCATACTTGAAACAAAGGTGTCACACCTGGTATTTGCCGAAAATGGCGAAGTGGCTATTGAGGTGATGAAAAGTGTGCGGGTAGATTTGGTGTTGATGGATTGCCAAATGCCGGTAATGGATGGTTATGAAGCCACGCGTGCGATACGCGCAGGGCGCGCGGGTGATAGCTACATAACCATTCCAATTATCGCCATGACCGCAAACGCCATGGAGGGTGATCGCGAGCGCTGCTTGGAAGCCGGTATGGATGAGTATTTGTCTAAACCGGTAGATATGCGCAAAATGCACGCACTGATTGAACTTTACGCTCAAAAGCTTGGGCGTTTGGCGGAGGCAGGCGACGGTGCAAGTACGGCGGATGAGCCCAGTGAAGCGCTCAAGTTTCCTGAAGGTTTACGCTATATCATGGTTGAAAAAATGCCCGTCTCGGCCAGGAAGAACCCTAGCCGTATGATGAGTATGTTCCGCTCTTTCATATTGAATAATCGCAATTTTGTGGAGCTGTTGGAGCGCGCCATCAACGATGAAGATCACGATACCCAGCGTGCCATTATGCATAACATGAAAGGTATCAGCGCCAATCTTGGCATGAACCCCTTGTATGAACGCGTGAAGAAAATAAATGTTGGCCTACGTATGGGGCGCGAGGTAGATCAGCCCCATTTTGATGCCTTAAGTGATGTATTCGATGCCACCTTGGCAGAGCTTGAGCGCATTGTGGAAATTAACAGCCATATTCCCTAATTGTTGCACCGGCCTTGGCGCCTGCCGGCAGGTATTGTGTGGGTGATGAGTGTGGCCTGCACGCCTTTGTAAACGCAAGCTCTGGGCGGATTCAGGCAGTGCCTTACAGGCTTTGTGCTTGGTAATGCACGCAGAGGGCGCTCGCCCGCAAATTATTGCGCAATAATCTTTTCTAAATTTCCAGCTTGCGCGAGCACAATATTGCCTATGGCCCGGATGAACGAGCCTGCATGGTTTATTTTCGCGGCCATTGGCGCTAAGGTAGTTTCACTTTTGTATAGCTCCCGTGTAAAAGGAATTCCAACATGAAAACCCGTGCTGCGGTGGCGTTTGCCGCCGGTAAACCTTTGGAAGTGCTAGACGTAGACTTGGCTGGCCCCAAGGCAGGCGAAGTGTTAGTGGAAATCAAGGCTACTGGCGTGTGTCATACCGATGCCTTTACGCTATCTGGCGATGACCCGGAGGGCGCCTTTCCCGCCATTTTAGGCCACGAAGGTGCCGGTGTTGTGGTTGATGTGGGCCCAGGAGTGAAAGGTTTGCGCCCCGGTGATCACGTTATTCCGCTCTATACGCCCGAGTGTCGTGAGTGTGATTACTGTTTGCATCCGCGTACCAATTTATGCCAAGCCATTCGCAGCACCCAAGGCCAAGGCGTCATGCCTGATGGCACCAGCCGGTTTTCACTCGATGGCAAGCCGATTTTGCATTACATGGGCTGCTCTACTTTTTCCAACTACACCGTATTGCCGGAAATTGCCTTGGCCAAAATCCGTTCAGATGCCCCCTTTGATAAGGTCTGTTATATCGGTTGCGGCGTAACCACAGGTATTGGTGCAGTCGCGTTTACCATGAAAGTGGAAGCAGGCAGCACCGTGGCGGTATTTGGCTTGGGCGGTATTGGTTTGAATGTGATTCAGGGTGCGCGCATGGTGGGCGCTAGCCGCATCATCGGCATAGATACCAATCCTGAAAAAGAAAAACTCGCGCGCCAATTTGGTATGACGGATTTTGTAAATCCCCGTGACCACGAAAATCTGGTAGACACCATTGTGCAAATGACCGGCGGCGGTGTTGATTTCAGTTTCGAATGTATTGGCAATGTTAAGGTTATGCGTGATGCGCTGGAATGTGCCCATAAGGGTTGGGGCCAGAGCTGTATTATTGGTGTGGCCGGTGCCGGGCAGGAAATTTCCACACGCCCATTCCAGTTAGTTACCGGCCGCTCTTGGCGGGGCTCTGCTTTTGGTGGCGCACGTGGGCGAACCGATGTGCCGAAAATTGTAGATTGGTACATGGATGGGCGAATTGATATTGATGATTTAATTACGCACACCATGCCCCTTGCTGATATCAACAAGGCTTTTGATTTAATGCATAGCGGTGAAAGCATTCGCTCGGTGGTAGTGTATTAATGCCGAGTGCAAGCAAACTAGAAAACAGCGCAAGGGGGAAGCGACTATGGCAAATTCAGTAGCGCCTACGCAGGTGTCTGAGGCTTTGTGCTTTGGTGGCCGGCAGTTGCGTTTTGAACACGCGGCCAAGAGCCTCAACTGCAGTATGCACTTTTCTGTGTATCTGCCGCCGCAAGCGAAAGAGGGCAAGGTGCCGGTGGTGTATTGGCTTTCAGGCCTAACCTGTACCGATGAAAATTTTGTGACTAAAGCAGGCGCCCAAAGGGTGGCCGCAGAGCTAGGCCTTGCACTGGTGGCACCCGATACCAGCCCGCGAGGCGAGAGCGTGCCAGATGATCCCGCCGGTGCCTACGATTTTGGTTTGGGCGCGGGCTTTTATGTGAATGCAACCCAGCCCCCTTGGGCACAGCATTACCGCATGTACGATTATGTGGTAGAAGAGTTGCCGGTGGTGTTGGGCGAGCATATGCCCGAACTGGATACCGCGCGCGCCGCCATTATGGGGCACTCCATGGGTGGCCATGGCGCGCTGATGATTGGGCTAAGAAACCCCAGGCGATTTACCTCTGCTTCGGCCTTTGCGCCAATTTGCGCGCCCAGCCAATGCCCTTGGGGTGAAAAAGCTTTTAGTAACTATTTAGGTGACGATAAATCAACCTGGGAGGAGTACGACAGCTGCGCGTTGTTGGCAAAAGCCAAAGTGCATCTGCCTATGCGGGTTGACCAGGGTGAGGCAGACAATTTTTTGGCAGCCCAATTGTTGCCGGAGCATCTGCTAGCGGCCATGCCACCGGGTTACCCGCTCACATTCCACCGCCACAGCGACTACGATCACAGCTACTTTTTTATCGCGAGCTTCATTGAGCAGCATCTGCGTTTTCACGGGATGTATTTGAACCCCTGAGCATGGCAACCCTTACGCATTTCAGTAAGCCGTAAGGGTAGGCCTCGCCCAAGGCTTCAAACACAGGCTTGAATCTGAATCCCTGTTCGCCCCCGTCGTAGGCCAAAATTTCATCTTGAATTTTACCCAGTTCAGCGGCGGGCAGTTCAATGGCGTCTTCGAAGGCGATGCGCTGATCTTGCAATAAATTGGCTAAGTGGCTGTACACCGTATCTTCTGAAAGATTTCTGTGTGCGGCAATTTGTTCAACACTCATGCGCGCTTGCAGCAGTGACAAAGTTTCTTCCCGGGTGGCGCTTTGCGAATCTTCCTGCTCGGGTTGTGCATTCAGGTGTGCGCTTATTGCCTCAATAAAGGGGGCGCCGAAACGGGCAAGTTTTGATTCGCCTACACCGCTGATGGCCAGCATGGCCTGCTCTGTGGTGGGTTGGTAGCGCACCATCTCCATGAGCGTGGCATCGTGAAATACCACGTAGGGCGGCACGCCATGTTCTTCGGCAAGTTCTTTGCGGCAGCGGCGAAGGGTATCCCAAAGGGCTTGGTCTGCATCGGCCAGTTGTTGGTTGTGGTTGGTGCGCCGGCTTTTGATGTCTTTGGTGTCTTTGCGCAACTCAATTTGCGCCTCGCCTTTGAGTAGTGGCCTGCAGCTCTCTTGCAGTTTGAGCCCACCATAGCCCTCGGTATCAACCGCGAGGTAACCGCGGGCAACCAGCTGGCGAAACACCGAGCGCCACTGGTTTGCATCCAGCTCTTTGCCAATGCCGAAGGTGCTGAGTTGTTGGTGGTCGAACTGGCGGATTTTCTGGTTGTCTTTGCCCAATAAAATATCCACCAGGTGTGAAACCCCGAAGCGTTGGCCTGAGCGGTAAACGCAACTCAATGCCTTGCGCGCAGCGTTAGTGCCATCCCAGGTGGCAACCGGGTTCAGGCAGGTGTCGCAGTTGTTACAGGGCGCGTGATCGGCTTCGCCAAAATAGCGCAATAGGGTTTGTCGCCGGCAGCTGGTAATTTCGCACAGGCCCAGCATGGCATCGAGCTTTTGGCGCTCGGCTTGCTTGTGGGCGGCCGAGCCTTCCGATTGGCTCATCATCTGGCTCAGTAAAATCACATCCTGATAGCCGTAGGTCATCCAGGCGGTGGCGGGCGCACCGTCGCGCCCGGCGCGGCCGGTTTCCTGGTAGTAGGCCTCAACGCTTTTCGGTAAATCCAGGTGCGCTACAAAGCGTACATCGGGTTTATCTATGCCCATGCCAAAGGCCACCGTGGCCACCATGATGATGTTGTCTTCACGTAAAAACCGCTGTTGGTTGTGGGCGCGGGTTTCGGCGGGCAAGCCTGCGTGATAGGGCAGGGCAGTGAGGCCTTGCTGGCGCAAAAATGCGGCTACTTCTTCGGTTTTTTTGCGCGACAGGCAGTACACAATGCCGCTGTCGCCCTGGTGCTCGCTCTGAATAAAGCTCAGCAATTGCTTGCGGGGGTTATCTTTGGCGGTAATGCGGTACTGAATGTTGGGCCTGTCAAAGCCCACAATAAATTCACGGGCCTGGGTTAAGTGCAGGCGCTCGGAAATTTCCGCGCGCGTGCGGGCATCGGCGGTTGCCGTAAGGGCAATGCGCGGCACCGCGGGGAATTCATCGGCCAGTATGCCCAGCTGTAAATAATCGGCGCGAAAATCGTGGCCCCACTGCGACACACAATGGGCTTCATCAATGGCGAACAGGGCCAGCGGTGCCTGGCGCAACAGGTTTACGGTGCGTGCCTGATTAAGCCGCTCAGGTGCGATGTAAAGCAGATCAAGTTCGCCTGCCACCAGTTGTTGTTCAATGGCGAAGGCGGCGTCTGGTGTGAGGGTCGAGTTTAAAAAGCCGGCCCGCACACCCAGCTGCTCCAGCGCGCTCACCTGATCTTGCATGAGGGCAATCAATGGCGAGATCACAACGCCGCAGCCGTGCCGGGCAATGGCCGGAATTTGGTAACAAAGGGATTTGCCGCCGCCGGTGGGCATGATCACCAGCGCATCCTGGCCGCTTACCAGGGTGTTGATAATGTCGTCTTGCGGCGGCCGAAACTGGTCGTAGCCGAAGGTGTGCTTGAGGATGTGCAGGGGATCTTGATTCATGGGCGGCATTATACGGACTGGGCGCACTAAATGCGCCGCACAAGGCATGGGAATCTAGGTGATTTTGCAGGTGCTGCCTGGCGACCCTGTGCAATGCGATGTGCTAGACGCCAAACCCCACAGCGGTGGCCGGCCGTCCGCTGGCCCAAGTAGGTGTTCCGATTACAGGCATTTATTGCGGGCTGCGCCAATAAAAGGGCTTTGCACACGAAATTCTGCCTGTTGGGCCTAAAGCCTTAATTTTCGCGCCAAAATCAGTATAATGCCTGCGGTTGTTACCATGAGTAACAAAACCGCTACGATATGGGTAAAAACACCCTGTTTTCGAGTCTGATTGGTCGAGGTTTCCCGTGAAGTTAGCAGTACGCTGGGTATTAAGAAGTCACCGTGTGGTCAGCCGCGGCAAATTGGGCGCGCGCATGTCGGTAGAAGGCTATCGCAATGGCGGTTATTGGTTTTAATATTGCGCCCTGTGTGCAGTACTGAACCGTTAATTAATCGAGGTGAGCGTGGCAAAGATCGGCCTGTTTTTTGGTAGCGATGAAGGCAACACCGAGGCTGTAGCCTATCGGATACAGGCTCGGCTGGGTACCGAGGTTGTGGATGTCCACGATGTGGCAGACGTTACCGTGCTCGATTTTGACGATTACGAACACATCATCCTGGGTATTCCCACCTGGGATTTCGGCCAGATCCAGTCAGACTGGGAAGATTTCTGGGGCGATATCGAAAGCGTGGATTTCACCGGTAAAACCGTGGCGCTGTTTGGCCTTGGCGACCAGTTTGGCTATGGCGATTACTTCCTGGATGCCATGGGCATGTTGCACGATCTGGTGGTTGGCAATGGCGCTCGCATCGTGGGTTACTGGCCCACCGAGGGGTACGAGTTCGATGCCTCCAAGGCGCAGGTGCCGGGCGAGCCTTTATTCATGGGGCTGGCCATTGATCAGGATCAACAGGAAGATTTAACCAGCGATCGCCTGAACAGCTGGTGCGCGCAGATTCACAGTGAATTTGGCCTCAGCACACCGCTCAATACCCTCAGCGACTAGTTGCCTGCGCTGACTGCGCAACCGGCAGCCCCTTTGCCTTAACGGTTTTTTAAGTCAGTTCCGATTCCAGCTAGCTCCGCTGTGGGCGGCGGGCAATAATGGCTGCTCTCACAAGGGGCATCCATGGCAGACAATCACACACATCCAGCGCGCGAAGACGAGGCCACCAAGCTCTCGCCTCTGGCTTGTAGGGCCGCAAGGCTCGCCCGTGATGCCCGCTTTGATGGCCTTTTCTACACCGCCGTACTGAGCACGGGTATCTATTGCCGGCCCATTTGCCCGGCCAGAGCCCCGCGGGAAGACAACGTGCGCTACTTCCCCTCTGCCGCTGCTTGCGCACAGGCCGGGTTTCGGCCCTGTTTGCGTTGCCGGCCCGATGCCGCACCGGGCACGCGGCCCGCCAGCCCGCTGGTGGCCGGGGCACTTGGCCGGTTAGATGCCGGGGCAGGTGTGGGTGAGGTAAGCCGGGCGGCCGGTGTTTCCAGCCGCTACCTGCGCCAATGTTTTAACGACGTGTTAGGTGTGGCCCCCAAGCAATACCAGCTTTACCAGCGCTGCTTGCTGGCCAAGCAATTACTGCATCAAACCACCTGGCCTATTACAGATATCGCCTTTGCCAGCGGCTTTGGCAGCCTGCGGCGGTTTAACGACTGCTTTAAAACACAGCTCAGCCTAACCCCGTCACAGGTGAGAAGGGGTGCCCCAGAGAGCGCAAGGGCCGGCACCCTCACGTTAACATTGGCCTACCGCCCCCCGTATAACTGGCCGTGGGTTGCGCAGTTTTTACAGGCACGCGCCATTGAAGGGCTGGAACAGGCAAGCCCAACTCACTACGGGCGCTGTTTTCAGCTGGGCGATACCCACGCATGGTTTGTGGCCGAGCACTGCGGTGATCGTTGCGGCTTCACGGTAAATCTTTGGCTCTCTGACTGGCACAAGCTCACGCAAGCCGTTGCCAAAATACGGCAAATTCTCGATTTGGATGCCAACGCCCGGGCGGTAGATGCCGCAGTGCAGGCAGCCATAGGGCGTGCGCCCATCAACCCGGGCCTGCGGTTGCCGCAATTTCCCAGCGCATTTGAGGCAGGCGTGCGCGCGGTGCTTGGCCAGCAGGTGTCGGTGGCTGCCGCGCGCAGGCTGGTGGCACAAGTGGTAGCGGCTTTGGGCGAACCTATGGCCCTGGCGGTGACTGACGCAGGCACTGCGCTGTGCTTCCCCACGCCTGAGGCGGTGGCCGGCCATGATTTGGCCTTTCTTAAAATGCCGGGCATGCGGCGCGATACCCTAAAGCGGCTCGCGGCCTTTTGCGCCGCGCACCCAGATGCGCCCGTTGAACAATGGCTAACGCTGAAAGGTATAGGGCCTTGGACCGTGGATTACGCCCGTATGCGTGGCGAGGCGAATCTTGATATCTGGCTGGCGGGAGATCTGGGCGTGCGCCATGGCGTGGCCAAAGTGGGCGAGGTGGTTGATGGCCGCGCACGCCCCTGGCGCAGCTATTTAACCTTGCAGATGTGGAGCCAACTGGCAGATGAATAACAAACATGAGAGTGGCGCGGTGGCCCGCCAGGTGATGACCACGCCTATTGGCGATTTGTGGGTGAGCGCAAGCGCTCTGGGCGTCACGGAAGTGGCCTTTGATAAAGCCGCAAGCAACTTTGCAGGTATACCTGATGCCCGTGTGCCCGAAGCATTGCACTGGGCGAGTGAGGCCTGTGTGCAGCTGGCGGAATATTTTGCCGGCCGCCGGCAGGAGTTTGATTTGCCGCTGGCAGCCCGTGGCACGGCGTTTCAGCAGCAGGTTTGGGCTGCGCTCACTGCAGTGCCTTTGGGGGCGACGGCAAGCTATGGCGATATTGCCGCAGGCATTGGCAAGCCAAAAGCTGTGCGCGCCGTGGGCGCCGCCAATGGCCGCAACCCCATCGCCATTGTTGTACCTTGTCATCGGGTGATTGGCGCCAATGGCACCTTAACGGGTTATGCTGGCGGCCTGGCACGCAAGCAGTGGCTGTTGCGCCATGAAGGCGTAGCCTTGCAGGGCGCGCTGGAGTTTTAGTGGATGGTTTGGAGATACTGATTGGGGTGTTTGTGAGGGCGTGCTTTACCGAGAGCGCTTGGTCGGGCGCCGCTCGCTGCGCACCACTCGCCGGGCGCCCCTAGTCGGGCACCCCTCGCCGGGCGCCCCTCGCCGGGCACCCCTCGCCGGGCGCCCCTGGTCGGGCACCCCTGGCCGGGCACGGCTAACCGGGGGCTTCCGCAATAAAGGTTGCGCGAATGGGGGCCGGGTGGCCTTCGGCGGTTTTGGTTTTGTCGTCCGGGTCTAGAAACTCGTTAAGCGAGTGGTACAGCATCCAATCGGTAGTGCGCTGTTCCTCAAGGCTTGTGGTGTTCATTTCCACCATGCGCGGATTTTGAAAGCCGCATTTTTTCAGCCAGGAAAGCAGGGTGTCTGGCGAGGGTAAAAACCAGACGTTGTTCATTTTGGCGTAGCGCCCCTCGGGCACCAGCACCTCACCTAACTTGCCTTCAATAACCAGTGTTTCCAGCACTAACTGGCCGCCGGCGCGCAGTGTTTCGCGCAGCTCGCGCAGGTGATCCATGGGCGAGCGGCGGTGGTAGAGCACACCCATTGAAAAGGTGGTGTCAAAGCAGCCGAGCTTCTCTGGCAGCTGCTCTATGCCAATGGGCAATACATCAACGGGTGCGTTACCTATGAAGTGCTTGAGGCTGTAAAACTGCATCACAAAGCGCGGCGACGGGTCTATGCCTATCACTCGCCGGGCCCCGGCGCCGTACATGCGCCAGCAGTGATAACCGTTCCCGCAGCCCACATCCAGGATGTTGCGGCCGGTTAGGTCTGCCAGGTGCGGTGCCACTCTGTCCCACTTCCAATCCGAGCGCCACTCGGTGTTAAGGTGAAAGCCAAACAGCTCATAGGGGCCTTTGCGCCAGGGGATAAGCTCGCGCAGGGTTTGTTCAATTTGATTGCGCGTGCGCTCAGGTATATCGGCATCCAGTTGCACGCGGTCTTTAAATTCCTGCAGGCTGGCTGTGACATCGGGCAGTTTTAAATAACTGTTGCGCCACTGGGGCAAGTCGCCAAAGCGAGTTTCTGAAAGCCCGTCTGTAATGTCTGCAGGCAGGCGCTCGGCCCATTGGGCAAAGCGTGCATCGGCCGCCATCTCGGTGAGCAGCGGCTGGTAAAAATCCAAATAATTCATGCTTTTATGGCAATAAGTGAGGCGAAATTAAAACACTGGAACCACACATCGCTGCTGGCAAAGCCTGCGGCTTTTAGCCGGCGCCGGTGGGCTTCTAGGGTGTCGGGTATCAGCACGTTTTCAAGGGCTGTGCGCTTTTGGGCAATTTCCAGATCGCTGTAGCCATTGGTGCGCTTGAAATTGTGGTGCAGCTCAATCATCAGCTCGTGGTGGGGCGCGTCTTCAAAGGCCACTTTTTCAGACAGAATCAGCACGCCACCGGGCCTTAAGCCTGCGTAAATTTTTGCCAGAATGGCTTCGCGTTCGGCCGGTGCAATAAATTGCAGGGTGAAGTTCAACACCACCACCGAGGCGTTCTCAATGGCGACATCTTGCAGGTTGTTGCACAGCAGCGTTACCGGCACTTCGCCGCTATCTGCCTGCATTACCTGTTGGGCGCGCTCTATCATGGCCTGGGAGTTGTCAACGGCCACAATATCGCAATGGGCGGCGCGAATACGATGGCGCATGGCCAGGGTGGCGGCCCCCAGTGAGCAGCCCAGGTCGTAGCAGGTGGAATGGGCCTGGGCGTAGCGTTCGGCCAGATCGCCAATCATGCTGATGATGGTGGTGTAGCCCGGCACAGAGCGTTTGATCATGTCTGGGAATACATTCACCACGGTTTGATCAAAGCGAAAACGCGCAAGCTCCGGTAGGGGAGTGGCGTAAATGTCGTCTTTCGGGGTTGTCATGCCAGCTTGCTCGAAAAACCGCCAATTCTACTGGCGCCCGACCGCGCAATCAATGAATCTGAACTAAGCTGAAGCCATAGGAACTGGGGCGGGTAAAGGACAGGAGTGGATTCTGGTTAGCTATAAGTCCATCAAAGTGCTGGTGGTTGACGACTTCGACAGCTTCCGCATGACGGTCAGCCGGATGCTGTTGGAATTCGGCTGCGCACGGGTAGATACAGCGGTAAACGGGCAAGAGGCGCTAAGGCTCTGCGAAGATACCGCCTACGACCTCATTTTGTGCGATTTCAACCTCGGGCGCGGCCGCAACGGTTTGCAGGTGCTGGAGGAAATGCGCCACAAGAGCCTGTTGCGCAAAAGTACCTTGTTTTTGCTGGTGAGCGCTGAATCCAGCCGCGAAATTGTACTGGCCGCCTCCGATTACGAGCCAGACGGCTACCTCACCAAACCCCTTAACGGTAAAGCCCTGCGCCAGCGGCTTGATCGCGCGTTGCACCAGCGCAACGCCATGAAGCCGATTTACCGTGCCATCGATGAAGATCACATAGATGCTGCCATTGTGTTGTGCCTGCAACACATAGATGACGGCAGCCGCTACAGCATTTTGTGCCAGAAACTCTTGGGCAAATTGTATTTGCAAACAGGCAAGCTGGAGCTGGCCGAGCAGGTGTATCGCCAGGTGCTGGAAGTGCGCGACATGGACTGGGCGCAAGTGGGCATGGCCAAAGTGAAGCGCGCCGGGGGCGATACCGCAACGGCCGTTGGCTGGCTTGAAAAAATCGTAGAACAGCACCCCTTGTGCCTGCAAGCCTATGATGAACTGGCCGACTGCCATCAGGCGCTTGGCAATAACGACCAGCGCC
Source organism: Simiduia sp. 21SJ11W-1 (assembly GCF_024138675.1). NCBI lineage: Bacteria > Pseudomonadati > Pseudomonadota > Gammaproteobacteria > Cellvibrionales > Cellvibrionaceae > Simiduia > Simiduia sp. 21SJ11W-1. Next base: position 2,261,636 of record NZ_CP090959.1, on the reverse strand, counting down.
AGGCTGTGTTAGAGCGTGCCGTTGAGGTATCACCGGTGGCCTTGGTGCGCCAGCAAACGCTGGCGCAGGTGGCCACAGAAAATAACGACAAGATCGCCGCGGCTAAAACCTATCGCAAGGTGGTGAAACTTTCTGATAACTCCATTCACGACAACGTAGAAAATTACCTGGCATTTACCCGGGCGGCGGCTGCGGTGTTTACCGAAGATGAGGCCGTTGGCCGCGAGATGTTGCGAGATGCCGTGGCCGTCATTGACAAGGTTGAAAAAAAATTTGGCAAAGACGACGGCCGGCGCCGGCAATTGCAGTTAATTGAATGCCAGCTGCAGGTGCACCAGGGCAACGCCAAGCGCGCCAATGAACTCTTCCTTGAAGCCAACACCCAAATGGATGATCTTGGCTTGCAAGATATAGACACAGAACTGGATCGCGTTATGGCAATGCAGGCGTTAGGCCAGCCCGATAAAGCCCAGCTTAAGCTCAAAGATCTGGTTGCTGCATTTGCCGAAGACCAAGCTGCATTGCAAAAAATCGATCGCTTGCTGGAGGAGCCTGTGAGCGAGGAAAACCGCCGTCAGGTGGCCAAAATCAACAAGGAAGGCATTCACTTGTACGAAGAAAAATCCTATTTGGCTGCCATTGAGTGTTTTCAGCGTGCCAAGCGCATGTTCCCCATGCACACAGGCGTGCAGCTTAATTTGGTGCAAGCTCTGGCAGGGCAGATGCGCTCGGGTGATCCAAACCCCGAGTGGATGGATTTGGCCTTGCATTGTTTAAAGTCTGTAGAGGCCATGCTCACGGCAACACACCCGCAATTCCAGCGCTATCGCCAGCTGCTTCAGATGGTGCGCCAGGTTGAAATGGAACGTAAGCAGCAGGGCCTGAAATCTTAACCGGATAGCAATTATGAACAGCCCGAAAGACCGACAGGATTCTGTGGCAGATTTTTCCTTCATGCTGGCCTCAAGCGTGCACGACATGAAAAACTCGCTCGGCATGCTGCTCAATACGCTCGATGAAACCATGCGTGAAATGCCCCCCAAAACGCCGGTACAGCAAAGCCGTTATGCCACCTTGCAGTATGAGGCATCGCGCATTAATGGTGAGCTGATACAGCTGCTGTCACTTTACCGCATGAATTTGCAGGCCATGCCTGTGCATGTGGAAGAAAATTATGTGCGCGATGTACTAGATGAGCAGTTGGCCCGCAATGACATGCTGTTTGTCAGCCGCCACCTGAATGTGGAGCTTGCGTGCGACGAAAACCTGCTCTGGTATTTCGACAGCGAATTGGTGAGCGGTGTGGTGCACAATGTGCTGGTAAATTGCGCGCGCTATACCCGTAGCAAATTGTGTGTAAAAGCCTGGGTTGATGAGGGCCTGTATATTGAAGTGGCCGACGACGGCCAGGGTTACCCTCAAGCCATGCTGTCTCAGCCTATAGATTTGAACGCGGGTGTGTCTTTTGAATCAGGCTCTACCAACCTGGGGCTGTATTTTGCACAAACCGTGGCCCGGTTGCATAAAACCAAAGCGGCCACCGGGCGCATCAGCCTTGCCAATGGCGGCGCGCTGGGTGGCGGTATATTTACGCTCTTTTTACCCTAACCGTTAAAGCCTCCTACCAAGGTCGTACAGCCGCAAATCTTACTTGTTGGTAATCTGAGCCATCAAAATCTTGATAGGTGGCTACATGCAACAAGGTCTTCAAACTTCGTGCCTCACAGGGCGCCGCGCGCTGGTAACGGGCAGTACTTCGGGCATTGGCCTGGCCATTGCCGAAAGCCTGGCGCAGGCCGGTGCCAATCTTGTGGTGCATGGCCTGGTAGATGCCGAAGAAGGGCAGGCGCTGGCTCAATCATTGGCGGAAAAGTACAAGGTTGACTGCCACTTTTTGCCCGGTGATATGAGTGATGCCACAGCCATTGAACAGCTGGTGCAGAATGCGCAAATCGCCCTCGGCGGCTTAGACATTCTGGTAAACAATGCCGGCGTACAGTTTACTGCCCGCACTGAAAATTTCCCCCTTGATCGTTGGCAATCGGTGCTGGATATCAACCTCAGCGCCTGTTTTATTGCCATACGGGCAGCTTTGCCCGCCATGCAGGCGCAGGGATTTGGGCGCATTGTGAACATTGCATCCGTACACGGGCTTGTGGCCTCAATAGAAAAGGCGGCCTACGTTGCAGCTAAGCATGGTCTGGTGGGGTTAACCAAGGTGGTCGCACTGGAAAACGCCAATGCGGGAATTACCTGCAACGCCATTTGCCCGGGTTGGGTAGATACCGCCATAGTTGCCAAGCAGGTGGCGGCGAGAGCCTCCCGTGAAAATATTACCGAGGCGTGCGCGCAGCGGGCACTGGTGCAAGATAAACAGCCAATGATCCGGATGACAGCCCCCTCGGCCATTGGTGACCTGGTGCGCTTTTTATGCACAGATAGCGGTCAGACCCTCACGGGAACCGCACTGCCTGTGGATGGTGGTTGGACAGCGCAATGAGCGTTATGATGGCGGCTTGTGCCATTCAACAACTATACGCAACCACTATGCCGCTATTGCTTCTTGCCGATGACCATCCGCTGTTTCGCACGGCGCTCAAACAAACGCTTACCCACTCGGCATTGGTTGAGTCGCCCAAGTGTGTGGAGTGCGAAAACCTGGCTGCGGTGCAAGCGCAGCTTGAGGGCGGGCTTGAGCCGGATTTGATTTTATTGGATTTACACATGCCGGGCACGCTGGGGTTTGCAGGGCTTGCAAGCCTGCGCGGTTGCTACCCGGAAATTCCGGTGGCCATTGTGTCTGGCGATGACAGCTACCAGCGGGTTGTGCGCGCAGAGCAATTGGGCGCTTCGGGTTTTATTTCCAAGTCTTTGGCGCCGGCAGAGCTTGAGTTGGCCATCAGCCGATTGCTCGCCGGTGATGTGTGGTTTGAAAAAGGTGATGCCAAACACGAAGATGAAGTGGACGAGGTGGCTGAGCGCATTGCGAGCTTAACGCCCCACCAATTTCGCGTCTTTTCACTTATTTGCGAGGGCATGCTAAACAAGCAAATTGCATTTGAGATGTCTATAGCCGAGCCCACGGTAAAATCACACGTAACGGCCATTATGCGAAAACTTGGTGTAAGAAAGCGCACCGAGGTCATTTTGCTTGCGCAAAAGCTTGCGAGTTAACACGCGGCCCCCTTTATCCTGTTAGCTTCTTCTTTTCTGGCAGCACTTGGCTGCCTGAACCGCCATCCGCTCTCATCACGATCTAATCTGCTTGCCGGGCTTGCCCTTGTTGCTTTAATACCCGCGAGATAAGCGCGCGCAACGCCGGCACTTTTACAGGCTTTTTCAAAAAGTAAAAGCCTTGCGCGCGCGCTTGCGCTTTTACCTGATCATCGTAGTCTGCAGAAATAATAATGGTGGGAATGCATCTGCCGAGTGCTTCATGAAGCTGCTGCGCCACTTCTACGCCAACAACATCCTCTGCCAGATGGTAGTCTGCCAGCAATACATCTGGTGTGAAGCTTGCCAGTGCCTGTATTGCAGCATCCGCTGTATGAACACCTTTGACAATACAGCCCCAAGGGGTGAGCAGGGCAGTCATGGCTTCAACAATGGCCGGCTCGTTATCAAGGCACAGCACCTGCAAACCTTCAAATTGAGCAGTTTGGGCTGGGCCCCGTTGGCTGGGTGCCATGCGCCTGGGGCTAGCTTTCGAGAGCGGCAAGGTTAAACCGAAACAGCTGCCGCGCCCGGGTACCGAGCGCAGCGAAATTTCAATGCCCAGTAATTTGCACAATCTCTCAACCGTAGCAAGGCCCAGGCCCAGGCCGCCGTCTTTACGGCTATCGTTCAGGCGTTTGAACTCTACAAAAATATCCGACTGATGGGCGGCGTCTATACCTACGCCGGTATCCCACACCTGCACACACAGCTGGCCTTGATGGCGTCTCGCGCTCAACAATACGCGCCCCTGCTCTGTGTAGCGAATGGCATTGGCAAGCAGGTTTTGCAGCACCCGCCGGAGCAGTTTGTAATCGGTATAGGTGGTGAGTGGCTGGCTTTTTACATCAAGCTGCAAGCCTTTGGCCGCCGCTTGCAGCTGGAAATCTTGTTGCAGGGCATTTAATAAATCGCCAATGTAAAACGCCTCTGGTGTAGGTGTAATTGCGCCGGCGTCGAGCTTTGCTATAGCCAGTAGTTCGCTGATGATGCTGTCTGCCGAGTGCAGCGAGGCATTCAGGTGTTCCAGAGTTTTTTGCAGCTGCTTGGCGGGCATAAGTGGCGAGTTGGGTGCAAATTGTTGCAGCAGCGCGTTAGTAAATAGCTTGGCCGCATTTAAAGGCTGCACCAAATCGTGGCCGGCAGCGGCTAAAAATCGGGTTTTGCTGGCGTTGGCTTGCTCTAATTGTGCGTTGGTGTTTTGCAGTTCGGCGGTGCGCGCGCTCACCCGTTGCTCGAGCAATAGGCGGTGGTCTTCCAGTGCATCGAGGGTGTTTTGGTAATCGGTGATGTCGGTAAAGGTAGTTACAAAACCGCCGCCCGGCATGGGGCTGCCACGCAGCTCCAGTACCCGACCATCCTGGTGTGCGCGTTTTACCACATAGGCGCTGCCTTCGCCCATGTAGGTCAGGCGCTTTTGCACAAAACTTTCAACTTCGCTGGGCTCGGTGATATTTAAATGTATGGCATTGAAGCGAATTAAATCTGCCACGTGCCGGCCCACGTGCACCAGGTCTTGCGGGTAATCGAACAGCTCCAAGTAGCGCCGGTTCCAGGCAACCAAGCGCAGGTTTTTGTCAACCACACTGATGCCCTGGCTGATGTTGTCGATACTGGCCTGCAGCAGCTCGCGCGAGAAGTGGTAGATTTCAGAGGTTTCATCTAACAGCGGTGCAGGCGCTGCGCCACGTGCGTGTTCCACCACATGGCGGGCAGATACAGAGCCGATCACGCCGGCAAGCATGTTCTCAACAAATTCAACGTACGCGGAATCTGCCGGTGCCTGGGGTAATACGGCATCGGGGTATTGGGCGAGTGCAAGGCGCGCTTGTTTTGCACCTAAAAACTTACTGGCAAGTGCCTGCAACTGGTGCACGGGCAGGGCATCGGGTGTGTCTTGCGATGCGCTGGCGGGTTGGGCGAGCTTGCGGTTAAGCAAAATCACAGTGAGCACATTGGCGCTTAAGCTCCAGAGCACGCCGTGGCTGATACCCGATAACCCTTCAAGGCCAAACAGGGCCGTTGGGCGCAGCCAGCCAAGGCCTGCCGGGCCAAATTCCAGCAGCGCGGTATCCAGCCAGCCTGCGCGCACAAGCATGGGCAGCAGCAGCGTATAACTCCACAGTAAAAAGCCTGCGCCAATGCCTGCCAGCACAGAGGTAACGTGCCGTGGCCGGCGCGCGAGTGTGAGCCAAAGTGCTGGCGCAAACTGTGCCACCAAAGCAAAAGAGGTTAAGCCAATCGCGCCCAGAGCGTTATTGTTGGCAAACAGATGGTAGTAGCCGTAGGCAAATAACATCAACACCAATATCACCACGCGCCGAATGATGCGCAGTTGCTGGCTTATGTCTGCATTGCCTTCGCGCCTTAACCAGCGCTGTTTCAGCAGCACCGGCACCACCAGTTCATTGCTGATCATGGTGGCCATGGCAACGCAGGCGACGATCACCATAGACGAACCGGCAGACAAACCGCCTAAATAGGCCAGCAGCGCCAGGTCTGGCCGGTCGTTGGCAAGGGGCAGGCGCAGCACAAAGTGTTCGGCCGATATGTCCAGGTTTTCAAAGCTCAGCAGGCCGCCGTAGGCGATGGGTAAAATGCAAACCCCAAACAGGATTAAATACAGCGGTACTACCCAGCGCACCGTGTGCAGGTCGCGCTCGGATTCACTTTCAACCACCAATACATGAAATTGCCGGGGCAGGCACACAATGGCAATCAGCCCCAGTACGGTGGCGGCAATAAAACCCTGGTCTGCCTCGTGAGTGGCCATAAGTGCGCGCACTTTTTCGTTGCTGATGGCCTGCAAGGTGAGATCGGCTGCGCCATCAAACAGTGAGTAGGTTACAAACCAGGCGATGGCCACAAAGGCGGTAATTTTTATGAGTGCTTCAAAGGCAATGGCAATCATCAAGCCGTTGTGATGCTCGCGGGCATCCAGGTGGCGAGTGCCAAAGGCAATGGTAAATACGCCCAAAATAATGGCGATGTAAAAGGCGGTATCCTGGAAAACGGGCACATCCAGCAGGTAGTGTGAATGCACCATGTTGTCGGTGAGTACGTGAAAGCTTTCGGTGATGGCTTTCAGTTGCAGCGCAATATAGGGGATGAGTAACACAAGGCAAATGGCAGTCACAATGACCGCCAGGCTCCGCGAGCGGCCAAAGTGCATGGCAAGGTAGTCGGCCAGTGAGGTGGCGTTGCCTTTTTTTGCGGCAATGAGCAATTTTTTGAGCGGCGCTGCCAGAAATACCAACAGCACAATGGCCCCTAAAAACGTGGGCGGAAAATACCAGCCGTTGTAGGCCGCTTGTGCAGTGGTGCCATAGAAGCTCCAGGCGCTGCAGTAAATTGTAGTGGCCAGGGCTACGATGTAGGGCTTGAATTTCCGGACGGTAGCTTCGGCAATGCGATCGCCCCACCAGGCAATCGCAAAAAGCGACAGCAAATAACCCAGCGACAACAGCAGTAGTTCAAGGTAACTCAGCATATATTTTTATTTTCTTTTGTGCGCCGGAGTATTTGCGTTAGTTCATTGGCGAATACCTTCTTCGCTGATTGCCAACGGTGCGTATTGGTTTGAGCGTGCAACAGCCTCTGCATTTAAAGCAATTGGCGGCAAACTGGCAAGGGGCGCACTCAAGTTGGCAACCGGTGCCGCCTGAATGTACTGGCTGGGCGGCAGGGGGCTGCCCTTTTGCAGATGCGCCAGCATTAGCCCCAGCGCTTGCTCGTAGTAGGCGTGCATGGGCACATAGTGCGCGCGCATGGGGGCGAAGTTCAACAGGCTATCGAAGTGTTGGCCGTGGCTGATTTCCACATAGCGCAACTGTTGCTGCCCTGCGCGCCGGGATAGCGTGGCGTAGGCGCGGCCAAGGTGATTCACTTGAATCAGGCTGTCGCCGGCGCCTTGCACAATGAGTGTGGGCTTAGCGCGCAGATCGCCGGTCATGGCCAGGTTGTTGATGGCCGCCGCCATTTCCGGTGATTGTGCAATCGCCTGCAGGCAGCGGAGGTTTTGGTAGCCCAAATCGAATTGGCCCTGTGCGTTTTGTGAGAAGTACAGTGATTTGGCGCCAGCCTTTGAGGTGTTGTTGATCAAGCTCACGCCACCGGTAGGCACTACACCACTGCCAACGCCAAACATCGCGGCCTGGGCTGCCGGCGCCAGTGGCGCAGGCTCGCCGGTTGCGGTGGTGGCGCCATAGCTGATATTGCAAAGATTATCTTCTACGCGTTTGCCCAGGTAGCTGTTGAAGTAATTTACCGCAATGGCCTCCCACAGGCTGATGGCGGCGCCAGTGGCCAGCATGGGCAGTGCGGTGTGGGTGCTGCCAAGTGCCTGAATCTTGGCCAGTGCCTCCTGGGCTTGGGCTTGTGTATCGCTGGTGCTCAGCAGATTGTCTGCTGCGAGTTGGGCACAGCGGTTGCTGAAGTGTTGTTTGAACAGGGGCAGTTGATAGCTTGCCAGCGGTGAGGGCAGGCCTTCGGCAAGTGCTGCACAGGGGCCGAAAAGCGCCATGTGTGTTGCCATTTCTGGCAGTGACAGGGCGGCTTGTTGAGCGCCTGCATTCTCATAGCTGAACTCTTTTGGCAAAAACACATTGGGTTCTGATACGGCAACGGCGTCCAGCCAGCCTTCGCTATCTTGCTCGGCCGCTTTCAAGATGGCGCCGCCGCCGTTGGAAATGCCTGCGCCCAATACGAGGGTGTTGTCACGGGTAAAGTGTTTACCGGGCATGTCTGCCGATGGGTGAAAGGTGTTCAGCACATAAAACCCAAGCTGCGCCGCCTGCAGGGTGAACTGGCCCCAGTCGCGCTCGATAAACTTGCCGCTGTGTGCGTGTTTAACGGCCACCCGGTGCGGGTGAGTGCGGGAGAATTCGCGCAATGTGCTACTCGCCTGCGCACTGAAATGCACGCTCGCCTGGGCGCCGGGTGCGGTGGTATTGGTGGTGACTAGCGTGCCATCGAGGGCGTGGGCAAGGTTGTCGGTTAAATAGTGAAAGCCCGTGCCTGTGCCCTTATCGGTCGTGGCTACCGCACAACCCTGATGCAGGGCCCAGCTGCCCACCACGCCCACGGCACCATAGATTCCCCGCGAGCCCGAGCTTGCCGTTACCACCATGCAAGGCTTGGCCGGGTTGAAGCTTGAAGGCACCTGGACCATCAGCATGCTTGCCACCGTGTGGTCGTTATAGCGCACGGGCATCAGGTATTCGTGGCCAGGTACCGGGGTGTTCAAATGTTTGGCGTACAAGCGCCCAAGGCCATCGGCATCGTTGATGGCCAGGAGTGCGCGGTAGTTTTCGTAGTAGGCGCGCCGGCGCAGCTCGGCCTGCGTAGGGGCAAGGGGATCTGCAAACCCCGGCGCGGGCCCGCGCAGGCCAGCAAGCCCCAGGCCTGCTGTGGCCAGGTCGTCAGATGCGCCATCCAGGTGCCTCATACGGATGTCGTCTATGGCAAATGCCGGTTTGCGCGCTTCCTCGGGCAGGCTTGCCGCTTGCGGTGTGCTCTCTGTACAGGCCGGCAGCCAGCCAGCCAGGGTGATTAGCGATAAAAGCGTGCGTAACTGCATGGGGCATCCTTAGAAAACAATAAACAAAAACAGGGCCAGTATTGTGCCAAGTACAGGCACCACCACCGTAAGTGCACCCATGGGCCCGTAGGCGGCCTTATGGGTTTCACCACAGATGGCCCGAATAGTGGTAACCACATAGCCGTTGTGGGGCAGGGAATCCAGTGCGCCTGAGGAGATGGCCACCACCCGGTGCAGCGCTTCGGGGTTTACGCCGGCATCCAGATAATGTGGCGCAAGCTCAGGCAGTGCAATGCTTTGGCCGCCGGAGGCGGAGCCTGTCATGGCGGCAATAACAGTTACGGCAATGGCCGCGCCAATCAGCTCATTGCCGGGCAGTGAGGTGATGCTGTCTACTGCCAGTGCAAACGCCGGCGAGGCCTTGGCCACTGAGCCAAAACCCACCACGGCTGCGGTGTTGGCAATGGCCAGCAGTGCGCCGGTTGTGCCTGCGGTAATGATGGCATCCAGGCCTGAAAAACTCTTCAGCGCCAACCCCCAGGCAGCAATACAGCCCGCCAGCAATGCCAGAATCAGCGCGTACTGCGCGAAGTATTCGTGGGTGAAAAAAGTCACGCCCAGCACGGCCAAAATGGGTGTTGCCGCGGCAAAGCGTGAGGGCAGGGGTTTATCTTGCAGTTTAGGGTCGTCTGCGCGGGCAATGAAGCACTCACCGCGCGCTAGCGCTTTGCGCATCATGGCGTTGAGCCACACAAAGCCCATGGCCGCCATGGCCACCGCTACCACCAGGCTGACTTCCCAGCCCGCATAGGGCGAGGTGCCCAGGTATTTGATGGGTATCCAGTTCTGGATTTCAGGGCTACCGGCGGAGGTCATAGTAAAGGTGACAGAGCCGAATGCCATTACTGCCGGGATAAACCGGCGTGGTAAATTGGCCTGGCGAAACAGGCTAACCGCCATGGGGTATGCAGAAAACGCCACCACAAACACACTCACGCCGCCGTAGGTGAGCAGCGCGCAGGCCAGCACAACGGCTGCGGTTGCGTGCTTTAGCCCCAGCCACTGCACTATGTCTGAGGCAATGCGATCGGCAGCGCCAGAGGCCTCCATCAGCTTGCCAAACAGGCTGCCCAGCAAGAACATAAAAAACCACGCGGCAATGAAATTGGTAAAGCCATTCATATACGCGTGCAGAAAATTATCACCCGTTGCCGCCGGCAATAGCGGCAGCCCCGCACACAGAGCCACAATCATGGCGGTGAGAGGGGCGGCAATGAGCAGGTTCATGCCTTTAATTGTCAGGTAAATTAAAAGACCTAAGGCAAACAGCAAACCCAGCAGGCTAAGCATAAGAAATCCAACGCGACTTTTATTGTTAGTGGGCGCCCATTATGGCCAACTGTCACGCAGGTGAAACTAGACCTTGGTATGGCGCTGCCTCATACCAAGGTCGTGCATTCAAATGCGGTGAGTCTGAGTAGACTGTGGTGAAACATCGGGTTAACCCTGTGTCTCTGAGCAATGATTTAGATCCATAACAATAGATAAGGTAGATCACATGACTAGCTACAAATTTCACGCCCAACCCTTGGCGCTGGCTGTTGCACTCGCCGGCGGCGTTGCATTGCCCGCAGCCGCTGATATCGCTCTGGAAGAGGTGGTAGTCACCGCGCAAAAACGCGAACAGTCTTTGCAAGAGGTGCCCGTGGCAGTGACAGCCATAGGTGAAGATGCGCTGCTGCAAAACGGCGTAACAGACATTACCGATGTACAAAAATTATCGCCCAACACCACCTTGCAAGTGGGCCGCGGTACCAACTCTACCTTAACTGCCTTTATTCGCGGCATCGGCCAGCAAGATCCTTTATGGGGCTTTGAGCCGGGTGTAGGTATTTACGTAGACGACGTATACATCGCACGCCCCCAGGGTGCAGTGATGGATGTGCTGGATATCGAGCGCATTGAAGTGCTGCGCGGCCCCCAGGGTACGCTCTACGGTAAAAACACCATTGGCGGTGCCGTGAAATATGTCACCAAGCGCATGGATGAAGATCGCATGACCTTAAGCGGCGCACTGGGCAGCTACAACCAGCGCGATATTAAAGTGGCCGGCTCCAAAGAAGTTGGCAATGGCGTGTACATTGGCGGTGCCGTGGCGAGCTTTCAGCGCGATGGCTATGGCGAAAATGTACGCACCGGTAAAGATCAGTACGACAAGGACGTATTAAGTGCGCGCCTGGCCGTGGAGTTTTCACCCTCAGACACCGTATGGATTCGCGTAGCGGCCGATCAAACCACCGACAACTCCTCGCCTAAACACGGCTACCGGATGAATGCCGATCTGACCGCTGCCGAACCTTTAAGCAATATTTACGATACCGAATCTAACATGCTGCATGAAAACAGCGTGGAAACCCGCGGTGCATCACTGACAGCAGAATGGCAAGTGAGCGACAGCGTTGTAGTGAAATCCATTACCGCTTACCGCGAAGGCGAAACCGAAACCGCCATCGATTTTGATAGTGTAAACCGTCCGGATTTTGACGTGCCGGCCTTCTATGAAGACGATCAGCTTACCCAGGAATTCCAGCTAAACTGGGAGGGCGACAACGCCAACCTCGTGAGCGGGCTTTATTACTATGATGGCACCGCTACCGGCGCTTTTGATGCCGTGTTAGGTTTCATTAACCTTACCCAGCAAGTGGCGGGCACCGTTGATACCAAAAGCCTCTCTGCTTACGCCCACTACAACTGGCAGTTCGCGCCAGACTGGAACCTGAGCTTGGGCGGCCGCTACACCCAAGACACCAAAGAAGCCGAAGTATTCAAGGCAAATTTCATCGGTACTTACAGCCCGCTGTTTGCCGAGAAATACAACCCCGGCCAGCCGCCTGCTGTGTACTTAAATACACTCACCGATTACACCAATGACGACACCTGGAGCCGCTTTACCCCGCACCTTGGGTTGGACTACAAAATCAACGGCGATCTGATGGTGTATGCCACCTACAGTTCAGGCTTCAAAAGTGGCGGCTTTGACATGCGTGGCGATGCCAGCACCTTGCCCTCTACCGTTGACGGTTTCGACCCTGAAACCGTGGACACCTTTGAAATGGGCGTAAAGAGCGATTTGTTCGATAACCGTCTGCGATTAAACGCCGCCGCTTTCTACGCGGGCTACACAGACATGCAAGTTACCGTGCAGGCCTTTAACCCCGGTGGCGGCTTCTCAAGCGCGGTATTAAATGCCGGTGAAGCGCGTATTCAGGGCCTGGAACTTGAGGCTTCACTTGCCATTACCGAAAATCTTTTGGCCAACATGACGCTTGGTTATGCCGATGCCGAGTTCATCGAATTTATGTCCGGCGGTGTTGATGTGGCTGATGAGCGCGACATGCAAAACACACCGGATACCACAGCCATGTTACAGCTCAACTACACTTGGCCAATGGCCAACGGTGCCGAGCTTGTGATTAACCCCACCTTGTCTTACCGCGCGGATACACAAATTTTTGAAACCCCAAGCCAGCTTGATCAAGAGGCCTACACCCTGTTTGACATGAGTGCCACCTTCTACAGCAGCGACGACAAGTGGCAGTTAAGCCTGGTGGGCAAGAACCTGACCAACGAAGAATACCGCGTTGCGGGTTATAACTTCGGCGGCGCTTTCGTGACCGGTTTCTACGGTGCACCACGTACCGTTGCGCTTGCCGGTAACTACCATTTCTAAATTGCTAGCCATCAACTTTGCAAGATCAGCAAACACGCTGATCTTTCTCTAATCCTACAACTGCTCTCTACAGAGTATTGGCCCGCCTGGCGGGCCTTTTTTATGCCAGAATGAATCGTTACTCGTGCTTGTGTATTGAAGGCCCGTTTTATGGTTTCAGGTAAAATAGCTAGCGTGACAATTTCCAGTATTTCCCGCTCAGACCTTTCGCACCTTTGTAAGTTGGAGGCGCTAGCCTTTGGTGAGCAGGGTTACCCCGGGTTTTTCTTTCGTCAGGTACTCGATTGCTGGCCTGAAAAACTGTTGGTGGCAAAACTTCAGGGCAAGGTGGCAGGCTATATTTTGTGGGCGGCGTCAGAGGAGGGCAGCGCCTGGATTCTATCGCTTGCGGTTGATCCCAAAGCGCAGGGTAAAGGCATAGGGCGTAAGCTTGTGGATGCCGTGCTCAGTGCTACCCGGGATTTTAAACAGGTGCTGCTGACTGTTGCGCCCGATAATCATCAAGCAGTAGCACTCTATCGCTCGGCAGGTTTTACCTTGCATGGGCGTGAAAGCGACTATTTTAGGTCCGAAGGTGAGCAAGTGGTGCGTGATGTGTACTGTTATTACAAGCCAAAGTGTTAGCCATAAATTGCGTGCAGCCAGAGTGCTGCGTGTGGCAAGCTAATATGTTGGCGAAGTGTTTAATGCCACATAAACTGAATAGCCTATGAATAGTCGGTAAAGAATCAGCAGCTGCCTTTGCCGCATGAGGGGTGACATATGCAACAGGAATTCAAGTTAACTCGGCGGGTTTTTAAGCCTATGTTATGTGGCGTTTTACTGGCCATTGCACTGCCCGCTTTTGCCGCTGATGGCTGTAATTTTTTAAGTGGTTTCAGTGTGTGGATGGGGCTTTGGCAAACAGAAGGCGGCAAGCAGGCAGAGCGCTGGCAGCGGGTCAGCCCCGTTACCCTTGAAGGCGCCATGTATGGCGTGAACGCAAAAGGGCAATCTGGCGAACAGGAAAGTATGCGTATTTTGGCAATGGGTGGTGAAATTTTTTATTTGGCGAAGGTGCGCCACAATCCGCTTCCGGTGGCTTTCATGCTAACCGAGTGCAAGGCTAATCGCTGGGTGTTTACCAACACCGGTCACGACTTTCCAAAACAGATTAGCTACACCTTTAACGGCACAGAGGCATTGGATGTAAGGGTTTCCGGGCTTGATGGCAAGGGGTTTAGCCTTACGTTTAGCAAAGCGCAGTAAGCCTTGGTCAACAATAAAGCCCTCACAAGGAGAGCTTTATTTTATCGCTTACGCGGGCTTTTAATCAGAAGCCGAAGTTCAGGCTGGCAGAGAAGTAGTTAACATCTTGCTCGATTAGGGTGGCGTCTAATTCAATAGCTGCCGAGTCTGCTATTTTAAAGCCTAGGCCCAATCCAACAGATAAACCGCTGTCTGAAGCGCCCAATACTTTCTCCTGCAAAACGCCCGCGCGGCCCTTAAAATAAACCTGGCCGGGGCTGCGGTATACAGCGTAGGCCGCCATTGTTTGAATAGACACATCAACAGAGCTGGAATAATAGCCGCTTTGAACAGTCACTTTGCCATCCGAAAGTGAATCTGTGTATTGCAGTTCAGCTGCCCAGTGATCGTTAAAATGGTAACCCAGTTGCAAAGAGGCATTGGTGGGGTTGTCTGCATTGCCGTAGTTAATAGACATAACGCCCAAGCCAATACCGCCGTAAACGCCTTCGCGCTCAGCTTGTGCCAGTACGTTTAAAGAGAAGGTTAAAAGCAGTGCGAACAGAGAAATGTGTTTCATGTTAAGTCCTTTTTTTAGTCAAACCTGCAGAGCTTACAGGCGCACATCTGGCGCTTAGCAGCTCGCAGGTGACGCATAATATCCCATTAAAATTGCGATGCAATAGCCCACTGTAAAGTGCTCAGGGATATCCGCCCACGACTGTTCGGGTGTGTTTAATGGTTGCAATTGATGGGTGTAGCGCAAGGCCCAATAGTTAAATAGGCCGTAGCTGTTGGGCATGTGGTGGCAGGTAATCAAGGCGTTTGGGGATGAAGGGGTAAACAAAAGTTAAAAGAGGCACCGGGGGTTATTGCTGTCCCATAGTGTAATTCTCCTTGGAAGCCAGACGTTAAAGCTGCCAATATTGCAGGGAGTCTACGCGTTGTCTGGACATGAAATGCGGGACGAAGTTTGTGGCGCCACGTAAATACCTTTCGAGGCCTGATTTACAAATCTAGTTTGCAAAAGCGTTTAAGTGCCCGTCGGCGAAGCCTTGCTTTGCCGGCGGGCACTTAAACCCATGCGGGTGACGGTCACAAGCACTGCCCCAAATTCCATGCCTGTAGGTTTGTAGAATAGCAGTGGCCTTGGGCGCCTCTTTGGGCCGTTAGCCTACTTGCGCTAGGCTTGCCACATTGTTCTCGGCTTCCGGTTCCGATTGTGGCAGGTCTTTCACTTTTTTGAGCGCGGCCATAAGGTCCTGGCGGTTATCAATCAAGCGCTCGGCAATGGCTTCTATGGCGGCTTCTGTTAAGCCTGTGTCTTCTTCGCTGATCAAATCCACGATGGTGTATACGCAGTCGAGTCGCTGGTCATGTGCGTCTGCCAGTTTCTTATCCATATACTCTCCTGCTTGTTCGCCGTTGCGTTTTAATACGCGGTACACAACTTCAATGGCCATGTCTTTTTTATCTCCATGGTGAATGGTGGGGCCACTTTACTGTATTTATCTGTATAAATAAACAGTATCTTGATTTTTAGAATTCTGCCGGGCAATGAAGCTGCAGCGGGTGGCCACTGGGGTGGCTAAAGCTCAGCTCGTCTGCATGTAAACACAAGCGCTGTGCAGCATTTTGAACGGCCGGCGTGCCGTAAAAGGTATCGCCCAGTATGGGGTGGCCAATACTCAGCAGGTGCACGCGCAGCTGGTGGGTGCGCCCGGTGGTCGGGTAGAGCGCCAGCCGGGTTTGGTTTTTGGCCACTGCTAAGCGCCGGTATTCGGTGTGGGCAGTTTTGCCCGCCGGGTCTGGCCGCCAGAGCGGGCGCTGTTCGGGGTTGGGTGCCAGGGGGGTGTGAATGTGGCCGTGCTCGCAGCCAACCTCTCCCCACACCAGGGCCTGGTAGCGCTTTTTGGCCTCGCGCTGTTGCCATTGTATTTTCAGGCAGCGCTCTGCGGCCTTGGTTTTGGCCAGCACCAACAGGCCTGAGGTGTCGCAATCGAGGCGGTGCACCAGAAATAGCTCGCCGTGCTCAGCCTGCAGCCGCGAGAGGGCGCAATCGTGGGTTTGTTCACTGATGCCCGGGTTTGAAAGCAAGCCGCTGGGTTTGTTAACCACTAAAAGTTCGGCATCTTCAAAAACGGTTGCAGGTACGCCTGCGGGTGGCTGGTAGTGAAAACGGATCATTCGCCGGCAATGTCCACAGTGCGCCAATAGGCTCCGGTGCCCGCATAGGCGTGCTCGATCAGCCAGTTAATGTTCTCGCCCAGTTGTTGCTTTAGTGTCCAGGGCGGGTTGATCACAATCATGCCGGCACCGTGCATGCCGGGCATTTCGTGGTTGCGGTGCAGGCCAAATTCAAACAGCTGGATGCGTTTGATGCCGGTTTGCTTGAGGTTGTACTCCAGCTGCTGCAGGCGCCCGGCATCCACCACCGGGTACCACAAGGCGTAGATGCCAGTGGCAAAACGCTTATACAGCGCCTGCAGGTGGTTAACTACCTTCTGGTACTCGGTTTTTACTTCGTAGGAAGGGTCTATCACTATCAGGCCCCGTTTGGAGGCAGGTGGCACCATGGCCAGGCTTTGCTGGTAGCCGTCTGCGTGAAAGCAGCGTACGCGCCTGTCGCCTTTAAATTGCGCCTTTAGCAGGGGGAAGTCTGTGTTGTGCAGCTCGCACAGGGCCAGTGTGTCTTGTTCGCGCAAGTTATTAGCGGCAAACCAGGGCGAGCCGGGGTAGCGGGTAAGGCTGCCCTTGGGGTTTAGGGTTGCCACCTGTGCCCGGTAGTCGGCCAATAGCGGCGGCAGCTGGGGTAGCGCCCACAGCTTGGCAATGCCCTCTGCAAATTCGCCGGTTTTAAGGGCTTTTTCATCGGTAAGGTTGTAGCAGCCCGCACCGGCGTGGGTATCGATATATTGAACGGCGCCAGCTTTTTTACCCAGGTGCTGGGCAATGGCAATAAGGGTGATGTGCTTGAGCAGGTCGGCAAAGTTGCCGGCGTGGTAGGCGTGGCGGTAGCTGAGCATTGGGGGTTCACCTTCGTTGGGTGCGCAGTGTAACCGATTTGGTGAAGATGCCAAGGCGCGTCGCCCGGGCGCTCTGGCATAATTTTGCAAGATCTGTGATGGCGGTTTTCTGCTTATACCCAGTTGCGCTATACATGGCTTTTTCAAATAAACAACTGATCACCAAAACTAGCCCATACCCTCTAGACTCTAGATATTGCAGAGTTAGAGAGGTGGCGAAGTGCAATTTACCGGCCCCAAGAGCGCACGTATTGGCGATTTGCTGCTAGAGCGTGGCGTTATTACCCATGCCCAGTTAAAGCAGGCCATAGCGCTGCAGCGCGCCCGTCGTGAACGCGATGTGCAAATGGGCATCAACCCAGATCCAAAACGCCATGCACTGGGTCAAATTCTAATAGAGCTGGGGCATGTCAGCCGCTGGCAGCTGCGCCGTAACCTCAATTGGCAACTGGTAATGCGCAAGGCCGCCATGGTGATGGTGCTGGCATCGCCAATGATGAATACAGCCTGCGGCGGGGGCAGTGGCGGTGGTGAATCGGGCAAGTCTGCCATTGAGCAGCCCGTGGCTTCGCCATCGGCATCACCCACACCAACACCCACACCCACACCAACACCCACGCCTGCACCGGAGCCCACGCCTGAACCCACGCCCAGCCCGGTGATTCCACCAGAGCCTGCACCGTCACCCACACCAGCGCCTACTCCCACGCCCGAGCCCACGCCGGGCCCGGTGATTGTGCCTGAGCCCGCGCCAACACCTGCGCCCACGCCCGAACCAACACCGGAGCCAACACCTGCGCCCACTCCCGAACCAACACCGGAGCCAACACCAGAGCCCACACCGGAGCCCACACCGGAGCCCACACCGGAGCCTACGCCTGAGCCCACGCCCGAACCAACACCGGAGCCCACACCCGAACCAACACCCGAACCAACACCTGAGCCCACACCAGCAGGCCCCGTATCTGTGTCTGGGCCGGTAACGGTTAACTGGAATACGCCCACCAAACGCGAAAATGGTGAGGATTTGGATATGTCGGAGCTGGGTGGCTTTGAGGTGCGTTATCGTGAAGAGGGCGCTACCGATTACACCTATGTGGTGGTGGAAGGCGGTTATGAAACCAACAAATACATTGGCGATTTGTTTGGTAGCTATGAATTTGAGGTGGCTGCATACGATAACAATGGCCTTTATAGCCAATTTGTACCGGGCCGTGTAAACGAGCCGTAAAGTGATTGTTAAGGCACTTAGCGGTAAAGATTTGCAACTAGACGTGCAGAAAGTAGATGTCGGTAAAACACGGGGCAGCGCGGCTGCCCTGTGCTTTAAACATTAGTTGGCTTCAACAATGTATTGCGCCAATTGGTCGCGCAAGGCGCCCTCTATGGGTTTGGCCTTTTGGGTTTGGTAGTCAAAGTGTACGAGGGTGGTGCGACCTTTGGCCGCTAACTGATTATTTTGCCAAGCCTCCTGATACACCTCCAGGGAGCTATTACCCAGCCTTGATAGCCCGGTTTTAATCAGCACCTCTTTGCCATAAAAAATCTGGGCTGTGAAATCCACATCCAGACGCGCCAGAATTAATGGCCAGTTGTGTACATCCAGGGAGGGGGTAAACAGCTCAAATACCGGCTGGCGCGCATCTTCAAACCACACGGGCAGGGTGGTATTACTCACATGGCCCAGCGCATCGGTTTCAGAAAACCGGGGCGAGAGCGTTTTTTCAAAAATTTTACTCATGAATTAACTCTCTTAAAGGCTCTTGAGTGCGAGGCCCAGGTTTTTCAGTTCGTCTTTCTTGGCCGCATGGGAAAGCACCGCGGTGCTTGCGCGTTCAGGTTTGAGGTAAGTTGCCGCTACGCGCTGCAAATCCTCAAAGGTCACATCCAGCACCCGTGCGCGGAAATCTTCGCGCAATGCTTTAGTGCGCCCGAATAATTCCGCGTGAAAGGTTTGCTTGGCTTCGCCCGCCGGTGAGCCGGGTTTGTCGATGGCGCTGATCACTCCCAGAACGGCCTCTTCAACCAGCCGTGGGTCGGCTTTTTGTTCGGCAAGCCAGGTGAGCGATTGATCAAAATCTGCCAGCGTTTCAGACAAGCGCGGGTCGCGGTATGAGTAAAACCGGAAAGAGGCAATATTGCTGTCTTGGCTTGCGCCGCCACCATAGGCGCCGCCTTGCTCGCGAATGGCACGGTGTAAAAAGTTATTGCGCAAGTAACCCGCGAGCACCGTCAGCGCCGGTGCGTCGGCGTGCGTCATTGGCACCGTGGGGTAGGCGCGCGCGCAAAAGTTTACCTGGCTGTTGGCAATCCAGGCTTCGGCAACCTGGCTGTTCACTTGCGGCCAGCTAAAGCCTTGCTGCTGCTCGGCCACAGGCGTGGCCGCGCGCCAGTTAGCCAATTGGCTTGTGAGTTCGTTCAAATGCGGCTCATCTGCCACCAACAAAAATTGGCGCGGTGCACGCTTTACTTTTTCATGCAGCGCTTTCAAGCCTTCAAGCAAGCGGTTCAGTGCGGCTGCCTCACTCAGCGAATCATCGAGCGCTTTGATAAACACTATGCGCTCAAGGCCCGACAATTTATGGGTGATTTCCGCCGAGGCGCAGTGGCCGGCACTGGCTGCAGCCATCGCCAGTGAATGGCCTTGGCCGGTAACGGCTTGTTCGCGCCGCGCGCGAATTTGCGCAACCAGTTCGCGCACCCGGCTGGCTTCATCAAAGCGCACGTCATCCAGCGTTGCCTGCATCAATTCTGTGGCGCCTGCATGGTTGCGGGCCAGCGCCTTGGCAGAAAGCGTTAAATACCCGCTCACGCCTTCAACGGAATCGGGTGCTGCGCGCAGGCTTGAAAACATGCTTAAACTGCCCACCACTTGCGATTGCCACTGCTGGGTGGCCATATAGTCTTTATCGCCCACGCCCAGTTCGGTTACGCAGTAAGTGTAAATGGGTAGCAGGTCAAACTCTTCTTGCGTAAGTGCCGGCATTTCAATAACGGCTTGCTGGTAAACCAGGCCGTTGGTGCCGGCGCTGTAGCGGGTGAGTGGTGCACCTTGGTGATCCACAGATTCGGCCGCCACATAGTGCAAGGTGGTGGGCACGTCTTCCAGGCCAACCTTGGGCAGTGTGCCAGGGTCATCTTCCTGTGATTGGCGCGCCAGCAGCGCTTGGGTTTGGTTCACAATGTTTTGCTTTTCTGTCTCGGATAAACGCGCTTTAAGGGCATCAAGACGTGCGCGCTCTTCGGCCGCTTCGCGCTCGGCTTGTTTGTGATCGGGCGTCATGACCAGGCGCACGCGGTGGGTGTTATCCAGCAGCCACTTTTTAACGAGCGATTGCACATAGCCCGGTACTTGTATTTTTTCGCGCAGTGCCGCCAGGGCAGGCTCAAGGTTTAGCAGCGTCATCGGATCGCCGCGGTGGGTGGCACTGGTGAGCGAGGTCAAAATCAGTTGCAGGCCATAGGGGTAGCCATCGCCGCCAATTTCACGCTGCTGTAATTCGAGCTGGTGCAGGCTTGCTTCCAGCTGATCTTTGGGCAGGCCTTCGGTTGCCAGTTTTTCGAATACTCCCAGCACTTGTTGTTCAAATGCATCAGCGTGATGGGCTTCGCTACCGGCAATGCCACACACAAAGGTGAGCGCTTTTTGGGAGTCATCCAGGCCGCACATGGGTGAGGGCGATTTGCCAAGGGGTGTGGTTTCCAGCAGGTGCTGCAGGGGGCTTGCGCTGTTGTCGAACAGCAAGCTTGATAACAGCTGCGCCTCTAGTACGTCGTCTAATTGGGTGCTGTTGCCCAACAGCCAGCCTAGTACTATGTGGGTTTTGGCCTCCAGGGATTCGTCTTCGGGCAGCGGGTAGGTGGCTGTGGCCTGCTTGGGCGCGCTCAGGCGTGGCTCATCGCCCACGGCGATTTGGGTGTTAAGTGCGTCAAAGCGCGACAGGGCCTGCTGCTCGAATTGCGCTTGGTGCTCCTCGGCTGGAATATCGCCATAGGTCATGAAAATGGCGTTGCTGGGGTGGTAGTGGCTCTTGTAAAAATCCACTAGCTGCTCGTAGGTAAGCTCGGGAATATGCTTGGGCTCGCCACCACTGTTGTAGTGGTAGGTGGTTTCAGTGAACAAATGCTCGCACAGTGTGTGCCAAAGCTGTGAGGGCACAGAGCTCATGGCGCCTTTCATTTCATTGAATACAACGCCCTTGTAGACCAGTGGCGACTCGGTATCTTCCGGGTTTTCGAACTCAACACGGTGGCCTTCCTGGGCAAAATCCAGCGGATCCAACCGGGCGAAAAAGGTGGCATCCAGGTAGACATCCAGCAGATTCTTAAAATCCTTCTTGTTTTGGCTGGCGAAGGGGTAGGCCGTCCAGTCTGAACTGGTAAAGGCGTTCATGAAGGTATTGAGGCTGCGGCGAATCATCATGAAGAAGGGGTCGCGCACAGGGTATTTTTCCGAGCCACAGAGCGCGGTATGCTCCAGAATGTGCGCCACGCCGCGGGAGTCGGTGGGCACGGTACGCAGAGCCACCAGAAACACGTTTTCGTTGTTGTCGGCGCTGATGTGAATGTGCTGGGCGCCGGTCTTGCGGTGCCGGTACTCCTGAAGTTCAATGTTCAGCGATGGGACAGCCTGGCGACGGATAAATTCGAATGCGGGATGGGCGCTCATGGATAACTGCTTTACCTGTTGAATGTGGGTTTATTGTAAACCTCGGTGGCCAGAGGCGCTAATTGCTCATTTTGTGGCCAGTTGAGCTGGCGGCCAAGGGGTGCGGGTTCGGCGCACTGCCCGGGCTAAGCTAGCCTGGTGCCGGAAAATGCGTGAGGGCAGTGTGTGTAAAGGCCTTATGGCACACATACACCTTACATTGGGATGACTGTTGTGGAGTTCAAGCGTGAATGTACCTTTGTGGATAGAAACCTACGGCATGGTGTTGCTGTGTAGCAGCTGGTTGCTGGTCAGTTGGGTAAGCTACGCGCGTTTTGCCCACTACCGGGCTAAAAAAACCCACTGCCTTGCTTCACAACTGCATGCTTTTCGTATTCTCTGGATGAAGCGGGTTATCCGGCGCGACAACCGCATTACCGATTCCTCGCTGTTGGCAAGTGTTGAGCGCAACGCCAGTTTTTTTGCCAATATCACCGTGCTGGTCATGGCCGGTATTGTGACAGCGCTTGGCAGTGCCAGCCAGGCCAACAGCCTGTTAAACGAATTGCCCTTTAGCGCCGGCACCACGGCGGTTGAAACCGAAATCAAGTTGATGCTGCTGTTTGTGATTTTCGCCTATGCCTTTTTCAGCTTTACTTGGGCCATGCGGAAATTCGGCTTCTGTGCGGTGTTGGTGGGGGCCTTTCCGCTGCATGACGAACAGGTAAGCCAGGCAGAGCGGGATGTGTTTGCCATTAATACGGCACGCATTATTGATCAGGCCGGCCACAGTTATAATGCGGGCTTGCGTTGCTATTATTTTGCACTGTCTTTTTTGGCCTGGCTGATCAGCCCCTGGTTATTTTTATTGGCGGTGTGGCTGGTGGTGGCTGTGCTCTATCACCGTGAATTTCACTCAAAAGCCCTTAAAACATTGGTAGAAATTACTCAGGGTATGTCGGCATTGAAGGTACAGGCTGATCAATAAGCTGCTGCTTTTGCCGGCGGCTTAATTGCTTGATGTGCCATTCGCGCTTTGAGGCACTGCTGCGATCCGGGTGTGACTCCCGGTAGCACACCCGAACAGGCCTGCGGCCCCGGAAAAACTTGGCGCCCCTACCCATGGCGTGTTGCTCGAACCTGCGTTGCACATCGGTGGTAATGCCGGTGTACAAACGCTGGTCGCTGGTTTCAATAATGTACACAAACCAGAGCTTGGATTGGGCTTGTGCGTTCGGGGCGTTACTGTTGGTCATACAGGGCTGTTTTTTAGTGGCGTTGTGTAGGGTGTAAGGTGCAGAAGCGCCCGTTTTATAAATAAGGCTGCGTGTAAAACACTGTGTAAAAAACCCCCTGAAAAGGAGCGCTTGTGCTGGATTATCAAAACTATTACCGCGAGTTTACCGCGATTGCCAAGGAAAATAACTGGCAACCTTTGCACAGCCCCCGCAATTTGGCCGCCGCTGTGTTGCAAGAAGCCGCCGAGCTGAATCGGGAATTCCAGTGGCAAAGCGATGCGCAATCGCGCGCACTAGGGCCCGAGGCCAAAGCCCGGGTGGCCGGTGAGCTAGCCGATGTGGCGTTGTACCTGTTCGCCCTGTGTGAAGCGCTGGGGCTGGATTTAGATGCCGCCATTGAAGCCAAGCAAGCCGAGGTGCGTGCGCGCTTAGTCTGTAAGTCGCCCGGCAATTAGCCCTGACAAGCCGCCCGCATCCCGCTACCATCGCGCTTTTTCCCCCGTGCACGCAGCGCCAAAGCCAGTACCCAGGATCTCTCTCATGACCAAGCAAAACCCCGCCGGCAGCAAGCGCCCGCCCATTGGCAACAGCGATCGCAACTTTGACGACCTGGCGCCACGCTTTGCCCGCAACGTTTATGGGGGCCTAAAGGGGCAGTTGCGTCTGGCGGTACTTGAGCGGGATTTTGAAGAATGTATTGCCCCAAAGCTTACAGCCGAACCATTGGAAGTGCTGGATGCCGGGGGCGGGCAAGGGCAATTCAGCCTGCAATTTGCCCGCCGTCACAAGCTTGTGCTGTGCGATATTTCCGAACAAATGTTGGCCTTGGCCAAGGCGGGTGCCGAGCAGCAAGGGGTTAAAGGTGTAGAGTTTTTGCATAAACCCGTGCAGGCCCTGGCAGAAGATGCCGCCCACCGCGGGCGCTACCATCTGGTGCTGTGCCACGCGGTGCTTGAGTGGGTGGCCGATCAACAGGGCTTACTTGCACACCTGAAAACCCTGGTGCGCCCGGGTGGGGTTTTATCGCTTACCTTTTACAACCGCCACGGCTTGATTATGAAAAACCTGCTGCGCGGGGTAGAGCCCACGCTGTTAAAGCCGCAGGAGTTCAGGCCCCACCGCGGCAGCCTCACGCCCACGCGCCCACTGGAGCCTGCCGAGGTTATGGCGTGGCTTTTGGATGCGGGCTGGCAGTGTTTATGCCACTCCGGCATTCGCGTGTTTCACGACTACCAGCTCACCCCCGAAAGCCAGCATATGGCGCCTGAGGCGCTTAAGGCGCTGGAGCTTAAGCTCTCGCGCGAAGAGCCCTACCGGAGCCTTGGGCGCTACCAGCATTTGCTACTGCAACGCCCCGAATAGGTTGTTTGCCATGCCTTAACCGGGTTAAGGCATGGTTCAGCTTCACCTGCGTATTCTGGCTTCAAGGTCGAACAAGGCCTTTGAACCGAACAGGAGAAGCACCATGAACAACCGTCTTTTACTTACTCTGGGGTGTATGTCTGCATTAGCGTTCCAGCCTGCGGTGGCGGGCCCCTACGAGCGCCAAGACTTCGCCAAGGTTGTTTCGGCCACCCCAATCTACGAACAGGTTGCCTACACGCGCCCAAGCCGTGAGTGCTGGGTTGAAACCGTGGCCTACGAGCGTGAACACGGTGGCAAATCGAAATCTGCCACGCCCATGCTGTTAGGTGCGGTGATCGGCGGTGCCATTGGTCACGCTGTGGGTAAAAACGATCGCCGCTCCGGTACGGCCATTGGCGCGGTGCTGGGTGGCAGCATCGGTAACGATATGGGCAAGTCGCGCCGTCATAGCTCTGTTGAATACCGCGATGAAGAGCGTTGTGAAACCCGCCAGGTGCGCGAATACGAAGAGCGCTTGATGGGTTACGACGTAACCTACCGCTACCACGGTGAAACCTATACCACGCGCATGGATCACAAGCCCGGCAAACGATTGCCCGTGGCGGTTTCTGTGACCCCAATTTACTAGGAGGGCAGCATGAAAAACTCAATGAAATGGCTGCTGTGCGCGGGCTTGCTCGCGCTTTCAACCCAGGCCCTGGCCGATCATCGCCGGCACGACAGCTCGGTGAGCATCAGCTTGCATTCGCCCACGTTGGGTGTGCATTACACAGATCGCGACTATCGCAACCATGGCAGCTACAGTCGCTACGGCCATCGCCATGGCCACGGTTGCGGGCACTATTGGGATGGCCGGGTTTGGGCCAAACCGGTGCCATACTATCGCGACTATGGGTATTATGGGCACCAGAAATACCATTGGAAAAACCACTATTGGAAAAAGCACTGGCGCAAGCATCACAAGCGCCACCATCGCCACGGGCACCGCGATGAGCACCGGGGCGACTGGCACGACCGGCGCGGTGATGACCGGCATGATCACAGAGATCGCCGCCGCGACGACCGCCACGATCGCCGGGATCGACGCGACGACCGGGATCACCGTAGACGACACGATTAACCACAAGGGCGCCCGGCGCCCACAGGAGTACATATGCGCCACCTGCCGATGATCATTGCCGCTCTTTTGTGTTTTGCGCCTCTTGCAGGCCAAAGTGCGAGCCCAACCAAGGGCTACCCGCTCTATGCCCAGGCCAGCAACTCGGCAAGTTCTTCTGCAGAGGCCGCACGCATTGCGCAGGCCCGTTACGGTGGCAAGGTATTGAAAGTGAAGCGCGAACAGGATGGCCGGCGCTACAAGGTGCGCTTGTTGTTAGACGACGGCCGCGTGAAAGACGTGGTGGTAAAGGGAGATTAAATGCGACTGCTCATTATTGAAGATGATACCGCCCTGCAATCGCAAATCAGCGCGCTGTTTAATCAGCGCCACTGGAGTGTGGATGTGGCAGGCGATGGCCGCGAGGGCGAATACCTTGGGCGTGAATACGCCTATGATGTGGCTGTTGTGGATCTGGGCTTGCCCGAACTCAGTGGCATGGAGGTGATCAGCCGTTGGCGCAAGTCGGGTATCAGCATACCCATATTAATTCTCACCGCCCGCGATCACTGGCAGCAAAAAGTGGAAGGCCTGGAAGCCGGAGCCGACGACTACCTCACCAAGCCTTTTCACCCGGAAGAACTATTGGCCCGCGTCAATGCCCTGGCGCGCCGCGCTGCCGGCCAAACCTCGTCTGAAATTATTGCCGGGCCCTACACGCTGAATTTGGGTGCTCAAAGCCTCAGCAATAACGGGCAGCCGGTCACGCTCACAAGTTTTGAATACCGGCTCATTGAATACCTGATGTTGCATGCCGGCAAAGTGGTGTCGAAAACGGAATTAACCGAGCACATCTACGCTCAGGATTACGATCGCGACAGCAATGTGATTGAAGTGCTTATGACACGCCTGCGTAAAAAAATGGATCCAAGCGGTGAGCTAAAACCGCTGCGTACCGTGCGCGGGCAAGGCTATCAATTTGTCATGACTGATGCCGCCAGTGCTAAGGCCAATGCATGACCGAAAGTGCGTCGCGCTGGTTTACCCAATCCATCAAGGGGCGGCTGCTGTGCGCAAGCCTGTTGCTGTTACCGCTGTTGGTTGCCCTTACAGGCTTCGGGCTGGATACCGCCTTTAAGCAAAGCCTGCTGGCGGCAGAGCAGGCGCGGCTGCGCTCGCAGGTATACCTGCTGCTGGCGGCGGCCGAAGTGGATGAAGGCGAGCTGGTGCTGCCCAAGGCTTTCACCGAGCCGCTGCTTTCACAGGCCAACAGCGGGCTCTATGGATTTGTACACGCCGATAAAGACAACCACCTGGATAACGAGCGCGAACTTTGGCGTTCGGCCTCGGCCCAATGGCTGGCCACCCAAGAGCTGGGCCTGAATCAATCGCAGCCATTGCGCAATGCCGTCACCGAATTTGGCCGTTGGCAGGGCAGTTATTTTTACCTGCGCTACCGCATTCGCTGGGAATTTGGCGACGACCGGGAGCTGCCCTTGGTGTTCAGTGTTTACCAGACTACCGAGCCCTTTAATCAACAATTGGCATCGTTTCGCACAACCTTGTGGCGTTGGCTGGCGGTAATTGGTGTGGGCAGTTTATTGCTGCAGGGCGCGCTTTTGATGTGGGGTTTACGGCCCTTGAAGGTGCTGACCCAAGCCCTTAGCCAGCTAAATCGCGGTGAGCAGGCCAGAGTGGAAGGGCAGTTCCCCCAGGAGTTGCAGGGCCTTACTGAAAACCTCAATCAATTACTGGCGAGCGAACAAACCGCGCGCGAGCGCTACCGCAATACCCTGGCAGATTTGGCCCACAGCCTGAAAACGCCTCTATCGGTTGCGCGTAACGAGTTGCACACACAAGCGCCAGATCAGCAATTAATTGGCGAGCAGCTGGCGCGCATGCACGATATCATCAATCACCAGCTGCAGCGCGCACGTATGAGCGAAGGTGGTTTCCAGCTGGCGCTGGATGTTCAGCCCATCGTGCAGCGCATTACCCGCTCACTGCAAAAACTTTATCCGGCAGTTACCTTTGTGGTGCCAGACACACCCATGAAGTTGCGCATAGATGAAAAAGACGCCTTCGAAATTTTGGGCAACGTGATAGAAAACGCCTGCAAGTACGGCGCAACAAAAGTGCAGGTGGGTTTGGAAAATCTTACCTACAAAGGCCTGCCTTTTCACAAGCTGGTGATTGCTGATAATGGCCCGGGTGTGGCACCGGATGCCCGTGAGCAGCTAGTGCGCCGGGGCCAGCGGCTGGATGAACAGCGCGCAGGCCAAGGCCTGGGCCTGGCGCTGGTGCAAGATATTCTGGTGGCCTATGGTGGTGAGTTGCAACTGGAGGCCGCGCACTTAGGCGGCCTGGGTGTGGTGTTTTGGCTGCCGGAGAAATCCGCGTAATTCACAGTACTTCAGGCGGGTGCAACATAAATTGACCCAAGGGCGTAGAATGAGTTCAGTGGCATCTCGTGCTCCCTACGCCGCAGTAATAAGTGTGTGTTTTATCAACTAAAGAGTGTGATTCATGGCAAGCCCAACCCCGTTTCCCGCTAACATAAAAGCCATTTTATTTGATCACGATGGCACGCTGGTGGATTCAGAGCGGGTGCATTATGAATTCTGGGCGCAGGTGTTACATGGCCACGGCTGCGAGCTTAGTGCGGAGGATTACATCAACCAGTGCGTGGGTGTATCGGAAATCCGCACAGCAGAAATCTTTAAAGCGCAATTTAATTTAAATGCATCTGTGGTAACGCTGGTGGAGCAAAAGCGCCGCGTGGCAGAGGCGTTTCATCGCGATCAACACTACCCGCTGATGCCAGGTGTGGCCGCAACGCTTGGCCGGCTGGCGGCCACGCCTTTAACCCTTGCGGTGGTTTCCGGCTCGGCGGCCTTTGCCTTAGAGGCAAGCCTTACAGCCCTGGGTTTGCGCGACTTGTTTGCCTGTGTGGCCAGTGGTGAAAATGTACCGCACAACAAACCCGCGCCGGATGTGTATCAACTCGCCATGCAACGCCTGAACCTTGCTCCAGAACAATGCATGGCCATTGAAGATACGGCCTCAGGCTTACAGGCGGCGAAAGCGGCGGGCGTGTTTACCTGCGTGATTCCCAACAGCTACTCCGCGCACCATGATCTTTCACTGGCCGATAACCGCTTTAGCACTATGAGCGATTGGTTGGCCTGGTTTGAAGCGCGGGTTTAGTGGGGCTCGTCTAATTGTTTGATAAGTAAATCTTTGGCCTGGTTGATGCGCGCGGCCAGGTAATCGTTGCCACCGCGATCGGGGTGGAATTTCTGAATGAGTTTGCGGTGCGCTGCAATAATTGTGGCTTTGTCTGCATCGCTACCCACGCCCAAGAGCGCACGCGCTTCTGTTATGCCGAGTGCCTCGTTATCGCCATGTAACGGCGCGCCTTGCCATTGGCCGCCAAAACGCTTGAGCAAATGTAAGCGCAAAAGTTTTGCAGCTTTCGGGTCTGAATGTTCGAAGTCGTTCAGGCATTGCGCTAAGGCCTCTGCATCGAGATTGCCCAGGCTTTGGCCAGCAAACTGGCCCGCTAAAATTTTGCCATCGGTGGCATCGTCGTTTAAGTGCAGGCTGTTTGTTTTTAGCGGGTGGGCCTGGCTTTGGTTTTTAAAAGAGCGCCAGTACTGAGACAACGTCATGGCACGGCTAACCCAGCGCCAAAGGCCGCTAACGAAGGGCACTATGCCCATGATCAATGCGCCCACCCAATTCAATCTGCCCGTTAACAGGGCAACCAGCACCAACAGCAAAAAGCCGCCGGCGAGAATACGCAGTATCCAGGTTTTACGCTCGGGCGCAGGCAACGCGCCCAGGCGCCGGTAAACCCAATAGAGCGCCAGGCCCAGCAGCAGTAACGGCAATAGTCGTAAAATCATAGTGTTGTTGGGTCTCGGGCGGCGTTTGCGTACAATCTGCGCTTTTCACATGAGGCAGATTCCATGAGTGTGCAGGTTATCATGAAGGACGGCCGGCCTGAATGGGCGGTAATCCCCTACGAGCAATACGAAGCGCTGTTGGCCGCCGCCGGTGAGGCCCCAGGGTCAAAAGGTGCTGGGCCCCAAAACGCGGCTGCAACAGCCCCTCACCCTGCGATACAAGGCGCCAGTGCCGCTGCAGCTGCCAGCGGCGCAAAAGTGGGTGGTGGTTCATTTAGCGGGGCAAGCCTTGGGGCATTAATGGCCAGCAGCACCAAAAATGCCGCACAGCTGGCCCGCGATGCCGGCATTTCGCCTGCGTATCTCAATCAGATTGTCAGTGGCGAGCGCGCACCAAGCCCTGCAATCATTCGCGGCTTGGCGCAGGCGTTGGGCGTCAAGCCCGATGAGCTGCTCGCTTAGCGGTAGCTGAATGCGTAGCCCACATCGCTGAGCATTTGGGCTTCGTTGTAGAGGTTGATGGCGGTAAGTGGATGTTCGTTTAGCCAGTTGTCCGGCAGGGTGAGTTGCAAGCCCGGGCAATCGCTTTGTGGTTGCACAACCGGTGCCCGGGGCAGCGGCTCATCTTCGCGCCCGCGGCATAAAATCACCGCCAGCCGCAAGCAGGCCGCCATGTGCAGAAACACGGGCCTGTCTGCGTCTGCAAGTTCATCCAGCAGTTTTTGTTTGATTTCATTGCGCTGCAATCGAACCAGGCTCGCCAGCCAGTGCTGTTCAAAGCGGGCAAAGCCACCCAGATCGTGGTGTTTTAGCAGGTAGTAGCTGTGTTTGTGAAAGCTGCTGTGGCTGATGTGCAAACCAATTTCGTGTAGTTGGCCCGCCCAGCGCATCAAGTGCAGTGGCCGGGTGCCATTGATATCCGGCAGCTTCAGTTGTTTGGCAAGGCACACGGCCATTGCAGCAACCCGCTCACCTTGTGCAGTATCACACTGGTAGATGTCGCCCAGGCGACGCACACTTTCATCGCGGCTGTCGCTGTCGGCGGCGCGCCCGAGTATTTCGTAAATTAAACCTTCTTTTAATGCGGCATCGGCAATGTGCAATTGTTCGAGCTGTAGCTGATCAAAAATGGCCTGGATAATGGCAAGCCCTGCAGGTAATACATCGCGTCGCAATTTGGGCACGCTTGTTTGGGTAACTTCGCCGTCGGCAATGGTCTGTTCAATTACGCGGTGCAGGTTTTCGCGGGTAATCAGGCCGTTGTCTTTGGCGGCCATAAGCTCTGCGGCTGCGCGCATGGTGCCCGAGGAGCCCATGGCCATGTCCCAGCCGTAGCTGCGGTAGGCGTGGGCGATGGGTTCAATGGTGGCGCAGGCACTTAAATAGGCGGCGCGCATGCGCTCGCGGGTAACCGGGCCGAACTTGAAATGTTGTTCGGCCAGCACAACACAGCCCAGGCTCAAGCTTTCAAGAAGCCGTGGGCGTGAACCCTCACCAATAATAAACTCCGTGGAGCCGCCGCCAATATCTATTACCAGGCGGCGCTGGTTGTTGTTTTCAAGGCTCGATACCACGCCCTGGTACACAAGACGCGCTTCTTCATAGCCTGAAATAATGTGAATGGGGTGGCCTAGCGCTGCCTCGGCTTTTTTTAGAAATTTATCGGCGTTGCGCGCCGCCCGCAGGGTTTTGGTGCCGGCGGCGCGGATGTGTTGCGGGTTGATATCGCGCAGGCGCTGGCTAATGCGTTCGAGGACTGCAAGTGCATTGGCCTGTACATCTTTGTTGAGCACGCCACGCGCGTCTAAACCGCGCGCGATTTGCACCATTTCTTTGTATCTATCGACCACTTCCAGCCGGTTGCCCGCTACCTTGGCCACCAGCAAATGAAAGCTGTTTGAGCCCAAATCTACGGCGGCGTAGTAATCGCTTGCGGCGTTGGTTGTGGTTTCACTCAATCTTTTTTGCTCCAAACTCCGGGCTCTGGCTGGCCCTGGAAACTGTGCGTGTCGTTCAATTCAAGCTCGGGTAATTTGCCTGCCGCGCGCTGTTGCAGGTAATCATTAAGCAGTGTCACCACTGTGGGCGTTAGCCAGGCAATGGCAATAATGTTGATTACCGTCATCAGGCCGAGCGCCATATCAGCCATGCTCCACACGGTGGGCAGCGGCGCCATGGTGCCCCACATCACCATCATCAGGTAACCGACGGTGAGCGCCAGCTGGCCGGCTTTGTGGTCGAGCTTGAACACATGCAAATTAGATTCAGCATAGGCGAAGTTGGCCACCACCGAGGTGAACGAGAAAAACACAATGGCAATGGCAATGAAATCCATGCCCCAGCTGCCAACGTGGGTAACCATGGCCTCTTGGGTAATGCGAATACCGCCAAAACCTTCATCGCCCACGCCGCCTGCCAGCAAAATAATAATGGCGGTGCACGAGCAAATTAAAATGGTGTCTACGAATACGCCCAGCATTTGCACAAGCCCCTGTGACACCGGGTGGTTGGGGTAGGGGGCGGCGGCGGCAGCGGCGTGCGGCACGCTACCGGAGCCTGCCTCATTGGAGTAAAGCCCGCGCTTGATGCCGTTAATGGCCGCCCCTAAAAAGCCTCCGGCGGCTTCTTCAAAGCCAAAGGCCGAGCTTACAATCAATTTCAAAATGCCGGGTACGGCCGGTAAATTCATCGCCACAATAAACAGAGCTGTGGCCACATAGGCAAGGCCCATAAAAGGCACGGTAATTTCGGCAAAGCGCGCGATGGCGCGCAGCCCGCCCAGCACAATTATGCCTGCCACAATGGTCATCACCAGGCCGCTGTAGAGCGGGGCAATGCCATAGGCGTTATTTAGCGCATCACCAATGGTATTAGCCTGCACGGCGGAAAAAACAAAGCCGTAGCCAAATAGCAAACACAGAGAAAAGGCGATGGCTAGCCAGCGCTGCTTCAAGCCCATTTGAATGTAGTAAGCCGGGCCGCCACGAAACTCGCCCTTGGCATCTTTCACCTTATAGAACTGGCCCAAGGTCGATTCCACAAAGCCTGTGGCCATACCCAACAGCGCAATTACCCACATCCAGAACACCGCACCCGGCCCGCCCAGGGTAATGGCCACCGCCACACCGGCCAGGTTGCCGGTGCCCACGCGCGCGGCAAGGCTCGTAGCCAGTGCCTGAAAGGGTGAAATACCTTCGGCGTTCGAGCGGCCAGCGCCTCGCATCATGGTGAACATGTGGCCGAACAGGCGAAACTGCACCGCGCCCAGGCGTACGGTAAACCAGAGGCCGGCCAGCACCAGCATGTAAATCAGAATGGAATCCCAGAGCACGCCGTTAATACTGCCGACGGTGGAGGCTAAAAATTGGTTAAAGGTATCCATAGCGGTGAGGTGTCTTATTGATTATGCAGACCCTTGTGAGGCCCGGTTATTGTTGTTGGCCCGCGTGCAGGCAGTGTGTGCCCATAGGGCCGCGCTGTGGCAAGTGTGCTGATTTGAAAGGAAATTGTCCACTCACGCGCAGGTGGTGGGTGAAGAGGCAAGCCCGCAAGTAAACGGGAATCGGGCAATTGCACCCGCGGGCCTTTGCGGCGCCGTGCATTGGCTGCTATTCGGGTTGCACAATGGCTTTTTGGTACTGCCAGATAATCCGTGCGCCGAGGCGCGCAGTTTGGTTGTCGGGATCATACGCCGGGTTCAGCTCTGCGATGTCCAGCAGCCACACGGGCTTATTGTGTGTTTTTGCTTGCCGAAGCAGGTAGCCAAACAGCCACAGCATGCGCGCGGGGCTGACCCCCAGCGCGGCCGGCGCACTTACACCGGGGGCGAAGGCTGCGTTGAATACATCCAGGCATACAGTGAGGTAGAGAGCGTCTACGCGCGCCAAAAATTCATCACAATGGGCGGCAAGCGCGCCCAAAGGCTCGGCTTCTATGTAGGTGTCTTCCAGCCACTGCACCTGCTTTGCACGGGCATAGTCAAATAGCGCATCGGTATTGGCGCTGGGGTTTACCCCGAGTACAAAATAATTAAACGGCTGCCGGTTGGCTTCACACCACTGGGCAATTTGCCGAAACGGTGTGCCGGAGGAGCCTTCTTTTACCGGGTTGCGCAAGTCCAGGTGGGCATCAAAGTTGATGATGCCAAGCCGTTTTTGGCTGTGTTGCAGGCGTGGTATCAAACCTTGAAAGCTCGCCCAGGCCACTTCATGGCCGCCGCCCAGCACCACTGGCCGCGCATCGGCGGCAAGCAGGCTGTGCAATTGTTCGGCCAGCGCTTGCTGTGCGCTTTCTAGCCTGTCGCCGTCGCAGTGCACATCGCCTGCATCAAAGAGCGGGGTATCTGAACAGGCGGCATTGGCAAGGCCTTTGCGCAAAGCCTCTGGGCCTGCGGCCGCGCCGGGGCGGCCCTTGTTGCGTTTTACCCCGGCATCACAGGCAAACCCCAGCAGTGCCAGCCGGTTTGCCATGCAGGGCAGTGGTTGGTGCATATCAAGGCATTGCATTTGCTGGTGCCAACGCAGGGCGGGCGTGGCTTCTTCATCATCAATGCGGCCAGTCCAAAGTAAGGGGTTGGCCGGGCGGTAAAGAGGGTTGCTCATTGCTCGGCTCCTGCCACCCAGCGCCGGGCGGGCTTAACAAGGTTGATGCCGTAACTGAGTTCGGCCGGCGATTGAATGTGCCAAAGCAGCAGGTCGGCATCTTGCCCGGGTGCCAGCGTGCCTTTCTGGCTAAGGCCCAGCGCCCGGGCGGCGTGGGTGGTGGCCCCTAGAAAGCTCTCTTCGGGGGTCAGGCCAAACAACACGCAGGCCTGATTCATAGCCGTTAGCAAAGAGGCCTGTGGCGCGGTGCCCGGGTTGCAGTCGGTGGCCACGGCCATGGGCACGCCCGCCTCTCGCAATGCCTGAATGGGCGGGCGCTGGGTTTCACGCAGAAAATAAAAGGCCGCAGGCAGCAGCACCGCTGTGGTGCCGGCGGTTTTAAGGCGCGCTATGTCGGCCTCTACAAGGTATTCAATATGATCAACAGACAAGCCATCAAACGCCGCCACCAGTGCGCTGCCGTGCAAATTACTGAGCTGCTCCACATGGCCTTTTACCGGCAGGCCCAGGGCTTTGGCGGCGGCAAATACCCGCTCACATTGCGCCGGTGTAAAACCCACGCCTTCGCAAAACACATCTACCGCATCGGCAAGGCCCGCGTGGGCCGCGGCGGGCAGGATGTCTGCCACTATGTGATCGATGTAGGCATCTTTGCAGTGGAACTCTGGCGGCAATGCGTGGGCAGCCAACAAAGTGGTGCAGAGGGTAACGCCATTGGCCTGGGCAAGTTCCCGGGCCAGGCGCAACAGGCGCAGCTCTTGTTCAAGGCTGAGCCCGTAGCCGGATTTTATTTCAATGCTGGTGACGCCTTCGGCCATGAGGGCATCCAGCCGTGTTTGGGCCGCGGCCAGCAGTGCTTCATCACTGGCGGCGCGGGTGGCTGTTACAGTACTTTTAATGCCGCCGCCGCGATTGGCGATTTCGGTGTAGCTCACGCCTTGCTGGCGCCATTCGAATTCGTGTGCCCGGTTGCCGCCAAAAATCAGGTGGGTGTGGCAGTCAATCAGGCCCGGGGTGAGCCATGCGTTTTTGGCATCCAGCAAGAGGGTGGCAGTGGGTGCTTGCGCCTTGGGGCCCAGCCAGTGAATTTTGCCTTTATGCACGGCCAGCGCTGCATCCTCAATGGCGCCGTAGGGCTGGCCGTTTTCGGTGGCGGTGGCGAGGTTGACGTTGGTGATCACCAGATCAACGGTCATGGGGGCTCCCTGGCTAGTTACAGCATTCAGTAGTGTAGGCGTTAGTGTACGCAAACAGCTTGTATATACAAGTATATACAAGTAGGATTTCTACCTATGGAACCCAGATACCTCACCATCAAGCACACACTGCTGGCGCGCATTGAGTCGGGCGTGCTGGCTGCGGGCGCCCGCGTTGCCAGTGAAAATGAACTGGCGGGCGAGTTTGGCGTATCGCGTATGACGGCCCGGCGCGCACTCGATGCGCTGGCAGATGAAGGGGTGCTGATCCGCACCCAGGGCCTGGGCACCTTCGTGGCCGACGAGCGCCCGAGTAGCAATTTGGTTGAAATCCGCAACATTGCCGAAGAAATCCACGCCCGTGGCCATGCTTACGCCTGTGAGGTGTTGGCACTGGCAAGCCAAACAGCCGATGCAAAGTACGCACGCAGGCTGGGGCTTGACGAGGGCGAGGCGGTGTTTTTCTCGCGCTTGCTGCACTTTGAAAACGGCCTGCCCATTCAGCTTGAAGAGCGCTGGGTAAATCCACGGTTTGCGCCTGCCTACGGCGAGCAACAATTTGGTGCCGGGGATTTAACCCCGAGCCGCTATTTAAACCAGGTGGCGCCGTTAACCGAGGCAGATCATCTAATTGAAGCGGTGGCGGCATCGTCTAGTCTGCAACAACAATTGCAATTATCCGACGGTGAGCCCTGTTTGAAAGTGAGCCGGCGTACCTTCGGCCCCGCGGGCATTGTGAGCTACGCACAGCTGTATCACCCCGGTAGCCGATTCCGCCTGGGCGGCCACGTGAATTACTGATTCAGCCGCCCAACGCTTTGCTGCTGTGAAAGTAACGCACTTGTTTAACAGCGCAGTATTCAATAACCCGGTATTCAAAAACCCAGTATTAAAAATAGTTTTCGCGGCCATGTTCGCGCCAGACGAAAGCAGACGCTGAGAGGTAACCCCCATGACAAAGCTAGACCCACGCACAGACGCAAGCCGCATTGTCCGCGCAGCGCGCGGCAATCAACTCACGGCCAAAAGCTGGCTCACTGAAGCGCCGCTGCGCATGTTGATGAACAATCTGGATCCGGAAGTGGCCGAACACCCGCAGGCACTGGTGGTGTACGGCGGTATTGGTCGCGCCGCGCGCAACTGGGCATGTTTCGACAAAATTGTAGAAACCCTTACGCGCCTGGAAGATGACGAAACCTTGCTGATTCAAAGCGGCAAACCCGTGGGTGTGTTCAAAACCCACGCCAATGCACCGCGGGTTTTGTTGGCCAATTCCAACCTAGTACCCCACTGGGCCAATTGGGAGCACTTTAACGAATTGGATAAAAAAGGCCTGATGATGTACGGCCAGATGACTGCAGGTTCCTGGATCTACATTGGCTCGCAGGGCATTGTGCAGGGCACTTACGAAACTTTTGTGAGCGTGGCCAAAAAGCATTTTAACGGCGAGGCCCGCGGCCGGTGGATTTTGACCGGCGGTTTGGGTGGCATGGGCGGCGCGCAACCTCTGGCCGCGACCATGGCGGGCTTTTCAATGTTGGCCGTTGAAGTGGATGAATCGCGTATCGATTTTCGTTTGAAAACCGGCTACGTGGATAAAAAAGCCACGAGCCTAGATGAAGCGCTTGCCATGCTGGGAGCGGCTCGCGCCGAGGGTAAGGCCATTTCCGTAGGGCTGCTCGGCAATGCCGCCGAAGTTTTCCCGCAATTGGTAGAGCGCAATATCACGCCAGACGTGGTGACCGATCAAACCTCCGCACACGATCCGCTAAACGGTTATCTGCCGTTGGGTTGGACAATGGCACAAGCGGCAGCAGAGCGCGCCCGCGATGAAGCACACGTGGTGAAGGCTGCTAAAAAATCCATGGCCGTGCAGGTGGCTGCCATGCTCGCGCTGCAAGCGCGGGGCGCCGCCACCCTTGATTACGGCAACAACATTCGCCAAATGGCGTTGGAAGAGGGCGTGGCAAACGCCTTTGATTTCCCGGGGTTTGTACCCGCCTATATTCGCCCGCTGTTTTGCGAAGGCATTGGCCCGTTCCGCTGGGTGGCCCTGTCGGGTGATCCGGAAGACATCTATAAAACCGATCAGAAAGTGAAAGAGCTGATTCCAGATGACCCGCACCTGCACAACTGGCTGGACATGGCGCGCGAGCGCATTCAGTTTCAGGGTTTGCCTGCGCGCATTTGCTGGGTTGGCCTGAAAGATCGTGCACGCCTGGGGCAGGCCTTTAACGACATGGTGGCCAAGGGTGAGCTGAAAGCGCCGGTTGTAATTGGCCGTGATCATCTCGATAGCGGCTCGGTGGCATCCCCTAACCGTGAAACCGAAGCCATGGCTGATGGCAGCGACGCCGTCTCTGATTGGCCGCTCTTAAACGCATTGCTCAATACCGCAGGCGGCGCCACTTGGGTGAGCCTGCACCACGGGGGTGGCGTTGGCATGGGGTTTAGCCAGCACAGTGGCGTGGTGATTGTGTGCGATGGCACCCAAGCGGCCCACGAGCGTGTAGGCCGTGTACTGCGAAACGACCCGGCCACAGGCGTTATGCGCCACGCCGATGCCGGTTACGACATCGCCATCAACTGCGCCAAAGCGCAGGGCCTGGATTTGCCCATGTTGGAGCAATAAAGCATGACAGCTACAGCGTACAGCCCGCAGCAAATACGACGCCGCCCAGGCGTGCACCGTTGCGCTTTTGCTTTTCCTGTTAACTGTTAGCTCTAAAACTTTTTCGCAAAACATATTCCGCCTACAGAATTTTGAGAAAGAAACATGGATAACTTTGAAATTAACCCCGGTGCCTTAACCTATTCAGACCTTCAGCGCCTGC
Organism: Simiduia sp. 21SJ11W-1; assembly: GCF_024138675.1. Taxonomy (NCBI): domain Bacteria; kingdom Pseudomonadati; phylum Pseudomonadota; class Gammaproteobacteria; order Cellvibrionales; family Cellvibrionaceae; genus Simiduia; species Simiduia sp. 21SJ11W-1. The sequence continues at coordinate 2,224,015 of NZ_CP090959.1, read as the reverse complement.
ATGGCCGCGCACACCAGTTGAGCTTGAATCCCGCTTGCATTGAAGGCATTAATGCATCGGCGGCGGTTGTAAAAAAAGTAATAGATGATAACCGTGTGGTGTATGGCATAAACACGGGTTTCGGATTGCTTGCCAATACGCGCATCAAGCCAGAAGAGCTGGAAGAGTTACAGCGCTCAATCGTATTGAGCCACGCAGCCGGTATTGGCAAATTCATGAAGCCTGCAACCGTGCGCCTGTTAATGGTGTTAAAAATAAATGCCCTGGCCCGTGGTTTTTCGGGTATTCGTTTGGAAGTCATTGAAGCCTTGATGACTCTGCTGAACCATGAAATCTACCCCTGTATTCCCTTAAAAGGGTCTGTGGGCGCCTCCGGCGACTTGGCGCCCCTGGCGCACATGAGTGCGATACTCTTGGGCGAAGGTGAGGCGTTTTATAAAAAAGAGCGCATTTCTGCAAAAACTGCGTTGCGGTTAGCGGGCTTGAAGCCTTTGGTATTGGCACCAAAAGAAGGGCTTGCATTATTAAACGGCACGCAAGCGTCTACTGCCCTCGCATTAGAAGGCCTTTTTTACGCAGAAAATGCGCTGGCAGCGGCCACGGTAATTGGCGCCTTGTGTGTTGAAGCGGCCAAGGGTTCGCGCAAGCCCTTTGATGAACGCATTCATCTGGCGCGTGGCCACCAGTCGCAAATCGACATGGCGTTGGCCTACCGCAAGCTGCTGGATCATTCGCAAATTGAACACAGCCACATAGATTGTGAAAAAGTGCAAGATCCATACTCCCTGCGCTGCCAGCCGCAGGTTATGGGTGCCTGCCTGCAGCAAATGCGCAATGCCCGCGACATTATCGTGACCGAAGCCAATGCTGTGTCTGATAACCCCTTGGTATTTGTGGAGGAAGATTTGGCCGCCAGCGATATTATTTCCGGCGGAAATTTTCACGCGGAACCCATTGCCATGGCGGCCGATAACCTGGCGCTGGCCATTGCAGAAATCGGTTCGCTCTCTGAGCGGCGCATGGCATTGTTGATAGACAGCAAGCTCTCTGGCTTGCCGCCATTTTTGGTGAATAACGGCGGGGTAAACTCAGGCTTTATGATCGCCCAGGTAACCTCGGCGGCACTGGCCAGTGAAAACAAATCCATGGCGCACCCGGCCTGCGTTGATTCGCTACCCACCTCGGCCAATCAGGAAGACCATGTGTCTATGGCCACCTTTGCCGCGCGCCGGTTAAAAGACATGTACGAAAACACCGTAGGTATTTTGGCGGTGGAGTGGTTGGCGGTGTGCCAGGGTTTGGACTTTCTTGAGGGTTTATCCACATCCGGCCCGCTGGAGCAAGCCCGTGCGGAACTGCGCACCCATGTGCCGTTTTACGATAAAGATCGCTATTTCGCTCCCGATATCGAGCGCGCTGCCGAGCTCATTGGCCTGGGTGTTTTGAAAGCCTTGGTGGATAAAACCATCAGGCTGTAACAGCGCTCGCCCGGTGTTTAATAAAGCCCGCTTGAGCGCACTGCTGTCCCATAGTTCAAGTCTCCACGGAAGGCAGGCGTTGAAACTACGTATATCGCAGAGTTTCTAAGCGATGTCTGGACATGAAATCTGGGGCGCAGTTTGTGACACGACGTAAATACCCTGCGGGACCGGCCTGCGAGCAAAGCTCTTGGCGTATGGCGGCACGCAAAGCTGCGCTTTGCAAACGTTTGTCATACCCATCTAGCCTCGACACCCGCCCTTCGGGGCCTGCTTGCAAACCTAGTTTGCAAGCGTTTAAGTTCCCGCAAAGCAATGCTTTGCCAGCGGGCGCTTAAACCCATGCGGGTGACGGTTACAAACTCCGCCCCACATTCCATGCCTGTAGATTTGTGGGACAGCAGTGGCTTGTGCGGGCTTTATTGTTTTTGTAATCGGCGGCTGATAGCCTCGCGCCTAGGTTTTCGAGAACGATGGACACACAATGAAGAGCTTTCGTGCAATTGCCTACGGCCTGTTGGCGCTGATTTCTATTGGTGCGGGCAGCGTATATTGGATTGGCACAGACTACCTTACCCAGGCGCCCAAGGTTGCCACCAGCATGGGCGCCAAGCTTGCGTGCTCGGCGCGCTATGTATCCGGTTTTGACCAGGCGCTCGCGCGGCAAGATCTCAGCAGTTATTCCCCCATTCTCGATGAGCTGTCACTTACCTTTGACGATAAAACCAAAAGTGTCTCGGCAGGCTTGCTGGGGTGGCAGAGCCGTGCCCAGTTTCGGGAGGGCTTGGGTTGCGCCATTGAATTTAAAGATCACACCCAGGTTGCAGTGCGCATGCCACTGCTACCCAAGGTGCAGGCACCTTGGCCTGCCGGTAATCAGCTCACAGCCGGTGATGAAAAATTACAAGCCTTGCTGGAAACGCTTGTGGACGAAGACAACGCACAGGGCCTGCAAACCCGTGCGCTACTGCTGGTGCACAAGGGGCAGTTAATTGCCGAAGCCTACGGGCCGGGCGTCACCCCTGAAACACCGTTGTTGGGTTGGTCTATGGCCAAAAGCATGACTGCCATCGCCATTGGCCGGTTGATCAAAGACGGCAAGCTCACCCTTGAGGAGACCCGGTTGTTCCCCGAGTGGGCCAAGGATGAGCGCGCCTCGCTCAGCGTAAAACACCTGCTTACCATGACCGACGGCCTGGGTTTTAACGAAGTATATGAGCCTGGCCAAGACGCCACCAACATGCTGTTTTTACAGCCCAGCAGCGCGGGCTTCGCACTGGAGAAACCATTGCAGCATCCGCCCGGGCAGCACTTTAATTATTCATCAGGCACCAGCAATTTGTTGGCGCTTTTGGTGAAACGCAAACTCGATAATAGCCTGCAGGCCCAGGTTGATTACATGGCCGAAGCGCTGTATCGCCCCATGGGCATGCAACACCTGGTATTTGAAGCAGACACAGGCGGCAGCCTTGTGGGCAGTTCTTATTTGTATGCCAGCGGGCGCGATTGGGCGCGCATGGGGCTTTTGATGCTGAACGAAGGTGAGATTAACGGCGAGCGGCTGCTCGATGCCGACTACGTACGTGCGGCCCGCGAACCCAATGGCTCCCTTAATGAAACCGGTTATGGTTTCCAGTTTTGGCTCAACAATGCCTCAGAGGGTTTACGCTGGCCAGATTTACCTATAGATGCCTACGGGGCTATGGGTAATCGTGCCCAGATGGTGATGATTGTGCCAAGCCAAGAGGCGGTTGTGGTCAGGCTGGGTTGGACAGCCGGCGAATACCCCACAAGCAGGCGTGTCAGCCAAATCCTGCAAGCCGTTAGTCGTTGAAGTTATAGTCTAGGTAAATCAGCAGTATAGATTCTAATTGCTTTTAGCTATTAATTGCCTGTTCTACACTGGCCCCTGTTAAACCTAATCCCTGAGTAATCAGGGTTAAATCTTGCGTTATTAAATTTGCGCGATTAAAGGAGGCAGAGATGACAGGTATCGATATTGGTATTCCCCAGGCAGACCGGTTAGAGATAGCCGAGGGTTTAAAACACCTTTTGGCAGATTCTTACACCCTCTACCTTCAAACACATTTTTTTCACTGGAATGTGACGGGCCTGCAATTTCGCGAATTGCACTTGATGTTTGAAGAGCAATACGCAGAGCTTGCAGTAGCGGTGGATGATATTGCCGAGCGCATTCGCACCTTGGATGTAGTCGCACCCGGCACCTATAAAGCCTTTGCCGAGCTAAGCTCTATTAAAGAGGTGGATGAAGTGCCCACAGCCCATGCCATGGTAGACATACTCACCAAGGGTCATGAGCAAGTGGTGCGCACGGCGCGGCAGGTGCTGAGCAAGGCCCAAGGTGCCGATGACGAATCTACCGCAGCACTGGTGTCTGATCGCATGCGCGTGCATGAAAAAACCGCGTGGATGCTGCGCGCCACTCGCAAGTAATTCACCTTGCAAAAAATTTCGAAATCGAAAGATAGACAAAGAGTGCCGCGAGTTCGAGGCTTATTCCTGCGCTAATTCAAACGCGATTGTGAGCGCGATTTCGAGAAAGAACCGCGAAGGCCTTAAGGGAATCTTGAAAAATCGCCTAGTGGTAGGTGTTCTAAAAGCCCGCACACAATGCAGTCAAGCATTGTGTGCGGTGCCTGTTACCTGGTGAATAGAGTCGCTTAACGAATGCGGAAAGTTCCGCGATCAACATACCAGTATTCATAGCTGCCGCCGCTGGCACTGCTCCAGTTGCTAACGTTGAAGTAGCGGCTGCCCGTGGCGTTGCCGCGCACCACATACACCTTCACGGCCAGGCGGTTGCGGTACCAATCCAGCGAACGGTTGTTGCTGATTTCTTCCGGCGAACCGTTATACCCTTTGGCAAAAAATGCATAGTTGCTGCCGAACACCTGCGCTTTACCGGCGCTGTCGATGCAGGCCGCGGTGGCTTCGTCTACGGCAATGCCTTTGACGTTGTTGTAACTGATGCCCCAGTCTGCAATTGCGCGCGCCATAAAGGTCATGAAGCGCCCCTCGCGGTCTCGCTGGCTGAAATGGGTGTCGGTCACGGTGTTGGCAAGATACTGTGGCTCCCAAAAGCTGTTACGCCTGAGTGTTACCCGGTTGTCGTAAGGGTTATACAGCGCTTCGGAAGAAATAACGCCACCGTTTTGGGCGGTGTAGTCTATCCCGCCCAAAACGTGCATGCCTGCAGAGGTGCCGCCCACAGGTGCCTTTTTGGTGTTCATTACGTAGTTCACAGCAGATTCAATTTTGGTGCCGTCCCAGAGGTCGTAATAGCTCCACTGATCGCCACCGGTGATGAACACCATCTCGGCTTCTTTAATCCATTGTTCAACGGTACTGTTATTGGCATCGGTGCGCGATTCAATAAAAATTGTGCGAACCGAATCCACGCCGCCCAGGTTGTAAATGTAGCTGTTGTAGCTGGTGGTAGAGCCGGAGGTTCGCAGCACCACCACATCGCCGCCGCCCGATCGGCTGTTCAGCCAGCGAAACGCATCGTCTACGTCTGTGCCGCCGCCCATTAAACAGGTGCCGCGCGCCACCGAGCGGCTGACATCGGCACTATTGCCTACGATATTGGTTTGATATGCATGGGTGGCCAGGCTAAGGCTGCTGGCTGCAAGGAGTGTGGTTAATCCACGTGTAAGTGCGTTCATCTGATGGCCCTGTGTGAGCGATCAGGCTGTAGGCTATGCCTTTTGGCATCGCCAAGTATTTTCAGACAACCAAAATACCAACAACCCGAATGTGTTTATGTTTATGTTTGGGTTGCAGAGTTACCGCTTCTGCAGAAGCACCGATTATCTTGCCTGTTTTGTTGAAGCGGCAGGAACGTCAATGGGTGTGGCTTGATGGTGGCGCGGCTTGTGCAAAGGTTCAATTTCAGCGGCGCGTGGATATACGAACCTGTCGTATATCCAACATTACCCTTTGGGGCTGCCGGTAACGGGGTGCAATGGCTAGGCACTTTTGGGCTAAAGCTAGCGCCCGGGCGCAACACCAAACACCGCCCGCGCCTTGTTGCAGCGATCATTGCGCGGGCACTTGCCCGCGTCAGACTTGGTAAACAGCTGGGTGGGATCCATTGCCAGCGCCTGTACAAGATATTGCTTGGTGTTTAAGGCCCGTGCCTGTTTAAGTGCCTGCAGCGCGGCGGTGGGCTCGGGTATTTGTGCCAGCAGTTGTGCCTGAAGGGCAGGGGCGTCTGGCTCAGTGCCTGAAGGTGACAGCTTTAAACGCGCGTAGGCAGCCCTGCGCCATTGCGCGGTGTGCTTGTCTATGTCGGCTTGGGTAAGCCCCGCGGCCAGCAGATGCTCATTGAGTTGTTGTTGCTTGAGTGCGTTGCTCTCCAGGCGGTGATTGATGTCGCCACTGATCTCCAGTTGCAATTGTGGCCGCAGCTCCAGCGCTTTAGAGAGTGTATGGAGCTTGGCCTTGGCCGCAGGCGACAGTTCGCTGCTTAAGGGTGCAAAGGAGATTTCACCCAGGTCTTCCTCGCTACCCACGAGTGATGCAAGCAAGTTAAAGGGTGCGGTTACAAGCTTCATGATGCTGTTGCGCAGCGCCGACCAAATCACTTCCGCCAGGCTGAAATTTGGGTCGTCGGTTGTGCCTTTCACCGGTACAGACAAATCCGCCACACCTTGTTCATCGGTTAAAAGTGCAAGCGCCAACCGCAAGGGAATGTCCAGGAGCCTGTGCGAATCTACCCGCTCGCCCAAAGTAAGTTGATCAAGTATTACCTGATTGGCACCCACTATGCGCGCGTCTTGTAGCTGGTATTGTAAGTGCACAGACAGCAACCCCTTTTCAATGTGCCAGCCGGTAAAGGTAGTGGAGTAGGGGTTAAACACGGCTAAATCCATGGCGGTAAAATTGAGCGCCATGTCCATGGCCGGTTCCCTTAGCAGCGGGCGTGCACTGCCGCGCAAATCTACCGGCGCATAGCCATCCACATTGCCTTTTAGATCAACCACCCAAGGTGTATTGGCCTCACTGCTGATGTGGGTAATTTTGCCATCCAAAGATTGTATGCGGGTGCTAAAGGTTGAAAGGGGCGTTTGGTCGGTAAAATCAACCTGTGCCTGCTGCACAAGCACTTCATTGAGTTGCCACTGCAGCGGCTTATGGGCTGGCAGCGTTGGTTGCGGCTGCGCTTGCGTTGGTTGCCGAGGCTGAGCTTTTAGCAGCGCTTGGATGTTGGTAGTGCCATCGGCATTGATTTGCAGAGCGCCTGACAGTTTATTAACGCTTAATCGATTGGCGGCAAGATGATTTTCTTTGGCATTAAACACTAATTCATCCAGCGCAATAGATTCAGCGCTGGCCAGTGGTAGCTGCTTGTGGTCTGTAATTAACAGGTCGCTAATTGTAAAACCCGCCCGGGCTTGGGTAAGTGTGCCTTGTGCAATAACCAGTTGATTGCTAAGCGCAAGATGGCCAGTTGATATTTTTGCCAGCAATTGGTTGTCTACTAGTGGGTTGGCCCATGCCAGCGGCAGGTTTTCAAGGCTTGAGTTTACCGTGAGTGATTGATCTTGCAGTGTCAGCTGGCCAGCGCTTGTAAGTGTCGCTGTGTCATCAATGCTCAGGCTTGCAGTGAAATTGGCCGGCGCCTTGCCCAGATTAAAGCCCTTGAGCGTCAGGTTGATGGGGCTTAGTTTAACATCGCGATCATCTAGCTCAGGCACGCGCCAGAGTGTGCTAGCCGCCCGTAGTTGCGCCTCGCCAATATTAAGCTGCCAAGGGTTGATTGGCTGTGCCGGTGTGCCTGAATATTGCGGCTCATCTTGCGCCGCTTTTTGGTTTTTAAGCGCAAACGTATCCGCGAGCCCAACGCGCGCGCCACTGTGGCCGCTGCGTATATTCAAGCCAGACAGCGCAACGGTTGCGACATCGGCTTGCCGGTCTTTGCTGTTGATACCCACGATTTGGATGTTAAGTGAATCCCAACGTAAGGTGCTGGGCGGCAGCCCACGGGCGATGTTTTGTTGCTGGGTCAGGTTTAGGTGATCTACTGCGATTTGCGTATTTTTAATGCGCCATTGCACGCCGTCAGACCAGTCGAATTCGTAGTGGCCGCGTAAATTGAGTTCACCTTGGTGCAAGGCAAAGTTCAATTGCGGCTCCATAAATTGCCACAGGGGGATGAGCGAGAAGTGGCTCAGCGAAAACTCGCCCCAGGTTTTTGCCTGCGTGGTGGCAATATCACCACGCCATTCAATTTGGCCGCCCTGGGCGCTGGTGGCCTTGAGCTTATAGCCATCGCCCTCGGGGTTAAGGGTTGAGAAGTCGTTCAGTATAAAATGGAAATCCTTAAGGCCTGTGGTAAACGGCTTGTTGCGGGCACTGTCGGTAAAGGCGAGTTGCCGGGCATCTAGCTCAAATTCACCAATCCACAGGCGCGGCAAGGTGAAGGGGGCTTGCGCATCCTCAGCTTGCGGTGGCGTTTCCGGTGCCAGGGTTTTACGGTGGGTGAGTATGTCTGAAAAGTTAAACCCATGGGCGTGGGTTTGCTCCAGGTGCACCTCAAGGCCCATAAGCCTTACTTCATCGATACCTATGGCGCCGTAGCGGGCGCTGGCTACCAGCGACGGATTGAGCTGCAGGTTTTGCACTCCCCACAGCAGGCTCCCGTCTGGGTTGTGATCAGCCAGGCCATAGCCGAAAAGCCCCAACGTAAAAGGGTTAAAACCCACCAGTTGATAAGTTAACTCCCTGCCGGTTTGACCAAGGTATAAGGGTTTTAGTGCGGCATTTAACAGCGGCATCACCACGCCAATAGTTATCAACAGATACAGGCCGTAAATTTTCAGGATCAGGCGGCTAAGCCTGTAACGGCGTGGGGCGGGCATGGGCGGGCGTCCTGGATGTTGGCGTTAGGTAGTATGGTAGGGGTTGATTTTGGGCCTGGCCAGCTTTTCCTTGGCCGGTGCAATTGCTGTGAGAGCCCGTGGCACAAGGCCTGCCGAGTGATATATGCTGCGGGCCTTGTGGTGTGGCCAGTGTGACTTGGTTGGCGGCTTTCGGCAAAGACCGGAACTTCGGTGAGGATGTGGAGTCTTTGCCTTAAGGTTGGCCGTCATGCGGCAATAAATTCAGTGAGAATGTTGGGGTATTGATGATGTTTAAAGGTGTAAGGCAGCTGTGTTTGGGCTTGGTGTGCACACTCGGGGCAACCCAGCTATTAGCGGAGGCACCCACCCGTGCGCCCAAAATGGTGGTGGGTTGGCTGGAATCTGTGCAGTTGCTGCCTGCTGACATGCGCATTAAAGCCAAACTGGACACAGGTGCCAAAACGTCGTCTTTACATGCGAAGAACATCGAGTACTTTAAAAAAGATGGCAAAACCTGGGTACGTTTTGATTTTACCGACACCAACCTGGATACCAAAAAGAAAGAGACTCACCGCCTTGAAGGGCCGTTGACGCGTGAAGTGGTGATTAAACGCCACGGAGCCAAAAATATCACCCGGCCAGTGGTTGCCATGAACTTTTGCCTATACCACCAGGTGTACCGCACGGAGTTTAGCCTTGCCAATCGCAGCAAATTCAATTACTCAGTACTGCTTGGGCGCTCGTTCCTTTCCAAAGTTGCATTGGTTGATTCCTCGGAAATCTTTTTGAGCCGCCCGGCGTGCGAGGGTAATAATTTTATTCAGGATGCACTTGAATAAAGCGAGCTCGCATTTCTATCAATGGCGCCCAAGATTGCTTGGCGCCATTTTCATTTTCCCATGCTCAACAAAGCCAGATCTATTGGCGTAAGTATGAGCCGGGGTTGCGTATCAACATGGGGTATTTGCTGCTATAACGTATGCAGTAAAGATACACATTGCACGTGTATTTAAAGCGCTCTGGGTAGGGGATGAATGTTGCAAAATCGCAACGATAACTGGGCAAACATTTGCCAGCCGGGCCAGCAGTGGGACTTGGTTGTGGTGGGCGGTGGCATTACCGGTGCCGGTATTGCGCAGACTGCTGCACGCCGGGGCCTGAAGGTGCTGCTGGTTGAGCAGCGCGATTTTGCCTGGGGTACCTCAAGCCGTTCATCGAAAATGGTGCATGGTGGGCTCAGGTATTTGGCCCAAGGCGATTTCAGCTTAACCCGTGAATCCTTAACCGAGCGTGAGTTTTTACTGGGCGCATTACCGGGCCTCATCGAACGGATGAGTTATTACTACGTACTGGGTCCGAAAGCGCCACCGCGTTTTGCCGTTAAATTGTTGCTACGTCTATACGATTGGCTGGCCGGCATTACCAACCACTGGCATGTGCCCGCTAATCAGCTCGGCCTCGAAATGCCCGGTTTTAACCGTTTAATTCATAGCGGTGCCTACCATTATACTGATGCCATTACTGACGACAGCCGCTTGGTACAGCGCATGATTGCCGAGGCGCAGCACCTGGGCGCTGTGTGTATTAATTACTGCAAGGCCGAGCAACTGTTAAAGCACGATGGCCGGGTGTGCGGCGTGCAACTGGTTAATAAGGTCAGCTTGCAAACCGCAGAAGTACACGCCTTGGCCGTTGTAAACGCCACCGGCGCCTGGGCAGACAGGCTGCGCAATGAAGTGAATTTGGAGCGCCGCGTGCGCCCGCAGCGCGGCAGTCATATTCTGGTGAGTCAAAAACGTTTGCGGGTTACCGGCGCGCTCACATTGATGCATCCGCTAGATGGTCGCTACCACTTTATCTACCCCTGGGCCGGTAAAACCGTGATCGGCACAACCGACCTGGATCACTCAGAAGATCTTGATATAGAAGCGCACATTACCGAGCAGGAAGTGGATTACCTGCTCATGGCGGCCAATACGGCCTTCCCCGGTGCGCGCTTGATGCGTGAAGACATTATTTCAACCTGGTCTGGCGTGCGCCCGATCATCGGGTCAGAAAAATCCAAAGATCCGTCTAAAGAGCGTCGCGATCATGCGGTATGGTCTGATCAGGGGTTGATTACCGTCAGTGGCGGCAAGTTAACCACCTTCCGCGTGATTGCCGAAGATGTGCTGAACGCTGTGGCCGAATCCCTGCCGGGCACGCAATCAGGCCGATTTACCCGCAAGCCCGAGGTGCCTTTTGTGCGCGCCACCAGTGTTACGCCTATGACGTTGCTGGAGCAAGGCTGCGAGCTGGCCTGCGAATACCTTGCACGCTATGGCGATGCAGCATCAGACATCGTGCAGCAAAGCCATGCACAAGGTCGTGCCGATGAACTGATTCCCATCTCCGATACACGCTACAGTTTCGCCGATTGCCGCTGGGCGCTACGCCATGAGCAGGTACAACACCTGGACGATTTAATGTTGCGCCGTACCACCCTGGGGCTACTGCTGCCAAATGGGGGCGAAGCCATTATGGAACCGGTGCGGGAGTTGTGTATTGAAGAGTTGGGCTGGAGCGACAGCCAGTGGCATACCGAGTATGCGCGTTATACTGAAATCTACCGCCGCTACTACAGCCTGCCTGTGGCTATACAGGCTCAAAAAAGTCCTTCAGCTGCTGCAAGTGCTTAAACTGGCGCATTAAATCAATGCCAACCTGACTGCCCAGCGTGGCAGCCTGCGGGGCCAGCGCCGCGAGCGGCCGGGCCAGGGCTTGCTTGCCTGCAAAAACCACATAGTTTGCCGCCTCCACGCCGGCAATAAGCACCTCGTTGAAGTGCATGCCCAAGGCCTTGAAGCTCGGGTCGTCAAAGCGCGGCAGTTGTGTGTAGTTCAATACCAGCCAGCCCCTGGGTGACAGTGATTGAGCGCAATCGGCCAGGTAGCGTTCTGAACGTTGGTGAACATCCATGCCGCCGGCTAAGTAAATATCTGAAAAAATCATATCGTAGGCAATGCCACGGGCGGCCTGGGTTTTGACAAACCGCCGGGCGTCGTCGCAATGAATGCGCAGCTGTGTGCCGGCTGGCAGCAGTGGCGGGGCAAGAAAGTATTGTTCTGCAATTAATTTCACGCTTGAGCGCAGCTCTACCGCCGTGTGCTCGCACGCGGGGCATATGGCCGCCATGGCTCTGATGAGCGCGCCGCCGCCCAGGCCCAGATGCAGCGCCCGGCCAGGCGGCTCACACAGTGCCAGTGCCAGCAACATGGCGCGAATGTAGCGATGGCTTGGCAGCTGCGGGTGCTGTAAATCCATGGCGCTTTGTTCAAAGCGCTCATCAAAGGTGAGCACCCGCTTGCCGTATTGTTCATACACGAAAATATCGCCGTGCTCATCGCGGGTTTGCAGAAGCGCCCGTTGTTTGCGGTGGGCAAGTGCCTTGAGTAGGTGATTGGGGAAAGTGCGATCAGGCACGGGTACATCCTTGGGCTAAGCAATAGCAGGGCGTGCCTAGCCTAGTGAATTTTTGCGTCAAAAAAAACCGCGCAATTTATAGGGTTTTGCCGGTTAGTGGCGCAAGATGGCGAACGCATGCCAGAGGCCGTGGTTTCAAAGGCCGTGCGGCGCCCAAACCCGGGCTGAAAATGTGACGCCCTAAGCGTTTAAGAATCCACGCCCTTGAGGCTTTGCCCGCTTTAGCCGTCTCCTTCACACAACAGCAATAAGCCCTTTGGCGGCCACACAGCACATGTGTGCGGCCTGCAGGGCCTGCCCGGGCGTCACCGTTCACGGTTCGGCCGGTATTTTTCAGTAAATCCATGGATTTATCAGGAGTCTCAGATGACTATTTGTAAAGGTTTGGTCTTGGCCACTGCAGCCATACTGCTTGCGGCCTGTGGCCAGGCCACGGACGAGCGCAAGGCGCCTGAAGCGGCGCCGGCCAGTATTGATCGCCAGGCGCAACTCACCCAGTTTAACGAAGATCTGCACAAGCACGTGGCGGTATTGGCCTCAGATGAATTTGAGGGCAGGGCGCCGGCCACCCTGGGTGAAGAGAAAACCGTTAGCTACCTGGCTGATGAATTTGCCAAGTTGGGGCTGGTGCCCGGTAATAACGACAGCTGGTTTCAGGAAGTGCCTGTGGTCAGTGCCACCCTTACCAACAAACCAAGCCTTGAGATAACAGGCCTTGAGAGCCCGCTGCGATTTACCCAGGGCGAAGATCTGATGGTTTGGAGCAAGCGCGAAACGCCCACTGTGTCGCTTGAGAGCAGCCAGCTGGTATTTGCAGGCTACGGCATAGTGGCACCGGAGTATGAGTGGAACGATTATCAGGGCCTGGATGTAAAGGGCAAAACCGTGGTGGTGTTGGTTAACGACCCGGGTTATGCCACCCAGAATGCCGAGCTGTTCAACGGCAATGCCATGACCTACTACGGCCGTTGGACCTACAAATACGAAGAGGCCGCGCGCCAAGGTGCCGCCGGCGTGTTGATTGTGCATGAAACAGGTGCCGCCGGTTACCCCTGGGAAGTGGTTACCGGCAGCTGGTCTGGCGATCAGATCAGCCTGGCCACAGAAAATAAAGGTGCTGCCCGTGTAGCGGTAGAAGGCTGGATAAGCAGCGATGCCGCCAGTGCCTTGTTTGAAGCCGCAGGCCAGGATTTTGAGGCGCTCAAAGCAGCCGCTGGCCGCGCTGATTTCGCCCCGGTAGCGCTTGATGCCCAAGCGTCAACCAGCCTTGAGCTTACCCACAAGTATTCACAAAGCCGCAATGTGCTGGCCATGATTCCCGGCCACAAGCGCTCGGATGAGGTAGTGGTATACATGGCGCACTGGGATCACCTGGGCAAAAAGCCGGGTGCCGACGGGCAAGATGTGATTTTCAACGGCGCAGTAGATAACGCCACCGGCACCAGTGCATTGCTGGCCTTGGCGCGCAGCTTCATGGCGGTGGAAGCAAGCCTTGAGCGCAGCATATTGTTTGTGGCGGTTACCGCCGAAGAATCCGGCCTGCTGGGCTCGGCCTACTACAGCCAGAATCCCGTGTTCAAACCCTACAAAACTGTGGGCGGTATCAACATGGATGCCATGAACGTCAATGGCCCAATGGACGACGTAGTAGTGATTGGCTATGGCGCCAGCCAAATGCAGGATCTACTTGCCGAGGCCGCCGCTAAACAGAACCGTAAACTGGTGCGCGAACCCACACCCGAGAAGGGCTACTTCTACCGCTCGGACCACTTTAATCTTTCCAAAGTGGGTGTGCCTGTAATCTATGCCGAGGGTGGCCAAGAGCACCGCGAACACGGGCGCGAGTACGGCGTGGAGCAATCGGCTGATTACGGCAAGCACCGCTATCACAAGCCCGCAGACGAGTACGACGCCAACTGGGACCTGCGCGGTGCCGCCGAAGACACCCAGCTTTATTTTGACGTAGGCCTGGCCTTGGCCACCAGCGATATCTACCCCCGCTGGGCACCCATGAACGAGTTCCAGGGTGTTCGCCAAGCCTCGGTTGAGGCATGCTTGGCGGCCGGCGAGCGTCGCTGCCCGCCGAAAGCGGCAAAGTGATTTACACCGAGCGCGATGGCGTTGGTGCATCGGCAGCTGTTGCCCAGAGGTACCGGTTACTGATGTAAACACCGAAAGTCACTCGCAAATGTAATCAAATTAAGGGGCCTTGCGCCCCTTTCTTATGGGTGCTGTGCATGGAAATAGAAATCACCACTTTGCTGTTATTGCTGTGTGTGGCGCTGGTGGCAGGCACAGTGGATGCCATTGCCGGAGGTGGCGGTTTACTTACGGTACCCGCGCTCTTGGCCTGCGGTATGACACCTGCCCAGGCGCTGGCCACCAATAAACTGCAGGCAAGCTTCGGTTCGTTTTCCGCTACCGTGTTCTTCTGGCGCCGTGGCCTCATTCGCCTCGGGCCCATGGTATTTACCTTGCTGTGCACTTTTGCTGGCAGTGCAATCGGTACCCTGTTGGTACAGCAGGTAGATACCCGCATGATGCAGTGGCTATTGCCCATCATGCTCATTGCCATGTCGGGCTACTTTTTGTTTTCACCACGCATGAGTGATACCGATGGCGCGCCCCGGTTATCCTCTATGGCATTCGCGTTGTTAATTGGCACTGGCTGTGGTTTTTACGATGGCTTTTTTGGCCCCGGTGTGGGTTCATTTTATGCGTTGGCTTTTATTAGCCTAGCGGGCATGAGCTTGCGCCGGGCCACGGCCCATACCAAATTGTTAAATTTCACCTCTAATCTGGCCTCACTCGTATTTTTTGCCTTGGGCGGGCAGGTGGTTTGGCTGGTGGGGCTCGTGATGGCCGTGGGCCAGTTTGTGGGTGGGCGGCTTGGTGCAAAACTTGTGTTTGCAAAAGGTGCGGCGCTGGTGAAACCCTTGTTAGTCACGCTTTCGCTCACCTTATCAGCCAAGTTGTTGTGGGATTTGTGGGCCTAACCTGAGGGTGGCGAATTTGTTAAGATGTTGGCCAACGTTGATTTCAATCAGGGTGTGCGCACTATGTTTGGCCCCAAAATTCGCAATAACAGATTCTATGTAACATTTGCAGCCCTCGTATTGAGTGGGTGGCTTGTGGGCTGTGAGCAGCAAACTGCGCCCGATTTGGCCGATGCCCAATGGCAGGCATTCCGGGTAGATTTTTGTACTGAAACCAGCGCGCACGAATACTGGGAAACCCGTGATGAAACGAAGCTTGCACTTTTGCAAGGCGCGTTTTATATGGATGAGGTGGTGGCCACAGAGAAACTTGTGCAAAGTAAAAATCATCGCTTGTATCTGGTTGTTAATGAAGATAACACCGCCACCACCTGGGCGTTAACCCTAAAGCGCGATCAAGAGCATGTAAGCTTTTTTAACACCGCAGACCCCCGCCAGCGCTTTGAAGCCCGCTCAGATGCCATGTTTTACCGTGCGCTCAATACCTTGCTGGAATCGCACATGAATGTGGGGCTGGATATCTTTCGAAAGTGCGAGCTGGCGGGAGAGTGAGCTGGGGTTTGCGGTGAATGCTATTGGAAAATAAAAAACCGGCGCCTCGCGCCGGTTTTTTTAAGTCACGTCATTGGTGCGTTGCATCCCCGGCACCTTGCGGGTAGCGAATGGTCTCTACCAGCTCCTGGATGTGAGCAGGTGCAGGTGGCGTTATGCGGTTAACTGCCAGCGCCACGGTGAAGTTCAAGAGCATGCCCAGTGTGCCTATGCCCTCGGGCGAGATACCAAACCACCAATGTTGCGGGGCATTGTATTGCGGTGCAATGAACTTAAAGTAAATGATGTACGCCGCCGTAAAGGTAATGCCGGTCACCATGCCGGCAATGGCGCCTTGGCTGTTCATGGGTTTGTAAAAAATGCCCAGAATAATGGCCGGGAAGAAGCTCGAAGCCGCAAGCCCGAAGGCAAATGCCACCACCTGCGCCACAAAACCTGGCGGATTTATGCCTAAGTATCCTGCAATACATACGCCGATGCCCGCCGCCAGCCGCGCGTAAAACAACTCCTGTTTATCGGTAATATCAGGCATCAGGTTGCGCTTTAACAAATCGTGCGAAACCGAGGTGGAAATTACCAGCAACAGGCCTGCAGACGTTGATAGCGCAGCCGCCACCCCGCCTGCCGCCACCAAGGCAATGACCCAGGCGGGCAGGTTTGCGATTTCAGGGTTGGCAAGCACCATAATATCGCGATCTACCGCCATTTCGTTGCGCTCGTCGGCGGCGTAAAACATGCGCCCGTCGTCGTTTTTGTCGGTCCAGCTAATCAGGCCGGTTTGCTCCCAGTTGGTGATCCAGCTGGGTGCCTCGGCGTGCGGGGTGCCCTGGCCATCTACACCGTTGATGGTTTCAATCATGTTGACCCGTGCAAAGCCTGCCACGGCGGGCGCCGTGGTGTAGAGCACGGCAATAAACAGCAATGCCCAGCCGGCAGATTTTCGGGCGTCGCGCACTTTGGGTACCGTAAAAAAACGCACAATCACATGGGGCAGGCCGGCGGTACCCACCATCAGCGCTGCGGTAATAAAAAAGACATCCGCAGTACTTTTGCTGCCATCTGTGTAGGCGGCAAAGCCCAGCTCTTGGCTAAGGCCATCGAGCTTTTCAAGCATGTAAACGCCGGGCTCGGTGAGCAGTTCAGCGCCAAAACCCAATTGCGGGAACACGTGGCCGGTCATCATGATGGAGATAAAAACCGCCGGCACCATGTAGGCGAAAATCATCACGCAGTACTGGGCAACTTGGGTGTAGGTGATGCCTTTCATCCCGCCGAGCACAGCGTAGAAAAATACAATGCCCATGCCGATGATCACACCCCAAAAAATTTCTACTTCCAAAAAACGGGAAAACACCACACCCACGCCGCGCATTTGGCCGGCAACATAAGTAAACGATACAAAAATCGCGCAAAAAACTGCCACGGTGCGTGCGGTTTGTGAGTAGTAGCGATCACCAATAAAATCCGGCACGGTAAATTTGCCGAATTTTCGTAGGTAAGGGGCAAGGCACAGTGCCAGCAGCACATAGCCGCCGGTCCAACCCATGAGGTACACACCGCCGTCATAGCCCATGAAGGAAATAAGCCCGGCCATTGAAATAAACGATGCGGCGCTCATCCAGTCTGCCGCGGTGGCCATGCCGTTGGCCACCGGGTGTACGCCGCCACCGGCTACGTAAAAATCGTTGGTGGAACCTGCACGGGCCCACACTGCAATGCCGATATACAGCGCAAACGACAGGCCCACCAATAAAAATGTCCAGCTTTGAATGTCCATGGGCGTCAGTCTTCCTGTACGTTAAATTTTTTATCGAGCGCGTTCATGGCGCGAACGTACACAAAAATCAGCACCACGAAGGTGTAAATGGCCCCTTGCTGGGCAAACCAGAAACCCAGTTTGAATCCAAAAAATTGAAATTGATTTAAGGTGTCGGCCAGTAAAATGCCGCATCCGAAGGAGACGCTGAACCAAATCAGCAGCAGTGCCAACATGAGTTTGAGATTCGCCTTCCAGTAGGCAACCTGGTCGGCCTTGGATTGAAATGCCATGAGCTATTACCTCTATTGTTATTGTGTGGCCAGTGTGAAGCCAAGCGGTATATGGCACCATTGGACATTGGTCGAAGCCGGGCGTCAATACAGGCACCGTGCCGGGTGAGAGGCGCGGCAATTGGGTTTACAATGGCCACTTATTTACAATAACCAATAAAAACTGCACAAGTGCCAAGGTGGAGCAATGCCAAGCACCCAACAAAAGACCTTTGTGGTAGCCGATGATCACCCGTTATTTCGCCTTGCCTTGCGCCAGGCGATTGAGGCCGGCCACCCACAGGCCAAAGTGCTTGAGGCCGAGTGTGTGGATGCCATTGCACCTGTGGTCGAGGGCCAGCGTACCATTGCATTATTGTTACTGGATCTACACATGCCCGGCGCCAGTGGCTTTTCGGCGTTGATTCACATGAACGCCCACTTCCCGGAAATCCCGGTGATGATGGTGTCTGCCGATGCCACAACCGAGGTGATGACCCGCGCATTGCGCCACGGAGCGGCAGGATTTCTACCAAAGAGCAGTTCAATGGCCACTATTCAAACGGCCATTGATGCGGTATTGGCAGGCGGGCGATGGTTGCCGGCAGGGTTTAGCCCGGCAGCCCTTGATACCCGCGAGGAGGAGGCCGTGGCCGGCGTGCTGGCCACGCTCACGCCGCAGCAGTTTCGCGTGGCCTCGTTATTGTCACAGGGGCTGCTAAACAAACAGATTGCCTCGCAAATGCAAGTTACCGAGGCAACCGTAAAAGCCCACGCCACAGAGATTTACCGCAAGCTGGGCGTGAACTCACGCACCCAGGCGGTGCTGAGTTTACAGGCGCTTGCTGTTAAATAGCGCACCTTGGGTGAAGTTTCGCTAAGGCAGTGCAAAACAGCGGCGTTTAACGGCGAGAGAGGCTACGCAGGCTGTTGCGTAAGGCCGCAGGTTGTACGGGTTTACTTAAAAAACTGTGGCCGCTTGCACGTACCTGATTGCGCACGGCATCGCTGGTGTCTGCGCTTATCACAATGGCCTTTACGGGCGCCTCCCAGTTGTTTTGTAATTGTTCAATTGCCCATACGCCGTTGGCGCCATGATCCAAATGGAAATCTGCCAGAATAATATCGGGCAATGCAGATGTTGCCGGTAAACCTGCGTGCACAGCGGTTGCGTCAAGTGCCGCCTGCGCACCCGATGCATCTTGTGCACAAAACGTCTCACAGCCCCATTGGGTAAGCAGGGCATCGAGGCCTGCGAGAATGCGTGGATCGTTATCAATACACAAAACGCGAAGCCCTTGCAGTTCACTGGCGGCAGGCTCTTCTGTTTTGATGGTCGCACCAGGGCGCACTAATGGCAGGCCAATGGAAAATACAGAACCCTTGCCGGGCACCGAGAGTAATTTGATGGGCAGCCCCAGCTGCTGGGCCATGCGGCTGGCGATGGCAAGGCCCAGCCCCAAGCCTTGGGTAGGGTCTGGCTGGGTGCTGGCAAGGCGTTCAAACTCGTCAAATATTCGCTGCTGGTCTGCAGGCGCAATGCCGCGGCCGGTATCCCACACTTGTACCCACAGTGTATTTTTGGCGCGCCTGCAGCCCAATAGTACGCGGCCTTTTTGGGTGTAGTTAATAGCGTTTGATAAAAAGTTTTGCACAATGCGCCGCACCAGAGAGGCATCTGTGTGCACCCAGCATTGGCTGGGCACCCAGCGAAAACTTAAGCCTTTTTGCGTCGCCAGCGCAGTGAATTCACGGCAGAGGGGCGTGAGCAGCTCCGCTATGCAAAATGCGTTGGGGTTGGGTGCGAGCTTGCCGCTTTCAAGGCGCGCCATTTCGCGCAGCGCTTCAATTAATTGTTCGCACGAATCCAGCGCATCAGCCACGGCGTGCAGGCCTTGTTGCATAGTGTTTAAATCTTGTTGCTTGGCCTGTTGGCTTAGGGCTTCTACGAATAAACGGGCGGCGTTAATAGGTTGGGCCATATCGTGGCTGGCGGCGGCCAGGAATCGGGATTTGCTGGCGTGCGCGTTTTGCAATTGTTGTTCCGCCTGGGCTCTGCGGGTGTTTTCTGCGCGCAGCGATTCATTGGCCGTTTGCAGAGCCTGGGTGCGTTCACTGACGCGATCTTCAAGTTGTGTTTTGATCTGCGTGAGTTCTGCAACCAGTGTGTGCATCTCTGTGATGTCTGTGTAGGTTGTTACGTAGCCGCCATCGGGCAGGGGAATGCCGCGGATTTCAATTACCCGGCCATCGGGCAGCTCGCGGGTCAGGCGGTATTCCTTGCCGCGGGTTAACCACTGCAAGCGTTTATGAATGGCGGCATCCAGGTCGGTTTCCTGTTGGGCAAAGAGCCCACGCCCGGCATTAAACTCGTACACCTTGGCAATGGGGCAACCCACGTACAAAAGCCTTGGCGGGTAGCTGAACATCTGCTCGTAACGGCTATTCCATGCCGCTAGTTGCAGCTGGGCATCCACCACGCTCACCCCCTGCGCTATGGTCTCTAGCGTGGTTTGCAGCAGTGCCTGGCTAAACTGTACCTGTTGGGAATTGCCGCCTACCAGCTGTACCAAATCTTCAAGTTGCAGCGGTTGTTGTTTGCGCAGTAAATCCAGCGTGCGCTGGGCCGATGCCGCACCCACAATGGCGGCAAGCGCTGTCTCCATGCGCGCCAGCATCAGCTTCGGAATGCGGTCTGCAGGCAGTAGGCGGTGGCCAATTTTTTGCTCGCACTCGCGCCACAGTTGGGCTGCGCGCGCCTCACCCATCAATGGGCCAAGCACTGCCTGCAGTTGGCGCACTTCAATGTTGCTGGGTTCAAAATCTTCAGCGCCCAAATGAAAGCGGCGGTGCAGTTGGGTAAACGCCTGCGCCTGGCGCACGTCGATACCGTGAAAGCGGCTGACCCGGCTAATACCCAACAAAAGGCACACATTAACCGCAAGGCTCCAGGCCACACCTTGGGTGAGCGGGTCTGCAAAGTGCAGGCCGAACAGCGCATTGGGGTTTAGCCAGCTAATACCCCCGGGCCCTGCGTGCAGCCAGGGGTGCTCGGCGTTTAACAGGGCCGGCAAAAGCAGGCAGTAGGCCCAGGTAATTGCGCCACCGGCAAGGCCCGCCAGCACGCCATTGCGATGCGCGCGTGGCCAGTAGAGGCCGGCCACTATTGCGGGCAGCACTTGTATTGCACTGGCGAAGGCAATCAGGCCGATGGCGGGCAGGGTATTGTCGGCTGAGAGTAATTGCTCAAGTAGCCAGCCCATTAACAGCACCGCCACAATGGATAGGCGCCGCACCTGGCGCAAATTGCTGCCTAGCTGGGCCGTCTGTTTGTGCTCGCGCTTGCCAAATTTTAGCCACAACGGCAGCACCCATTCGTTGGAAATCATGATGGAAAGGGTAATGGCCGCCACAATTACCATGCCGGTGGCCGCCGACAGGCCACCAATAAACGCAAGGCTTGTGATCAGCGGTGCATTGTGCGCTAGCGGTAATTGCAGAACCCAGGTATCGCCGTTGCTGGTTTCGGCATCGAACACGCCTTGGCCTGCCAGTGCAATGGGGATCACCGCCACACTAAACAGCAGTAGATAGCCGGGTAACAGCCAGCGTGCAGTGCGCAGGCTTTGGCGGTTGTGGTGTTCCACAAACATCAAATGGTATTGGCGCGGCAGGCAAATAATGGCGCCGGCTGCCAGCAGGGTTTGGGTAATGAAGTTGGCGTTGATAGCCGGCCACTGGCCAAGGGTAGGTGAGTTGGCAAGCAGCTCGCTAAAGCCCTGCTGTGCGTTCAGCAGTTGCCAGGCAGCCGCGGCCACCAGCAAAAAGGCCAGCAGTTTCACCACAGATTCCACTGCAATGGCGGAAATCAGGCCCTGGTGGCGGCGCGGGCCGTCGAGGGTGCGGGTGCCAAATAAAATGGCAAAACACGCCATGATAAGCGCGGTAAACAGGCTGCTGTTAGGGCTAAAGTGTGCGCTGGTATTGTGCACCTCACTTTGCATTTGTACCGTGTGCCAGGCCAGGCTCACGCCTTTAAGCTGCAGGGCGATGTAGGGCAGGGTGCCCACCAGTGCAAGCAGTGTAACCAGTGCCGCAAGCCCTTGGTGTTTGCCGTAGCGTGAGCCGATAAAATCGGCAATGGAGGTTACCCGGTTGCGCTGGCTGACTACGCTGAGCTTGCGTAAAAATGGCCAGCCAAAAATAAAGAGCAGAATAGGCCCTAAATAAATGGGCAGAAAATCCCAGCCAAATGACGCCGCCCGGCCCACGGCTGCAAAAAATGTCCATGATGAGCAGTACACGGCCAGTGACAGGCCGTACATCAGGGCTTTTGCGGTGGGCGAGAGCTGCAACTGGCGCTCTGTTTTCCAGGCCACTAAAAATAGCAGGCCTGCGTAAACGAAGGCCATTAGCAGCACCAATTGGCTGTTCATGGGTATTCCTTTATTTTGCGCCGCAGTCTACCAAATTCTTGAGGGCAGGCTGTGCCCAATTGGCGTTGGGTTGGCTAAATATTGCCCGCAGCGTGTGATGGCTCCATGTGCGTCGCCTGTTGCCTGTCAGCTTGAGCGATTTCGCCACTGCCTGAGGAAGCTGCTTGGCTATAATGGCTCAACCTAAGCGTCAGGATTTACTCACTCATGCCCAGCAACCCTTCAGCCGATGATAACGCGCCTGCCATAGCCGGCTTTCCCGCCGCCAAGGCCAGAAAGCTCTTTGAGATGATGGTGAGCGTGAACAAGGGCGATCACTTCCACCAATTGGGCCTGGCTATCGATCACGTTGGGGCTGGCCGTGTGCGCGTGCGCCTACCCTACGGCGAACACCTGGTAGGCAACCCTGATACCGGCGTGATACACGGCGGTGTGCTCACCACCATGCTCGATACCTGTTGTGGCTTTGCCACGGTCACGGCACTGGCGCAGCCAGAGCTATGCCCCACCATGGATTTGCGCATTGATTACATGCGCCCTGCAACCCCCGGTAAAACCCTCTTTGCCGAAGGGGAGGTGTACCGCGTAACAGATCAGGTGATATTTACCCGCGGGGTTGCCTATCACGAGGACCGCGCCAAGCCCGTGGCCCACTGTGTGGCCAATTTTTCGCGCCTGGATAAGGCCATTGCCGCTCAGATGGCCGCCCAAATCGCACAGGCCATAGACAGCCTGGAGGCCCAGCAATGAGCAATAAAGGAGATTTCGCAAGCCTGGTGCGTGAAGCGCGCACGAGCGCGCGGCCGGCGCTGTTAACCGATGCAATTCCCTATGCCCGCTTGCTTGGCGTTCAGGCCCATCAAACGGCACAGGGGCTTAGATTCCTTATGCCGGCATCACCTGGCAATGTGGGCAACCCAACCCTGCCAGCCTTGCACGGCGGCGCCATTGGCGGGTGCATGGAGACCGCGGCAGCACTGCATTTATTGATGACCATGGACACCCTCAAGGTGCCCAAGATCGTAGATTTCTCCATTGATTACGTGCGTGCCGGCAAGCTCAAGGATACCTGGGTAAGCTGCGATGTCGTGCGCCAGGGCCGCAGGCTTGTCAATATCGGCATCAGCGCCTGGCAAACCCGTGAAGAAGAGCCCATCGCGCGCGCCCGTGCGCATTTTCTGCTAGGCGATTAAGCCTCAACTTGCGCCTTGAAATCCTTCGAGGCGCCCCCATTTAGTTGCCATTACGGCGCCATGCGCCATGTGCCCGTGTGTTAAACGCGGGCTTCCCGGCTGCCAGCCTTCGGGTTGGTTGAATTTTAGCCACGCAGCCTCTGCCGGCGTGGCCGCAATCGACGTACAGTTAACAGGAGTTTGCACGCATGAGCGTTGACGCCCAAAAAGAAACCCGCGGATTTCAGACAGAAGCCAAGCAGCTGTTGCACCTGATGATTCACTCTTTGTACTCCAACAAAGAGATTTTTCTGCGCGAGCTGGTTTCCAACGCCTCCGACGCCGTAGACAAGCTGCGTTTTGAAGCACTTTCTGACGACAGCCTGTTTGAAGGTGATTCAGATTTAAAAGTTACCGTAGAATTCGATAAAGACGCAGGCACCGTAACCATCTCTGATAACGGCATCGGTATGTCGCGCGATGAAGTTATTGAAAACCTGGGTACCATTGCCAAATCCGGTACCTCGCAGTTTTTCGAAAAATTAACCGGTGATCAGAAAAAAGACGCGCACCTGATTGGCCAGTTTGGCGTGGGCTTTTATTCCTCGTTCATTGTGGCAAAGGAAGTAGAAGTGTTTACCCGTCGCGCCGGCGCGCCTGCCAGCGAAGGTGTGCACTGGGTGTGTAACGGTGAGGCAGAATTTACCGTTGAAAATGTGGCGCGTGAAACCCGTGGCACGTCTATTGTGCTGCACCTGAAAGATGACGAAAAAGACTTCGCCGACAACTGGCGTTTGCGCTCTATCATCAAGAAATACTCAGATCACATCTCCATTCCCGTAGTAATGCAAAAGGTTAACTACGATGTGGCCGATGATGAATCTGACAAGCCTGCCAAAGACGCAGCGCCCGAGTATGAAACCATTAACTCCGCCACCGCCTTGTGGACGCGCTCGCGCACCGAGGTTTCAGACGATGAGTACAAAGAGTTCTACAAACATGTCTCGCACGATCATGCAGACCCGGTAACCTGGAGCCACAACAAGGTTGAAGGTAAGCTCGATTACACAAGCCTGCTGTATGTGCCTGCCCGGGCGCCCTTTGATATGTACAACCGCGATGCGGCGCGCGGCCTTAAGCTTTATGTGCAGCGCACTTTCATCATGGATGACGCAGAGCAATTTTTGCCACTGTACCTGCGTTTCATCAAGGGCGTGGTAGATTCCAACGACCTGTCGCTGAACGTGTCTCGTGAAATTTTGCAGCAGGATCCAAATATCGACGCCATGCGCTCGGCGCTTACCAAGCGCGTGCTGGATATGCTGTCTAAAATGGCGAAAAACGACGCTGAAAAATACGCCGAGTTCTGGAAAGAGTTTGGCCAGGTATTAAAAGAGGGGCCAGCTGAAGATTTTGCCAACCGCGAAAAAATTGCCAAGCTCTTGCGTTTCTCCACAACCCATACCAATCAGCCGGCGCAAGATCAGTCTCTTGAGGATTACGTGGCCCGCATGAAGCCCGAGCAGAAGAAAATCTTCTATGTGGCCGCAGACAACTTCAATACCGCCAAGAGCAGCCCCCACCTTGAAATCTTCCGCAAGAAGGGCATCGAAGTATTGTTGCTCAGCGATCGCATCGACGAGTGGTTGATGGGTCACTTGGTAGATTTTGACGGCAAAGCCTTCCAGGATGTGGGTAAAGGTGCGCTCGATTTAGGTGAGCTGGATTCAGAAGAAGAGAAAAAGGCGCAGGAAGAAAGTGCCAAAACTCACGCCGATTTGATTGAGCGTGTGAAGAAGGCATTGGATGAAAAAGTATCAGAAGTGCGCGTAACCCACCGCCTGACTGATTCACCGGCGTGTTTGGTGGTGAGTGAGCAGGATATGGGTGCACAGATGCGTCGTTTGCTTGAGCAGGCGGGCCAGAAGGTGCCCGAGGCCAAACCCATTTTCGAAATGAACCCCGAGCACCCGCTATTGCAAAAGCTGGATCAGGAGCCGGATGAAGAGCGCTTTGTGGATTTGGCCCAGGTGCTGTTTGATCAGGCCCATTTGGCAGAGGGTGGCCAGCTGCAAGACCCGGCGCTCTATGTGCAGCGCCTGAACAAGCTGCTACTTGAACTGAGCCACTAATACACCACTGCGTTTACTACAAAGGCCATTGCCCGCAAGGGTTGTGGCCTTTATCGTTTTAGCGCTACCGGTTGCTACCGCCTTGCCCTACACTCAGTGGGCCAGCGGTGATGTTATTAGCGGCGTGGCCATTGCGGTGGTTATTGCTGTAAGTAGCGCAGGCATCCGCGAGACAACTTCATTACAACAAGAGCGACTCAGAGTTCATGAGCGAAGAAAAATTACAACAAGATGCAACCGCGGCGCCGGTGAAGCCCATTAAAGTGGCGGTGCTTGGTGGTGGCAGTTTTGGTACTGCCGTAGCCAATATTTGTGCCCATAACGGCCACCCAACCTATTTGTGGATGCGCCATAAAGACCGGGCGCTGCTGTGCCAACGCGATCGTGAAAATGCCCATTATGTGCCGGGTTACCGGTTTGCCGATTTGTTAAATGCCACCTCGGATTTGGCGGAAGCCGTTGGCGATGCCACCTTGGTTTTTGTGTCTGTACCCAGTTCCGGGTTTCGCGAAGTAGTCCAAAAAATCAAACCCTTCGTACGTGAGGATGCGCTCTTGGTAAGCACCACCAAGGGCATTGAGGGTGCAGGCTTCACCTTGATGAGCGAGATTCTTGAAGAAGAAATTCCGGGCCATCCGATAGGTGTGCTGAGCGGGCCGAATTTCGCCAAAGAAATTATCGAACAACAGCAGACGGGCTCGGTAATCGCCTCGGACAATGGCACGCTCATTAAGCGGGTGCAGTCGGTGTTGAGCTCGGGCACCTTCAGGGTGTATGCCAACCGCGACAGGCGCGGTGTAGAGTTGGCCGGCGCACTGAAGAACATTTACGCCATCATCAGCGGTATGGCCACAGCGCTGGGTGCGGGCAGCAACACGCACGCCATGCTGATTACCCGCTCGCTGGCGGAAATGAGCAGGCTGGCCAACAAGCTTGGCGCAAACCCCATGACCTTTTTGGGGTTGGCCGGGGTGGGAGATTTGATCTTAACCTGCACGTCGGATTTGTCGCGCAATTACCGGGTGGGCTATGCCCTTGGCCAAGGGCGCGCACTTGATGATATCGTCAAGGAGTTGGGGCAGGTGGCCGAAGGGGTAAACACCTTGCAGGTGGTGGCTCAAAAGGCCAAGGAAATGGATGTGTATATGCCGCTGGTGAAAGGCTTGTACGCTGTTATATTTCAGGGGTTACCCATCAAGGATGCCGCGCACAAGTTGATGGTGGGTGAACAAAATCATGACGTTGAGTTTATGGGAGCCAGTGATGAGTGATGCAAATGCAAAAAAAGATGTAACCGCCACAGAGCCTGAGGCTGCTGAACAGGTAGAGCAGGCGGCAAAAGCCGGTGAGTTCGACGCGTTAAAGACCAATATACTCTCGCCGGATCATTGGATACGCCTGTTTTTCATGGTGCTGTTTGGTTTCGTGCTACAGGTTGCAAGCTTGGTGGTGGGCGTAGTTGTGGTGTTGCAGTTTTTGTTCGCACTGCTTACCGGTTCATCCAATGAAAACTTGCGTGGCTTCGGTGCCAGCCTTACCGCGTATATTGCTGATACCCTTAAGTTTTTAACCTACAACAGTGAAGACAAGCCATTTCCCTTTGCCGACTGGCCAGATGTAGACGATCGCGAGGCCTAGTGTGAAATTATGGGTATTGCGCCACGGTGAGGCGCAAATGCAGGCTGCCACAGATGCCGAGCGTCCGTTAACGCCCGACGGGGTGAAACAGGTGCAAGCACAGGCGTTGCGATTTGGCACGCAAATGGCGCCCGCCCACGTGTGGGTGAGCCCCTATGTGCGCGCCCAGCAAACAGCGCGGGCCTGGCAGAAAGCCTTACCCGCCGCCCAGCCTTTTGCGTTTGAAACAGTGGATTGGCTAACACCCGATACACCCGTGATGCAGGTGGTAGATCAGCTGGGCCTGCGAGATGAAAGCGCCGAGGTTTTACTCATCAGTCATCAGCCTCTGGTGAGTGAGCTGGTGGGCTTTCTAACCGGTGAGGCTGCCTGGGCGTGCGGCATGAGTACTGCCTGTTTGGCCGAGTTGCAACTGCCTTTGGTGGCTCGCGGCTTGGCAGACAATCATCGTATTCATGCACCCGATTTGAGCCTGTTATGAGCCAGCCACAGCAGCAGGTGTTTTCCCTGCCCGGCGATCGCCAGTTGGCGGCCACTGTGTGGCGAAAGCCCAATGCGCCCGTATTGTTGGCGCTGCATGGTTGGCTGGATAACTGCGCAAGCTTCAATCAGTTGGCTCCGCAACTTAATGCAACGGTGGTTGCCATAGATCTGGCCGGCCACGGCCACAGTTACCACCGCCCGGCCTACAGCGCCTACCATTTGTGGGATGACCTTTCCGATGTGCGCGACATTCTTGGCGCACTGGGCTTGAGCGAGGTGGGCTTGCTTGGCCATTCCAGAGGCGCAATTGTGTCGGCGCTGTTTGCTGCAACCTACCCTGAATGCGTTGAGCAATTGCTGTTAATAGATGGCCTGCTCCCCGAGCCCGTGCAAGCCGCAGATGCGCCCGCGCAAATGCGCAAGGCGGTAGATTCACTCGGCAAAGAGGCGGCGCGCAGCTTTCCTGTTTATAGCAGTGTAGAGGCCGCCGCTAACGTGCGATTGCAGGGCATGTTCCCACTGAGCCCTGAAGCTGCACTCGAGATAGCGGGGCGGGGCACGCGGCCGGTCGCAGGTGGGGTGAGTTGGCGCGTCGATCCGAAATTATTGGCGCCGTCTATGGTTAAGCTGAGTGCACAGCAAACAGATGCTTTCGCCAATGCTATCAAGGCGCCAACAACGTTAGTGCTTGCCTCTGAAGGCATGCCCAAATTATTCCCGGGCTTTGCACGCGTGTTAAGTAATTTGCCCCATATAGAGCAGCATTTTTTCGAGGGCAGCCACCATTTGCATATGGAGGCACAGGCCGCGGATGTGGCCCGTTTGTTCAATCAGAAAATCGCAGCACAGGTTGCAAGTGGCAAGGCGTGTTGTGTCAGCGATGTTATTTTTCAATCTACAGCGGAGCCGGTATAGCGTGTTCAAACCTTGGCAGTGGTCGCGATGTGTTTGTTTGTGTGTTTTGGTGGGGTTTGCAGCACCTTTAGCGGCTGCGGTGAGCTGGCAGCTGCCACCGCAGGCTCGCACTGTGTATAGCTCAGAGGCCCAGGAAAGTAACTATTTATTAATGCTCGGTATTTACCGGCGAATTAATAATGAATGGCGAACCCAAGGTGGTGAAACGGTGAGCGGTAGTGTCCAGCGTAAAACCCTGGAGTTACCTGCCGGCGCCGATGAGCGCGAATTTTTTACCTCCCTTAAAAGCCAAATGCCAAACCGGCGCGAGCTGTTTTCCTGCTCGGGCCTGTTGTGCGGGCCCAGCAATGCATGGGCCAATACCCACTTTGATAGCCGCGTGCTCTACGGGTTAGATGCCCAGCAGCACTATGGTGTGTACGAGTTGGAACAGGCGGGCAAGTTACTCTACGTGGTGATTTATGTGGTGCGCCGGGGCAATGGTAGTGTGATGGCCCAGATTGAAGAAGTGGCACCCGCAAGCAGCGGCGCACGCCTTGTGACGCCAGCAAAATCCATCGGCAATGCCATTGCGGAGCTGGGTTACTTTTCGATTCCGTTGCAATTTACCGATGGGCAAAACCTTGAGGTTGCCGCCGCCCAGTTGCAACAGTTGGTGGATTTTATTCAGGCAGATACAGGCCGGTTTACGCTGGTGGGTCACGACTACAGGCCAGGCACAGATAATCTGGTGGCAGCAACCGAGCATGCAGTGGCGCTGCAGGCGCTGCTTAAATCCCGCGGTTTAAAAAAGCCGGTGGCTGTGTTCAGTGTGGGGCGCAATGCACCGGCCGGGCGTGGTGCAAGCCCTGTACGGGTAGATTTGGTAAGGCAGTAGTTGTGCCATGTGCGCCGCTGGCCAGGCGGCCAGCAGCGATTGGGTAGATGGGGTCTAAGGAATTAGCGCACCAGGCTTAAAAATTCGGTGCGGGTGGCCGGGTCATCCCGAAATGACCCCAGCATGGCAGAAGTTTTCATTACCGAGTTTTGTTTTTCAACGCCGCGCATCATCATGCACATGTGCTTGGCTTCAACAATCACGCCCACACCTTCGGCACCGGTGACCGATTTCACGGTTTCCGCAATTTGCAGGGTGAGCTGCTCTTGAATTTGCAGGCGGCGGGCGAACATATCCACAATGCGTGCAACTTTTGAAAGCCCCAGTACTTTGCCGGTGGGAATGTAAGCCACGTGCGCGCGGCCGATAAACGGCAGCAGGTGATGCTCGCACATGGAGTAGAGCTCGATGTCTTTAACGATGATCATCTCGTTGGAGTCAGACGGGAAGAGGGCATCGTTTACCACGTCGTCCAGCTTTTGGTGGTAGCCGCGGGTAAGGAACTCAAAGGCCTTGGCAGCACGCTCAGGGGTGTCGGTAAGGCCAGGACGGCTCAGGTCCTCTCCGATAGCGGAAATAATGCTTGCGAAATGTTCTTTCATTCAACCTGAGTCCTTGCTGAGTTTCGGGGTGCTTATTATCGTCATTATAGTGACGAGTACCAGTGCTTTACGGGTTCAATCGGCAACTGGATGTTTTTTTACGAAATGGCCACCGTTGGGCTTACAATGGCGGCCGGTTTTACGAGGCGGGAGTTAAGGTGTCACAGGTTAATCCACGAGAAGAGTTGCAGAGCCTGCGCGATTGGGTGCGCTGGGGGGCAAGCCAATTGCTGAAAGCCGAGGTGTTTTTTGGCCACGGCACCGATAACGCCTGGGATGAAAGCCTGCAGCTGGCTCTGCACGTGCTGCACATGCACTGGAGCGAAGACCCATCCCTGCTGGATTGCCGCCTGAGCTATGCCGAGCGCGACCAGCTTTTTACGCTGATCACCCGGCGCATTAATGAGCGGATCCCCGCGGCCTACCTCACCGGTCAGGCCATGTTTGCAGGCTTACCCTTTGTGGTAGACGAGCGCGTGCTGGTGCCGCGCTCGCCGGTGGGTGAGCTTATTGAAAACGGGTTTGAACCCTGGTTAGTGGCGGCCCCAGAGCGCATTTTGGACATGTGCACCGGCAGTGGCTGTATCGGTATTGCCTGTGCCCATGCCTTTGCCGATGCCGAGGTGGTGCTTTCGGATATCTCGCCCGATGCACTGGCAGTGGCCGAGGCCAATATCAGCCGCTTCGGGCTGGAAGAACAGGTGCACACAGCACTTTCAGACGGCTTTAGCGGCCTGGCAGGCCAGCAGTTCGACCTTATTGTGTGCAATCCCCCCTATGTAGATGCCCAGGATTTGGCCACCATGCCACCGGAGTTTTTGTGTGAGCCCAGCATCGGCTTGGGTTCCGGCCACGATGGCCTGGATTTCACCCGCCGTTTTTTACAGCAGGTGGCGCAGCACTTAACCCCCACGGGCCAGGTGTTTGTGGAAGTGGGCAACAGCTGGGTGGCACTGGAGGCGGCATTTCCTGAAGTGCCTTTTACCTGGGTGGAGTTCGAGCGCGGCGGTCACGGTGTGTTTACCTTGAGCGCCGAGGAGATCCGGCGCTATTTCGGGAACCTAACCCAAGCTTGAGGCTTGGCTAGTGTGCAAGCTGCTGCTTGGCTAAAAGTCTGTGTGCTTGGCAATAATTAGAGACTTTCGCGTATAATCCGCGCTCTTTATTGCGACCACCCTGAATTATTGAGAGCGCTATGTCTGGCAACACCTTTGGAAAGCTGTTTACCGTTACCACCTTTGGCGAAAGTCACGGCCTGGCGCTGGGGTGCATTGTGGATGGTTGCCCGCCGGGCCTTGCGCTTACCGAGGCGGATATCCAGGCGGATCTTGATCGTCGCAAGCCTGGCCAGTCGCGCTATACCACCCAGCGCAGAGAGGCCGATCAGGTAAAGATCTTATCCGGTGTGTTTGAGGGTAAAACCACAGGCACCCCCATTGGAATGATCATCGAAAATACCGATCAGCGCTCGAAAGATTATTCGAACATCAAAGACCAGTTCCGCCCGGCCCATGCCGATTACACCTACATGCATAAGTATGGCGTGCGCGATTACCGCGGCGGCGGCCGTTCGTCGGCCCGAGAAACCGCCATGCGCGTGGCCGCGGGCGCCATAGCCAAGAAGTACCTGCGCGAGGTACTGGGTGTGCAGGTGCGCGGCTATTTATCGCAGCTGGGCCCCATTGCCATTGAAAGCGTCGATTTTGCCCAGGTGAGTGAAAACCCGTTTTTCTGCCCGGATGCCAGCAAAGTGCCGGAAATGGAAGCCTACATGCAGGCGCTCAATAAAGAGGGCAACTCGGTGGGTGCAAAAATTACCGTGGTGGCCGAAGGCGTGCCGCCGGGTTTGGGTGAGCCCATTTTCGATCGCCTGGATGCCGATCTGGCCCACGGCCTGATGAGCATTAACGCCGTTAAGGGCGTGGAGATTGGTGCAGGTTTTGCGGCAGTGGCCCAAAAGGGCACAGAGCACAGAGACGAAATGACCCCGGAGGGCTTTTTGTCGAATCACGCCGGCGGCATTTTAGGGGGTATATCTTCCGGGCAGGATATTGTGGCGCACCTGGCGCTCAAGCCCACCTCCAGCCTGCACCTGCCTGGGCGCAGTATTGATGTGCATGGCAACCCCGTGGAAGTGGTAACCAAAGGTCGTCACGACCCTTGCGTGGGCATTCGCGCAACGCCAATCGCCGAGGCCATGATGGCCATAGTGTTGATGGATCATCTCCTGCGTCATCGCGGCCAGAATGGCGCCGTTGAACACCAGATTCCCGACATCGCCCGGCAGTGATGTTTAACACCGATGCCCGCGTGCCCTATTGGCGCATGTCGGGCGTTTACTTTTCTTATTTCGCCCTCGTTGGGGTGTTGGTTCCGTTCTTAAGCCTCTACCTGCAGGCGCTCGGCTACTCCGGTTACGATATCGGCCTGCTCACGGCCACGCTCATGGTTACCCGTATGGTGGCGCCCAATTTTTGGGGTTGGCTGGCCGACAGGCACGGCCAGCGCATGGGCTGGGTAAGGCGCGGTAACCTGCTCGCATTTGTGTGCTTTCTGGGCATTTTTGTCAGCACCGAGTTCTATTGGTTGCTGTGGGTGCTGTTTAGTTTTTCGTTTTTCTGGAATGCCGTGCTGCCGCAATTTGAGGTGGTGACTTTGGCGCATCTGGCCCCCAATACCGGCCGCTATAGCCTGGTGCGCCAGTGGGGGTCGCTCGGGTTTTTCGTGGCCGTGGTGTGCCTGGGTTACTGGTTTGAAGGCGAGCGTATTTTAACGCTGCCGGTGATAGCCGCAGCCTGCTTGCTGGTGATTTGGTTGAGTTCGCTTAAGGTGCCAGAGGCGGCACTCAACACCTGTGGGCGGGCGAGCCGCCCTGTACGCGCATTGCTGCTTACCCCTGCGGTGTGGATGTTTCTGTTGGTGGCGTTGCTTTTGCAGGTAAGCCATGGCCCTTACTACACGTTTTTTAGCATGTATTTAGCGGCTGAAGGTTACAGTGGCGCCGCTACCGGTTGGCTTTGGGCTATCAGTGTGCTTGCCGAAATCGCTTTGTTTTTAGCCATGCACCGGCTGTTGGCGCGTTTTAGTCTTTCGGGTTTACTGGTTGTTGGCGCCCTGTTAACTGCGCTCAGGTGGGTGTGTATTGCGGTTTTTCCCGGCTACTTATGGGTGTTAATTGCAGCCCAGCTGCTGCACGCGGCAAGCTTCGGCCTTACCCATGCGCTGGCCATAGAATGGATTCGCCAGCAATTTGAAGGCGCCGATGGCCAGGGCCAGGCAATCTATTCCGCACTGTGCTTTGGTGGAGGCGGGGCTCTTGGGGCATGGTTAAGTGGTGTTATTTGGGAGCAGAGCCCGGCGGCTACATTTTTAATGGCGGCAATTGCTGCAACCCTGGCGTTGGCCTTAAGTGTGTGCCTGCATCGAATGAACAAACCAGGTGTGGCCGGTTTGAATTAGCAGGCCTTTGTTTGACTACGTATTGCACTCAAGCGCGTGGCGTTTTAATGTGGACATGCACAAAAGCTTGATGCCCATTACAACTCTATAGATATAAAAGGGGCCCACATGAATACATTACTACCCAAGACCGTAATAAAAATGTTTGCACCTTTGGCGCTCTGCGTGTCGGCTATTCCGATGACTGCCGCCGCGAACCAGTGCGCCACTATCAGCTGCGATTGCAGTGCCATTGAGAGCAGCGTTGATGCCGCACTCTGTGAAAAGCAAGAAGCTCAGCTCATCAAAGATTGCAACTTGGCCGAAGGCCTCACCGGCTATTGCCAGATCGCAGGTTTTAATGGCAACCCAATGCCCTTTAACCTGGTACAGCCCGAGGCCGTGCTCGCCGATGAAGACGCCATAGAGCAGGCCCTTGAACAAGTGGATGCCTTTTATTGGTCGGTAAATGAAGATCTTAAAACTTCGTTGAATTATGAAAACAACGGGTCTTACGGCAATGCGTTAGCGGTTTATAAAAACCTGGCTTCATCGCTAGATAGGGTGTACGGCGTCAAGCGCCAGGCCTACCAAAGCTGGCGCGCGCTAGATGATAAAGACGAGGCCGAAGAGGTGGCCGCAGACGCCTATGAAGCACTGGCTGAGCGTGGCGAAGCCCTGTATCTACGGGCGCGTTCCTTGTGGGCTGCGCGCGCGGAAAGCGATGCAAAACTGCAGCGCAAGCGCCAGATTTTGGCAATGAACGTACTGCGCTATGCTGGCAGTGCCTACCAGCAGGCAGCCGAGCTTGCAGCCATCGGCAAAGAGCGTGAAGCCGCCGCCAAACTTTGGGAAACCGCCGCCCAAACCGGCGAGCTCATGCTCTTGTGGCGCCAGCAGGCGAAATCCAAGGCCCAGTACATCAATTACTACCGGCAGCAAACGGTGGCCTCTTGGTACCGTGCAGCCTTGTATTGGGAGCGTATTGAAGAGCCGGAGCAGGCGCAGTTGGCACGCGAAAAGGCCAAGTTATGGAGTACAGAACAAGTCGCTCAGCGCTAGGCTTGCAGCGGGTCACGAGGAGGTAGGTGCGTGAAAGAACGTTTGGCCATCGGCTTGGTGCAGGCCGACCTCGTATGGCAGGCGCCGGCAGAGAACCGTGCGCTACTTGGCGATCTCTTGGCGGAGGGCGCGCTGGGGCTTGATCTGGCGCTACTGCCCGAAACCTTCACCACAGGCTTTACCCAAGCCGCCGATGCCTTCGCCGAGCCTTTTGAAGGCCCCACCCTTGAGTGGATGGCTGATCAGGCTGCCCGTCATCAGCTCACCCTGGCCGGCAGTTATCTGGTAGAAGAGGGGGGGCGCTACTTTAATCGGCTGGTTTGGATGCCGCCCAATGGCGATTATCAAACTTACGATAAGCGCCACCTGTTCAGCATGGCGGGCGAGCATGAGGTGTTTACGGCGGGCAATCAGCGCAAGGTGTTTGAGTGCCAGGGCTGGCGTTGCTGCCCGATGATTTGCTACGACCTGCGTTTCCCCGTGTGGAGCCGTTCGCGCCAGGATTACGATCTCTTGTTTTATGTCGCCAATTGGCCAGAGGCCCGCACCCGCCAGTGGTCGCGCCTGCTGACGGCGCGCGCCATTGAAAACCAGGCATTTGTGGCCGGGGTGAATTGCTTCGGCACTGATGGCGAAGGGTACTCCTACGCAGGTGATAGCCAAATATACGATCCACTGGGCGAGC
This sequence comes from Simiduia sp. 21SJ11W-1, assembly GCF_024138675.1. Taxonomy (NCBI): domain Bacteria; kingdom Pseudomonadati; phylum Pseudomonadota; class Gammaproteobacteria; order Cellvibrionales; family Cellvibrionaceae; genus Simiduia; species Simiduia sp. 21SJ11W-1. The sequence continues at coordinate 2,189,193 of NZ_CP090959.1, read as the reverse complement.
CCATGGCCGACAACGAAGGCGGTGAAACGCTGTTGCGGGCAGAGCTCTCGGCCTTTCAGCTGGCTCGCCTGCGCGATAAATTTCCGGTATTGGAAGACGCAGACGACTTCACCCTCAAGCTTTAACACACAGCGTCTACACTATTCACCTTTATGGGTGAAAGGTTTATAGTGAATAAAACATACGTTTGAATTAATCTCTAGCAAGGCCTAAAGCATGTGGCTAGCGCTGAGTAACAATCAAAAACCAACACTGAAATTGGAGAGTTTCCATGGTCTATCAAGGCAAATCAGTATCAGTACGCCAGCTGGAAGCAGGTATTGCTGAGCTGTGTTTTGATGCTGAGGGTGAGTCGGTCAACAAATTCGACCTGCGCACAGTGCAGGAGTTGAGCGATGCAATTAGCGCGCTTGAGCAAATGTCAGACCTCAAAGGCGTAATTGCCACATCCGGTAAGGGCGTGTTCATTGTGGGCGCAGATATCACCGAGTTTGGCAGCGTATTCGGCGCCGGTGAAGATGCAGTGATTGGGCACCTCAGCAAAAACAATGAAAACAACAACCGCCTGGAAGACCTGGCCGTGCCCGTAGTGGTAGCCATTAACGGCTTCGCCCTGGGCGGTGGTTTGGAGTTTTGCCTGGCGTGCGATTACCGCGTGGCAAGCCTGGCTGCCAAAGTGGGCCTGCCAGAAACCAAGCTCGGCCTGATTCCCGGTTGGGGTGGCACTGTGCGTTTGCCCCGTATTGCAGGTGTTGATACCGCCGCTGAATGGATTGCCTCGGGTAAAGACCAGCGTGCCGATGCCGCCTTGAAAGCCGGTGTAATAGATGCCGTAGTCGCACCCGAACAGCTGCGTGATTGCGCTTTGCACACTGTGAAGCAGTGCATTGAGGGTAGCCTTGATTACAAGCGCCGCCGTCTGCAGAAAACCGGCCCCATGCCCCTGAACGACACCGAATCGCTCATGGCCTTTGAAACCGCCAAATCCTTTATTGGCGCGCAGGCGGGCAAAAATTACCCGGCTCCCGTGGCAGCCATAAAAGCCATGCAGGCCTCAGCCAAAGCCGGGCGGCAAGAAGCGCTCGCCGCTGAAGCCCGCGCCTTTGCAAAGCTTGCACAAGGCCCAGAGGCTGCAGCGCTTGTGGGGTTGTTTTTGTCAGACCAGCTGATTGGCAAAAAAGCCAAAAGCTGGGAGAAAAAGGCCGACAAAAAAATTGCCCGCGCCGCTGTGTTAGGCGCCGGCATCATGGGCGGCGGCATTGCCTATCAATCGGCCTTGAAAGGCACGCCTATCAAAATGAAAGACATCGCCCAGGCCGGTATTGATTTGGGTTTGTCTGAGGCCTCTAAATTATTAACCAAAGGTGTTGAGCGTGGGCGCATGACGCCTGCGGAAATGGCGCAAGTACTTACGCGCATTGAGCCCTGCCTTTCCTATGACGGTTTTGACCAAGTGGATATGGTGGTTGAGGCCGTAGTTGAAAACCCCAAAGTAAAACACGCGGTGCTCGCCGATGTAGAGTCGCGCGTGGGGGAGGGTGCAGTGCTTGCCTCAAACACCTCAACTATTTCAATTACCCATTTGGCCAAGGCGTTGACGCGGCCAGAAAATTTCTGCGGTATGCACTTTTTTAACCCGGTGCACGCCATGCCGTTGGTGGAAGTTATTCGCGGTGAGAAAACCTCGGATACCGCCATAGCCCGCACCGTGGCCTATGCCAATGCTATGGGCAAGAAAGCCATTGTGGTGAAAGATTGCCCGGGGTTTTTGGTGAACCGCGTATTGTTCCCGTATTTTGCAGGCTTCTCTATGCTGCTGCGTGATGGCGCAGACTTCCAGCAGGTGGATAAGGTAATGCAGGCCTGGGGTTGGCCCATGGGCCCCGCTTATTTACTGGATGTGGTGGGTATAGATACCGCCGCACATTGTGAAACAGTAATGGCTGAAGGCTTCCCCGATCGCATGGGTAAGCATTTTAAAGCCTGCACCGATGTGATGTTTGAGGCCGAGCGCTACGGCCAGAAAAACGGCAAAGGTTTTTACCGTTATGAAACCGACAAAAAGGGCAAGCCTGCCAAGGTGGTAGATGAACAGGCCTACGCATTACTTGCGCCCCATTGCGCCGAGCGTCGCGAGTTTTCCGATGAAGAAATCATCGCGCGTATGATGATCCCCATGGTGACTGAGATGGCGCGCTGCCTTGAAGAAGGCATTGTGGATTCGGTGGCCGAGGCGGATATGGCACTTATTTATGGCTTGGGTTTCCCACCCTTCCGTGGCGGAGTGTTTCGCTGGGTAGACAGTGTGGGTATCGACAAAATTATCGAGATGGCAAAGTCCCATGCAGATCTGGGTGCGCTGTATACGCCTACCGCTGGCATGCAAGCCTTGTCTGGCAAAAAATATTACGCTTAACGCGAGGAATTCAGAGTGAGTTTACATCCTAAAGATGCGGTCATTGTTGACTATGGGCGCAGCGCCATGGGGCGCTCTAAAAATGGTTGTTTTCGCAACGTGCGCGCTGATGATTTATCCGTTGGGGTAATTCAGGGTTTGCTGGCGCGCAATCCGGAGCTTGATCCTTCTGAAATTGATGATGTGATCTGGGGTTGTGTACTTCAGCGCGAAGAGCAGGGCTTTAACATTGCGCGCAACATCGTGCTGCGTGCGGGCTTGCCGCACACTATTCCCGCACAAACGGTGAACCGTTTGTGCGGCTCTTCCATGAGTGCGCTGCACACGGCGGCGGTAAATATTCGCGCAGGCCAAGGCGACGTTTACCTGGTGGGCGGTGTTGAGCACTTGGGCCATTTGCCCATGTACGAATCTGTAAATCCGAACCCGCTACTGGGCCTTTCGGTAGCCAAAGCCGCCGGCAATATGGGCATGACCGCTGAATATTTATCGCTGCTACACGGCATCAAGCGTGAGCAGATGGATGCCTTCGGCGCACGCTCTCATCAGTTGGCCGCCAAGGCAACGGCTGAGGGTATTTTTGCGCGCGAAATTATTCCGGTGGCCGGCCACGACAGTAATGGCTTCCCGGTAATGGTGGCGCAAGATGAAACCATTCGTCCGGAAACCACAGTTGAAACCCTGGCGCAGTTGCGCCCGGTATTCGACCCGCGTAACGGCACGGTAACGGCGGGCACCTCCTCGCAGTTGTCAGATGGTGCCTCTGCCATGCTGGTAATGTCTGCCGAGCGTGCGCAGGCCTTGGGTTTAACGCCCATCGCGCGCATTACCTCCATGGCGTTGGCAGGGGTAGACCCAAGCATTATGGGTTATGGCCCTGTGCCATCAACGGAGAAGGCGCTCAAGCAGGCCAACCTCACCATGGATGACGTGCAAGTGGTAGAGCTGAACGAAGCCTTTGCGGCACAGGCATTGCCCGTGCTGAAAGACCTGAACCTGCTGGATGTCATGGACGACAAAGTTAATCTCTACGGCGGCGCTATAGCACTGGGCCACCCCTTTGGCTGCTCCGGTACGCGCATCACCGGCACCTTGCTCACGGCCATGGCCAATAAAAACGCGGCAATTGGCGTATCGACCATGTGCATCGGTTTAGGGCAGGGCATCACCACCGTTGTGGAGCGCTTAGCCTAGGCGTTGTTTACTCGCTGTATGAAGGGGGCCTTGGCCCCTTTTTTTATGGCCGCTCTTACGCTGCAAGGGCGCAAGGGCATCTGGTACACTGCGCTTTTTCACGGGCTTGAGTAGTAACGCGTGCGTAAAATCATTGAACTCACAGAAGGGCAAGATGCCATTGCCTGGCTACTGGCCCAGCCAGAGCTTGAAGATGGCTGTTACGGTTTTGTGATGCGGCACAGGCAATACTATTTGGCAGGTGAGCCGCCTATTGTGTTGCAGGCTTACATTGAAGTGGAGGCTGCTCGGGCGGTGGCGTTGTGTGTGCTGCCAGAAGCTGCCGCAGTGAAATTGGGTGCTCCCGGTTCGCCACTGGGCCTCTGGTGCCAAAACGCTGCTATCGCTTGCATCGATTTGAAGGCACCTTTCACCCTGTCCACTGTAGATATTCCCAAACCTTGGGGGCGTGAGGTGTGGTTTACGGGCATAGAGCAGCGTGGGCAATGCGGTGTGCAAGATGCTCATGGGCGCACCCTTACGCTGCCTTGGTTGTTAGCGTTTTTGCCGGATTGGTTGGGTACCGGCTACCCGCAAGCAATCACCTTGTTAAAAATTCTAGACCCGTTGCCTGAGCCGGTGTTTGGCGATCTCTACTTCGAGATGCATGAAAAAAAGCAAGAAGTGTATGTTGTCACCCGCGTGGACGAGCGTGCCTGGCCCGAGGGCGTGGGCGGTATTCGGTTTGGATTTAACCAGCAAAAGCGCTCAGAATTTTCCTCAGACGATGCCTTCCGCAAAGCCTATCTCGCGGCCGTGCACGCCTATCGTGCTTGCCGAGATGAGATAGACCACAAGATTGATATTTTACGCGCCCGTGATGGCGTGGCACTTGATGCCGCGGTGCCGGCTGCCCAAACCAAGGCCTGGCAAGCCGAATTGCCCGAAGCGTTAAAGCAACAAGAGCTGCGGCTGCGGGAAACCCTAGACAGCTTTGCCGCAGTGCTGCCGCTTAAGGTTGGCGATGTGGTAAAGGTGCCTTGTTTTACGCCCCATTCATTGTTGCACGGTGTTACCACCGTAGAATTCCAGACCCCGGTTTACGAGCGAAAAATATTATCCTTTGCGCAAAAAGTCTTAACCCAACCCCATTGGGATACCGAGGCCGCGCTGGAAGTGGTTAATTTGGACGCACCGGAAAATACCCCCTTGCCTGTGCTTCCCGCCCCGGCTGGATGTAGCCGCGAGCAAGTGGTGGCGTTCGATGATTTCTCCGTTGAGCGCTGGCAACTGCCACGGCGTGCGCGCGTTGAATTGCGCGAGGTGGTTGCGTGTTCAGGGCGGGCGGGCAATTCGGCTAATTCCTATGTGTTAATCATGGCGTTGCATGAAGGGGTTTCCGTGGGGGGGCGGCCCATCGCGCCCGGCCAGGCGGCACTTGTGCCAGCTGCACTTAACGACATTATTTTGGCCTGTGACGCACCAACCGCCGAGCAGGTGACCTGCCTGATTTCAATTCCGGGCCCGTCCCAATCTGTAGCATGCTGATGCAGCCTAACGCCCGCGCCGGCTTGAGGTTCTTTGCGCGATTAATTGAGATGAAAAGCCGCCGCCGTGCGCTGTGGTTTTATGTGCTGCTGGGTGTTGTTGGATGCTGGGCGCAATCGAGCGCGCATGCTGCAACTGTCGCTGTCGCTGTAACGGATGAGCCCGCCGGCGCTCGGCGCTCGGCAAACCCCTTGTTTTGGCGTGCAGAAGGCCCTGAGGGTGCGCAATTGTTTTTGCTGGGCTCTGTGCACGTGGGGCAGCCGGCTTTTTATCCCTTAGGCGGCACCATAGAGCAAGCCTTTCGGCGTGCAGACACCTTGGTGGTTGAGCTGGACATTGTGGATTTGGATCATACCGCAGTGGCGCGTACTGTGGCGGCCCTGGGTTTGTATGCGCCCGGATCAACCGATATTTCAAGCAGCCTGCCGCCAGATCTTCACGCAAAACTTTCCGGTTATTGCGAACGTTTTGTGGGTGTTTGCCCAGCAGCTGATGTGCGCGCCCGCATGAAGCCTTGGCTTTTGTCCTTACACATTACCCAGCAATTAATTAATGCAGGCCAATACCGCAGCGAGTACGGCGTTGATCGATACTTTCTAAACCGCCGTGGTGAAAAAGCGGTGGTTGCACTAGAGACCTTTGAAGATCAGGCACAATCTTTTGCGCAATTACCCATGGCCACACAGGCGGTATTGCTGGAGCAAACCCTGCTTACGCCCCATGCATCCATGCAGGCTGTAGAGGCGTTGGTGGGTGCCTGGCGGGCCGGTGATGCGGCAGGCCTTGCCAAGGCTGTACTTGAGCCTATGCAATCAAGCCAGGCGGCACTGCCCTTGTACGAAGCGCTAATCCTTAAGCGCAACCGGCAAATGGCCAAGCAGCTGCTGGCGCTGGGCACGCCCGGGCGCCAGGTATTTGTGGTGGTGGGAGCGGGCCACCTGATTGGTGCCCACGGGCTGCCAAGGCTCTTGGCCACACAGGGTTTCAAGCTCAGTGCGCTTTAATTTAACGGTGTGTTGAACCGCGCATTCGACTGTGGCACAATCAGCACCCCTTGAGCGCGACCACTGGTTTATTTTTATAATTAATCCAGTAAAAACAAAGAGTTAGCGCAAGTTTTGACCAGTTTGGGCTTCTTCAGTCAGTCTGAACTAACCATGCGAAAGTGGTGAAATTGGTAGACACGCTGGATTTAGGTTCCAGTGCCGCAAGGCGTGAGAGTTCGAGTCTCTCCTTTCGCACCATATTGAGATACCGGGATGCGTGCGCATCCTCCCAGATTTCACGAGGATAAAAATGCAGGTTTCTATCGAAACGACTTCCGGTCTAGAGCGTCGTTTAACGGTGGGTGTTCCCGCCGAGCAGATTGACAGCGAAGTTAATAAGCGATTGCAGCAGGCCGCTAAAACCGTGCGTATCAACGGTTTCCGCAAGGGTAAGGTGCCTTTGAAAGTCGTTAAGCAGCGCTTTGGCGCCGGCGTTCGCCAGGAAGTGGTTGGCGAAGTAATGAGCCGTTCGTTCTACGACGCTGTTAGCAAAGAAGATGTGAAGCCGGCTGGCCAGCCAAGCATTGAGCCCAAGCAGATGGAAGAGGGTAAAGACCTCGAGTTTGTGGCAACCTTTGAAGTTTACCCTGAAGTTGCACTGGCAGATTTCGCGGGCCTGGAAGTTACCCGCCTGACTGCAGGCGTAACCGACGCCGATATCGACAAGATGATTGAGGTTTTGCAAAAGCAGCAAGCCACTTGGGAAGATATCAAGCGCAAAGCCAAGAAGGGCGACCGCGTAAACATCAGCTACGTGGGCACCAAAGATGGCGAAGCCTTTGAAGGTGGCAGCGCCGAAAACCAATTCCTGGTGCTGGGTTCAGACTCCATGATCCCCGGTTTTGAAAAAGGCCTGATCGGCTGCAAAGCTGGCGAAGAGCATGTGCTGGATTTGACCTTCCCTGAAGATTACCAGGCCGAAGAGCTGCGCGGCGCCGCAGTTCAGTTCAAGGTCACTGTTAATGGTGCTGCTGCCCAAAAGCTGCCAGAGCTGGATGACGCCTTCTTTGAAAAATACGGCGTAACCGAAGGCGGCGTTGAGAAGTTCCGCGAAGAAGTTAAAGCCAACATGGCCCGTGAGCTGAAAAACGCAGCCCAGGCCAAGGTGAAAACCCAGGTAATGGACGCCTTGGTTGAAAAGCACGACGTTGATCTGCCAAAGGCATTGGTTAAATCTGAAATTGGCGCCTTGCGCAATCAGATGGTTCAGCGCTTTGGTGGTGCTGCCAACAACCAGCAGATCGACTTTGCCTCTCTGCTGCCAGACGACATGTTCAACGAGCAGGCCGAGCGCCGTGTGAAATTGGGCCTGGTTGTGGGCGAGATTATCAAGGCTAACGAAATCAAAGTAGACGCCGAGCGCGTGCGTAGCATGGTTGAAGAATTGGCCAGCACCTACCAAGAGCCTGAAGAGGTTATCAACCACTACTACGGTAACCGCGACCTGTTGGCCAGCGTAGAATCGGCAGTATTGGAAGATCAGGTAGTAGACTTCCTGTTGGCCGCCGGCAAGGTGGTTGAAAAGGAAAGCACCTACGATGAAGTGATTAAACCGGCGGAAAAAGACGCCTAATCGCTGATCTGATACCAAAAGCCGCGACGTAAAACTCGCGGCTTTCTTTTCTTGGCTATGCTTGTTGTATTGGCAGTAGGGCCAGTCTCGGGTTAAGCTCCCAGCATTGGAAACTAAAATCTCAACTTCGGTCAAAAAATAACCACGATGTTGGCGATGGGTTTTAAACGCAGACGCACAAATTCAGAACGAAAAACAAGGAATTAACAATCAAGATGGCAAGTTTTGATGCAGTTGATGGTGCCTCCGGCATAGTAACCAACAGTTTGGTGCCCATTGTTGTTGAGCAAACCGCCCGCGGTGAGCGCTCTTACGACATATACTCGCGCCTGTTAAAAGAGCGTGTCATCTTTTTGGTGGGGCAGGTGGAAGATCACATGGCCAACCTGGTGGTGGCCCAGCTACTGTTCCTTGAAGCAGAAAACCCCGATAAAGACATTCACCTCTATATTAATTCGCCCGGTGGCTCGGTAACCGCAGGTATGTCGATTTACGACACCATGCAGTTCATCAAGCCCGATGTGAGCACCATGTGCTTGGGGCAGGCCTGCAGTATGGGGGCATTTTTGTTGGCCGCTGGCGCCAAGGGTAAGCGCTATTGCCTGCCTAATGCCCGCACCATGATCCACCAGCCAAGCGGCGGTGCGCAGGGGCAGGCAAGTGATATTCACATCCAGGCCCAGGAAATCCTCAAGATTCGCGAGCGCCTGAACACCATCATGGCCGAGCATACCGGTCGCACTGCCGAAGAGATTGCCAAGGATACCGAGCGCGATAACTTCATGAGTGCCGAAGAGTCCCTGAAGTACGGCCTGATCGATAAAGTGCTGGCGAGCCGCCCCAAGGCTGAAAAGTAAGACGTAATAGCAGGATCTAAGCGCCCGGAGGGGCTAAACTCCCGTTTCAGGGTGGTTTGCACTTGAAAAAACAGGGCAAAGCTTGCATCTTGTATGAATAGACATGTGGTAACTGGAGTGGATCGATGACCGATCGCACAAAAGAAGGTGGAGATGACAACGGCAAGCTGTTGTATTGCTCCTTCTGTGGCAAGAGTCAGCACGAAGTTCGCAAGCTGATTGCCGGTCCTTCTGTGTTCATCTGTGATGAATGCGTGGACCTCTGTAATGACATTATTCGCGAAGAAATCCAAGAGGCTGTGGCCGAGGGCGACAGTGGCAAGCTGCCTACGCCGCAAGAAATTGCCGCAACCCTGGATCAATACGTCATTGGTCAAAAAGTAGCCAAAAAGGTGCTGGCAGTGGCGGTATACAACCACTACAAGCGCCTGCGCACGGGTGAAAAGACCGGTAAAGACAAAGAGCCCGTTGAGCTTGGCAAGAGCAACATTCTGTTGGTGGGCCCCACCGGTAGCGGTAAGACCCTGCTGGCAGAAACCCTGGCCCGCATGCTGAATGTGCCGTTTACCATCGCCGATGCCACCACTCTCACCGAAGCCGGTTACGTGGGTGAGGATGTTGAGAACATTATTCAGAAGTTGCTGCAAAAGTGCGACTACGATGTGGAAAAGGCCCAGCAGGGCATTGTGTACATCGATGAAATCGACAAGATTTCCCGTAAGTCTGATAACCCTTCAATTACCCGCGATGTGTCGGGCGAGGGTGTACAGCAGGCGCTGTTGAAGCTCATTGAAGGCACCGTGGCCTCTGTGCCGCCCCAGGGCGGACGCAAGCACCCACAGCAGGAGTTTTTGCAGGTAGATACCGCCAACATCCTGTTTATTTGTGGTGGCGCATTTGCGGGCCTAGATAAAGTCATTCGCGATCGCTCCGAGAAGGGTGGAATCGGCTTTGGCGCAGAGGTCAAAAGCAAAAATGACAAACGCAACGTGGGCGAAGTGCTACGCGATGTTGAGCCCGAAGATCTGGTGCGCTACGGCCTGATTCCCGAGTTCATTGGCCGTTTACCGGTGATTGCAACCCTTGAAGAGCTGGATAAAGACGCGCTGATTACCATCCTCACCGAGCCGCGCAACGCGTTAACCAAGCAATATGCCCGTCTGTTCGAGATGGAAGGCGTAGAGGTTGATTTCCGCCCAGACGCGCTCGACGCCGTGGCCCAAAAGGCTATGGACCGCAAAACCGGTGCCCGGGGTTTGCGCTCGATCATGGAAAACGTGTTGCTTGATACCATGTACCGCATTCCCTCCGAAGAGGGTGTGGCCAAGGTGGTGGTAGACGAGTCTGTGATCAAGGGTGAGTCTGAGCCCTTGCTGGTGTACGAAACCCAGGAGCAGCCTGCGAAAGCGGCGCCCCAAGACTAGAAAGTCACCAGATCGATTAAAAAAAGGGCCTAAGAGGCTCTTTTTTTATGCCCACAGGCCCTTAGCGCTTGTAAACAGTAGACAGCGCCCCCACTGTGTGAGTAACGTAAAAACGCAGATGACTGTACCGTTGGCCGTCCGAAACAGCTGCTAGGCTTCACTCAAGCCCCGCGTAACGGTCAACATAGATAAAGAGGCACCCTATGGATTACCAAGCACCCACTGAAAGCAGCGCCGACCTGCCTTTGCTACCCCTGCGTGATGTTGTGGTTTACCCCCACATGGTCATTCCGTTGTTTGTGGGGCGTGCCAAGTCGATTGAGGCACTGGAAGCGGCCATGGCTGCCGACAAGCAGGTTTTGCTGGTGGCACAAAAGAATGCCGCTGATGACGACCCAACCAGCGATGATTTATACGACATCGGCACAGTTTCCACCATTTTGCAGTTGCTGAAACTGCCCGATGGCACTGTCAAGGTGCTGGTAGAGGGCGGCGAGCGTGCCAAGCTTAACAATATCATCGAAATGAACGGCTATTATCAGGCCAGTATTGCAACCTTGGCCTCCGATGATGTGCCCGAGCGTGAGGCAGAAGTGCTGTTGCGCTCTGCCATGACCCAGTTCGAGCAATACGTCACCCTTAGCAAAAAGGTGCCCGCCGAGGTGATGACCTCGCTTTCGGGAATCGATGATCTGGGCCGTTTGGCCGATACTGTAGCGGCGCATATGTCGTTGGAATTGGCGCAGAAGCAGGAAATCCTCGAGATGATTTCTGTGCGCCAGCGCCTTGAACATCTGCTGGGCTTGATGGAAGCCGAAATAGATTTGTTCCAGGTTGAAAAGCGCATTCGTGGTCGCGTTAAAAAGCAGATGGAAAAAAGCCAGCGCGAGTACTACCTGAATGAGCAAATGAAAGCCATTCAGAAAGAGCTTGGCGATATTGGCGAAGAGGGCAACGAGTTCGATGAGCTCGAGCGTAAAATTGCCGATGCTCAAATGCCCGAAGACGCCGATCAAAAAACCAAGGCCGAGCTTGCCAAACTGAAAATGATGTCGCCCATGTCGGCCGAGGCCTCGGTGCTGCGCAGCTACATCGACTGGATGGTAAACGTGCCTTGGAATAAGCGCAGTAAAGTGCGCCACGATCTGGCCCGTGCCGAAGATATTCTGGAAGCCGATCACTACGGCCTGGAAGAAGTGAAAGAGCGTATTCTTGAATACTTGGCCGTGCAAAAGCGCGTCAAAAAAGTTAAAGGGCCTATTTTGTGTTTAGTGGGTCCACCGGGTGTGGGTAAAACGTCACTGGGTGAATCTATCGCCCGTGCAACCAATCGCAAATTTGTGCGCATGGCGCTCGGTGGTGTGCGCGATGAGGCCGAGATTCGCGGCCACCGCCGCACCTACATTGGTTCGCTGCCCGGTAAGCTCGTGCAAAAAATGTCGAAAGTGGGCGTTAAAAATCCGCTGTTTTTATTGGATGAAATCGACAAGATGGGCATGGATCACCGCGGTGATCCGGCCAGCGCCTTACTTGAGGTGTTAGACCCAGAGCAAAATGCCAAGTTTAACGATCACTACCTCGAAGTGGATTACGATCTTTCAGACGTGATGTTTGTGTGTACATCCAACTCCATGAATATCCCCGGCCCGCTATTGGATCGCATGGAAGTTATTCGTATTCCCGGCTACACAGAGGATGAAAAGCTCAATATTGCCAAGCGCTACCTGGTGCCCAAGCAAATGACAGCCAACGGCTTGAAAGCGCACGAAATTGAAGTGACCGACGACGCCATTTTGGGTGTGGTGCGTTACTACACCCGTGAAGCCGGTGTGCGTGGCCTGGATCGCGAGATGGCCAAGTTGTGCCGCAAGGTGGTGACCGAGCACGTTAAAAACAAAACCAAAAATTGCGTCACCGTCAGTGAAGCCAACCTGGAAGATTTCCTGGGTGTGATGAAATACGATTTCGGTCGCGCCGATGCTGAAAACCAGATTGGCCAGGTAACAGGCCTTGCGTGGACACAAGTGGGTGGCGAGCTGCTAACCATTGAATCCTCTGCGGTTAAAGGCAAGGGGCGCATGGTTAAAACCGGCTCCTTGGGTGATGTGATGCAGGAATCTATTCAGGCGGCACTCACCGTTGTGAAATCGCGCGCACAAGTGCTGGGCATAGCCCCTGATTACCACGAGAAAATGGATATCCATATTCACGTGCCCGAAGGTGCCACACCCAAAGACGGCCCTAGTGCCGGTATTGCCATGTGCACGGCACTGGTAAGTGTGCTCACAGACATCCCCGTGCGCTCGGAAGTGGCCATGACCGGTGAAATCACCCTGCGAGGTGAGGTGCTGCGCATTGGCGGGTTAAAAGAAAAACTGCTGGCGGCACACCGTGGCGGCATCAAAACCGTGGTAATTCCGGCCGATAACGAGCGTGATCTGCGCGATATTCCCGATAATATCAAAGCGGACTTGCGCATCTTGCCGGTGAAATGGGTAGATCAGGTGCTCGAAATTGCACTGCAAGACATGCCAAAGCCCTATTCGGATGAAGAATACCGGGCGTTGGAGCAGCAGGCGCAAGATAGCCAGAAGCGAATCAGCACGCATTAACTGGTTATTATTTGATCGTAGTGGCGAGGCTTTGCCCGGTTCCGCAAAAAACCGTAAAAACCCGTGCAGGCCGCGCCAATTCTGCGATTCATGCCTTGACCGGCCTCTGCACAGTTGGTATAAATCGCAATTCGTTACGCGATGGTCAGGCAGAGCGCGGCTTGAACAGACGTTGTTTAATTTTTAATAGTCGTTACAGTTTTCGTTGTAAACAGTGGAACTTGTAATAATAAAAGGGGTTTAGTGTGAATAAATCTGAATTGATCGAAGCGATTGCTGCTTCTGCGGATATCCCAAAGGCTGCTGCCGGCCGTGCGTTGGATGCAATGGTTGACTCAATCACTGGTGCGTTGAAGCAAGGTGATCAGGTTGTATTGGTAGGTTTTGGTACCTTCGCAGTTAAAGAGCGTGCAGCGCGTACCGGTCGTAACCCGCAAACGGGTGCAGAGATTCAGATCGCTGCAGCAAAAGTACCTGGCTTCAAAGCCGGTAAAGCGCTGAAGGATGCTGTAAACGGTTAATATCTGCTGTTAGCAGAGCGCTGGCAAGCCAAAAGGCTAGCCAGGCAATCGCGAAAAAGGCGCATCCCTGATGCGCCTTTTTCATATCACCGGCGCAGATAAATGCCGGGTTAACAAGATCTATTGCCGCGTTGCGCGGTGACACACTTGCTGGGGTAGACCATGCTGCAATCATTTCGTGACAACCTAAAAGGCACGGTTGCGATGTTCTTGGTATTGTTGATTTCAATACCCTTTATCTTTTTTGGTGTAGACAGCCTGTTTACTGGCGATGCACAGTCTGGCAAAGCTGCCGAAGTTAACGAAGATGTCGTAACGGAAAACCAGCTGCGTCGCGCCATTAGTGTTCAGCGTGATCAGCTTACCCAGCGTTTCGGCGATCAACTGCCCGCAGACTTTTTATCCGACGAGCGTTTGCGTACGCCCGCACTGGATAACCTTATTAATCGCCAGCTTCGCATTCAAGGTGCTGAGGCCGGCCGCATGACCATCAGCGACAAAGCCCTGGATGAACTCATCGTCAACGCACCGGCTTTCCAGGTTGATGGAAAATTTGATTCGCAGCGTTTCACCTACATGGTGCAATCTATGGGCTATACGCTTGCGGGTTATCGAGAAATGATTCGCCAGGAAATCATTGCCGCGCAATACACCTCAGCAGTAGCGCTGTCGGGTTTTGTCACCGAGCAGCAGCTTGCCCAATACGTGAGCCTCGCTGAGCAGGCGCGCGATTTTTACTGGGTAACCCTGCCATTGGCGCCGGTGCTTGAAGGCACCGAAGTGTCTGATGCGGAAATCGAAACCTACTATCAGGAAAACCAGGATAAATTCCAGGTGCCTGAGCGTGTGAGCGCCAAAATCATTGAGCTCAACGTGGCCGACATTGCCGCCGGCATTGAAATTACCGATGAGCAGGTAGAGGCCCAGTACCAGGAGAACATGAAGTCTTACGAGACTGAGCCAGTGCGCCAGGCGGCACACATTCTGGTTGAAGCCGAAGACGAAGCTGCAGCCCAGGCCAAGCTTGCTGAAATTGAAACAGCACTGGCCGCCGGCGAAGACTTCGCAGCCGTGGCTGCGCGCTTGTCGGACGATTTGGGCACCCGTGAAACCGGTGGTGATTTGGGTTTCACCTCTGGTGATACTTTCCCCGAGGAGTTTGAAACAGCGCTGGCCGCGCTCGAAGTGGGCCAGTACTCCGCGCCCGTGCAAACCGATGCCGGCTACCACGTCATCAAGCTTGTGGCCGTTGATCAGGCCGAGCCGCCAACACTGGCCGAAGAAGCGCCAATGATTCGCGTGGCGCTGGCTGAATCCAAAGCCCAGCAGCGTTTTGTTGAAGTGCTGGAGCGTTTGAAAGAAGAAGCCTATAACACCGACAGCATTGAAGATGTAGCTGCTACCCTTGGCTTGCAGGTGCAAACTGTGCCTGCGTTTTCGCGTGCAGGCGGTCAGGGTTTGGCGGCAGATCCTCGCGTGGTAGAGGCAGCTTTTGCCGCAGACGTACTTAAAGATGGCCATATCAGCCCGGTGCTGGAATTGGATGAATCCAGTGTGGCGGTGGTGAAGGTGACTGAGCACCTGCCTGCAAAGGTAAAGCCATTGGCCGAAGTTTCCGATTTGATTTCAGCACAGCTTGCCCAGCAAAAGGCGCAGGATGCGCTGGCGGCAAAAGGCGAGGCCTTGTTGGCTGAGCTGCGTACTGGTGCCGATGTGGAAACCCTTGCCGCCAGCCAGGGTGTAGAGTGGCAAATCAGCCGTGATATCAAGCGTGACAACGACCAGTACGATGCCACCTTGCTTGCCCATGTGTTCGACATGAGCCTGCAGGGCGAGCAGGCAGCCTACAGCCAGGCCTATGTGCAATCGGGTGATCTGGTATTGGTGAAGCTTGTAAAAGTTGAAGACGGCTCACTCACTGCCTTGTCTGCAGAAGAGCGCACGGCGCTGGCCAATCGCCTGCGCTATGAAATTGCCGCCGCCGAAGTGGCAGCCTTTGAGGCAGACCTGAAGGCCAAGGCCGAGATCAAGGTTTACTAAAAACCTGATCTTGCCCGCTACAAAAAAGCCAGCCTCGCGCTGGCTTTTTTGTGCGCGGCTGGCTTTGCCATGGGAGGCGTTAAACCCCACGCGTTGCGATTCACATTTCAGTTGCCTTTGTAGCGGCATCCCGCCTATGGGGCGAATCTCTGGCGTGAATCTATGGTGTGACTAGTATTACAGGCTTGTCTGCTGCGAGCCCTTGCAAAGGCTTTGGTAAGGCTACTTCAGCGAGAAAGGGCTGAGGCCTAAGTGGGGCCCGGATGCAGCGGTGCACTTTCGATTGCTGGCTATTGTTGATTGTGCCCGTGTTTTGAGCTGCAAGAAAAAGCCCCGGTCAGCCGGGTGGCTGCCGGGGCTTTGGGTGTTTTGAGTGCCCTAAAGCGTTCGGGTTAGTTAACCCGTGTGACATCCACAAACAGCGTGATGCGTTGGCCAGGGTGAATGTAGCTTTTGGTATCCATGGTATTCCATTTCAAAATGTCAGATACCTGCAGGTTAAATTTACCTGCAATGCGCGCCAGTGAATCGCCACGGCGCACCCGGTAGTTCACCTTGCGAATAACCCCGTTGCTGCTGGTGTTTTGTGCAACCTGCACATTAGACCAAAGCACCAGCCGTTGGCCCGGTTTGATCGGGTCTTTCGGCGCCATGCCGTTCCAGCGGGCGACGTCGCGCACGCTCACACGGTGTGCGCTGGCAATTTTCCACAGGCTGTCGCCGCGCTTAACCACATAGCTGGTTTTCTGGCTGCCGGATTTACCTTGCGAGCGCGCCTGCTTGCTCTTGATGCGTTGATCCTGGCTGTAGGCGTAAGATTCCACCGGCTGGCTGGCCACGGGAATCACCAGTGTCTGGCCCTTGCGAATCATGTTCGAGCGCAGGTCGTTAGCGGTTTTCAATGCACTCACGCTTGTGTGGTAGCGCTTGGCAATGAGGTTCAGGCTGTCGCCGGATTTAACGGTGTAGTTGGCCCAGCTTACGCGCTCGCGGGCCGGTAGTGCGGCCAGCTTCTGGCGAAACAGCCCGGCTTTTTCCACCGGCAGCAGGAAGTGGTAGGGGCCTTCGGGATCTGTGGCCCAGCGGTTGTAGCCCGGGTTCAGGTGGTAGAGGTCATCGAGTGGCATTTCTGCAAGCTCGGCGGCCTGTGCCAGATCCATTTGGGCATCTACATCAATGCGTTCAAAGTAGGGGGTGTCGGGTATGGTCAGCAGGCTGATGCCGTACTGATCCGGATTGCGCACAAGCTCGGCCAGCGCCAGCAATTGCGGCACATAGGCGCGGGTTTCGCGGGGCAGCTTGAGCGACCAGAAATCCGTGGGCTTGCCTTGTTTTTTGTTGCGGCGAATGGCCTTGCGTACGTTGCCGCCGCCGGTGTTGTAGGCCGCCAGAGCCAGCAGCCAGTCGCCATCAAACTGGCGGTTGAGGTTGCTCAGGTAGCGAATAGCGGCACCCGTTGAGGCTTCGATGTCGCGCCGCCCGTCGTACCACCAGTTCTGCTTCAGGCCGTAGTGCTTACCGGTGCCGGGAATAAACTGCCAAATGCCCGAGGCGCGGCCGTGGGAGTAGGCGAAAGGGTCGAAGGCGCTTTCTACAATGGGCAGCAGTGCCAGTTCCAGTGGCAGGTCGTGGGCTTCCAGCTCAGACACAATATGGTACATGTAGCGGTTGGCCCGCTCAGACACCCGCTCCATGTAGCGTTTGTTCTTGGAATACCACTTGATGTAGGTATCTACCCGCGGGTTGTGTGCGGGTTCTATCTGCATGCCTGCGCGTATGCGATCCCATACATCCGGGTGCTCGGCCGGCGCAAAGGCCAGCCACTCGGCTTCATCAACCGGGCAAAAGGCGTGGGTGGTAGGGGCTTTCTGAGGTGTGGCCACCTCTTGAATCGGGGTCTGGCTGCAACCGTACAGCAAGCCGCACGCAGCAAGCGCCACGGCCAAGGGTTTCAACGTGTATTTCATTGGGTGCCGGAAACTATCTGCGTAATTGCGGTGAATTGTAGGGAGGCTGCGCAGGCTGGTCAACAAACGATCATAAACCTGCGTCATGCTAATAGCTTTTTGTCTTAAAAGTTGTCCTTCCAGCGGCGCAGGGCACCCATGACCTCAGCCTCGTCTGCCAGTGGCGTACCGGCCTGCAAGTGGGCCTTTTGCTGCACCTCTGGTATGTGTGTGCGCATGAACGGATTGGTGGCAAGCTCCAGCGCCAGGGTGGAGGGCAGGGTGGGCAGGCCGGCTGCGCGCTTGCATTGTTCTTGGGTGCAGCGCTCGCTAATGGCGCTGTTGCCTGGCTCTACGGCCTGGGCGAAGGCGAGGTTGGCCAAGGTGTATTCGTGCGCGCAGCACACAAGTGTTGAGGGCGGCAGTGCTTTAAATTGCGCAAGCGCCCGGTGCAATTGCGCGGGCGTGCCCTCAAACAGGCGCCCGCAGCCTGCCGCAAAGAGGGTGTCGCCACAAAACAGCGCGCCCGGTTGCTGATCATCGGGGGCTAAAAAGTAGGCAATGTGATCCAGGGTGTGGGCCGGCACGGCCAGTATCTCCAGCACCCAGGGGCCAATGGTTACCCTTTGCCCTGCATCCACCGGGTGGGTAATGGCGCGAATCTTTGGGGTCTCGGGGCCGTAAACGGGCAGGCCCGGCCGGGCTTGGCACAGGGCTGCCACACCGCCTATGTGGTCGGCGTGGTGATGGGTAATGAGTATGCCCGCAAGGGGCAGTGCCTGCAGCGCCAGCCAGCGCTCCACGGGCTCGGCTTCCCCCGGGTCTACCACCCAGCACTGGCGGCCATCGCTCAGGGCCCAGATGTAGTTGTCTGAAAAGGCGGGGATTGGGGTTAAATCGAGCATGGGGTCTCCTTGGCGGCTGGCAGCGCAGTGTGGCAAAGCGCCGGTGGCTGTGTCCATAATAGAGAAGTGAAAAACCAGAAGCTAACCTAACAGCCAAGGTGCCATGGAGAGTGTATGAGTTATCTCACCCCGCCCGAACGCTTTAAACGTCTGCCCGGCCTCACGCACTGGGGCCGCGGGCTGCCGCCGCTGTCGGAGGCGGTACCGGCCATGGAGGCCTGGTTTCGCACGCCCGTGGGGCGCGAAATGCTGAGCCGCGAGCTGCAGCAAGTAGACGAAGTGCTCCAGTGCCTGTTTGGCTACCACCTCTGCCAGATGAGCGTGTGCCGCAACCTTGAGCTCACCACCACCAGCCGCATATTGCACCGCTTTAGCTTAAACCCCCTGGAGGCCAGCCAATCACCGCACGGGCCTGCGGCCCTTGCGCTACCTGAGCAATTACCCCTGCCGCAAGAGAGTACCGATGTGGTGCTGTTGCACCACATTCTGGAGTTCTCCAACCGCCCGCACCAGGTGCTGCGTGAGGCAGCCCGGGTGCTCATTCCCCGCGGCCATCTGGTGATTGTGGGCTTTAACCCCTGGAGCTTTTTGGGCTTGTGGAAGGCGCTGGCCGCTTGGGGGCGCGAGCCCCACTGGCGTTATCAGGCGTTGTCTGTACGGCGTTTGACCGATTGGCTGAGGCTGCTGGATATCGAGGCCACAAGCCTCAGCCGCGGGTTTTATCGCCCGCCCATTCAGGGCGCGCGGGCGCTGGCACTCATGCACACCTGGGATAGCTGGTGCGAGCGCTGGCAGTGGCAAGGCGGCGGCTTTTACGTGATGGTGGCCCGCAAAGAGGTCACACCGCTCACGCCCATCCGGCCTGTGTGGGCGGGCCGGGAGGTGTTGCAGGGCTTGGGTGCACGCACCATGCCCAAATCCAACAAGGTGGCCCAGCGCCGTGCAGCGCCAGGCCCTGGCAACAAGCCCGGCATGGGTCGCAATCGGGGCTACAAAAACCCGCCTTCGGAATCCTGATCTGGTATCCTCTGCGGTTTGATTTTGCCCGCCGCGGGCGGGCGCCTGAACCAGTAAGGATGTGTGTGAAAAAAGTAGAATTGTTTACCGATGGCGCCTGTAAGGGGAACCCCGGGCCCGGCGGTTGGGGCGTGTTAATGCGCTACGGCGAGCAGGAAAAATCCCTGTGCGGCGGCGAGGCCCACACCACCAATAATCGCATGGAATTAATGGCGGCCATTGAAGGGCTCAGGGCGTTAAACAAGCCCTGCGAGGTGCTGCTCACCACAGATTCCCAATACGTGCGCCAAGGCATCACCAGCTGGATGGCCAAGTGGAAGCGCAACGGCTGGAAAACCGCCAGCCGCCAGCCGGTGAAAAATGAAGATTTATGGCGCGCCCTCGATGAGCAGGCCGCGCGCCATCAAATTGAATGGGCCTGGGTGAAAGGCCACTCCGGCCACCGGGAAAACGAAATTGCCGATGAGTTGGCCAATCTCGGTATTGAAAAAGCCCGCAGCTAAGCCTTCTTGCAAACATTGATAACCGAATAAAGCGTGCAGATATGCGTCAAATAGTACTCGATACAGAAACCACCGGCATAGACCCGAACCAAGGCCACCGCATTATTGAAATCGGTTGTGTAGAGCTGATAAACCGCAAGCTCACCGGGCGCCATTACCACCAGTACATCAACCCCGATCGCGAAGTGGAGCAGGGTGCCATCGATGTGCACGGTATCACCAATGAGTTTCTGGCAGACAAACCGCTGTTTCGCGCAGTGGCCGATGATTTTCTGGCCTTTGTGGATGGTGCCGAGCTGGTTATTCACAACGCGCCCTTTGACGTTGGGTTTATCAATCACGAATTTCGCATGCTCGCCGATGGCAAGCGCAACATTGAAACCTATTGCGGCATTGTAGATACCCTGGCACTGGCGCGCGCCAAACACCCGGGCCAGAAGAATAACCTTGATGCCTTGTGTAAACGCTACGGGGTAGATAACTCCCAGCGGGATTTGCACGGCGCCTTGCTTGATGCCGAAATTCTGGCAGATGTTTACCTGCTCATGACCGGCGGCCAAGAGGCGCTGTCTTTTGCCTCTGCCAGCGAGAAAAAAGACACAGGCGGCAAGCAAGGTATTCGCAGGCTTAACGCCAACCGTGCAGCACTGCCCGTGGTTCAGGCCGATGCCGCAGAGCTTGCCGCGCACCAACAAAAACTGGAAAAGCTACAAAAGGTTTCGGGCGCGTGCCTGTGGTTACAAACCGGTGAGTGAGGGTTTTTCCTGGGTGGCTCAAACACCCGATTTTGTGGTGGTAAATAAGTTCCCCAACGTGGATTTTCATTCCGAAGGCGCGCAGCCCGGCTTGGCTGTGCGCGTAAGCCAGGCGCTGGGTGAGCCCCTCTGGCCGGTACACAGGCTCGATAAAATGACCTCGGGCCTGACCCTGTTTGCCCGCTCGCACGCAAGTGCACAGGTGTTCGGCAAATTATTTGCCGAGCGCCGCCTTACAAAATATTACCTGGCCATCGGCGTTGGTAAACCCAAAAAAAAGCAGGGCCTCATTGCCGGCGATATGGCCCGTAGCCGGCGCAAAAGCTGGAAGCTGTTAGCAAGTATGGAGCAGCCTGCCGTTACCCAATTCTTCAGCGAAAGCCTGGGTGAAAAACGGCGCCTGTACCTTCTGAAACCACACACCGGCAAAACCCACCAGCTGCGCGTGGCCCTCAAAAGCCAGGGCGTGAGCATTGTGGGCGACCCGATTTATGACCAAGCGCCAGCTGCTGAAACTCAAGCGCCAGTGCGCGGGCATTTGCATGCCTACCAATTGCATTTTTCAGCCTTTGATGAACACTTCAGTTTCAGCGCGGCGCCGGCCGGTGGGTTGTTTGATTTACCCGCCGTACAAGGCCTGTTGGCCACGGCCTTTGCCACACCCGATACCTTGCCTTGGCCTGCACTGAGTGCGAGGTTGTTATCGTGAGCGTTAAATTGCGGCCGCTTGTGGGCATGGGGTGTGTGCTAATCGCGCTGTTGTTGGTGGCGCTGCTTGTGGCGCGCTTGATGATGCAGTGGGCGGTGGAACCTCAGCCCGCAGCTGTTGATGGCCACACACTGCTGCCTGTTGATTGCTGGTTTGAAGCCGAGCCCAACGTGCAGTGTTACCGGTTTGAAGTAGTAGAGGCCGGCCAGCAATTCAATTTGCCGGTGGTGGTGTTGCAAGCAGCCAAGCCGCAAACTCCGGGAACGCAGGCGGTGTTGTACCTTTCCGGCGGGCCGGGTGGCAGCGCGTTTTTATCTGCAGAGGATATGACCTATTGGCAAGCGCAATACCAGCGTTTGGCATTGAATGCAGATTTGGTGCTGGTAGACAGGCGTGGCACCGGGCTTGCCACACCGGCATTGCAGTGCCGTGCATTCCGGCGCACCTACCGCCGTTTGCTCAGTAAAAATTATTCTGCCGAGCGCGAAAACGATGCCATTCACAGCGCCATGTCTTTGTGCTTTGAGCAACACCTGAGTGCAGAGCCCGCGGCCGATCGCATTGCGGTTTCTGCCCTGGGTACGCAGGCCGACACGCGCGACATGCAAGCGTTAATGATGGCTTTGTCTGGCGCGCGCGGCTATCAGCAATGGCACCTTTGGGGGGTGTCTTACGGTACCCGTTTGGCGTTGGCTATTGCTGAACAACACGCGCAAATAACACCCGCTGACTCGCCTGTGTTGCGCTCGCTCGTGCTCGATTCCGTTTACCCGCCCGGGCGCGGTAGCGATGAAGAGTGGCCGGTGTTAATGAGCGAGGCCATGCAGCGCTTTTTCCAGTGGTGTGACAGGCAAGCCTGTACCGAGTATCACGCCGCCACTTGGCCCAGTGAGCAATTGTTTCAGCAGGTACTGGCCCGGCTTGACCGCCACCCGGTGAGCCTGTCGTTACCCAGTTGGTACGGCGAGGCGCCCTATACCCTGGTGGTAAATGGCCAGCGCTTTTTACAAATTGTGTTCGGCGCCATTTACGATCAATACCTCTGGCCCCAAGTGGGGAAGGCCCTAAGGCAGGTGCCTTTGGGTGATGACGAGGCGCTCGCCCGGCTTTCGGAAAATTTCATCAATAACGCCTTCGACCCCATTTTTTCGGAGCTCGTGTTTTACGCCGCCGAGTGCAAAGATAACCGGCCGGTGCATGATGACGAAATTCATGCAGCGCTGGCCCAAAGCCCCCATTACCGGCGCTACCTTGAGGGGCAAATGCAGTGGGATGTATGCGCCGTTGATCTGTTTGAACGCGTGCGTGGCAGTGAGCAGCTGCCGCTGGATTTGGCCGGGCGGTTGCCCATGCCCGTGCTGCTGCTTAACGGCGCTATAGACCCAATTACCCCGGCGCATTGGCTTACGCCCCTGCAGCAACAGCTGCCGGTATGGCAATCTGCGGTATTTAGTGAAGTGGGCCATGCGGTGGTGGCTAGCCACGCCTGCGCCGAGCAGCTTTTGGCCAGTTTTTTGGCCAATCCCCTTAAAAAATTGCGCGCCCAGGGCGAAGGCTGCCAGGCTGATCAGGTTCAGCTCAAGCATGGGCCGGGTGTGCTTTGAAACGTGCATTTTCAGTTGTTGTGGGCGGGGTAAAATCGTTAGAATTGCCGCCTTTTTTCCGTTGTAGTTAGCATGAAATTCATTCTTGCCATTCGAGCAAAAAACACACAGGCAGCGCGCCAATTACTGGCGGGTGCGCAGTGCGATGTCATCAAGAGCCGCTTCGAGTCGCAAGACCCGGCGCTGCGCAATTTGGTGGATGGCTGTTTTGCCCGCGGCCTGCCCGTAGAGCGTGAGGGCGCAGGCTTGCATTGGTTTTTGGTGGCAAGTGCCGGGCGGCCAGCTGCCAGCTGGTTGCAGGAAGCGGGTGTGGAAGTGTGTTTTGTGGCCGACTGGTTGCGCCAGCAAGCGCTGCAAATTCGCTACCTGAAAGGCGTGGCCTATTGCGATGCAGCTGCGGCCTGGGCAGATTTTTTACCCTGGCTAAACCACGCGCCCTTGCGGGAGCAAGCGGGCGAGGGTATTAGTTGGGCCGGCGCGCCTTTAGTGGCACCGGTTGGCCCTGCTGATGGTGAGCAATGCCAAGCCCACCCATCAAAGCCCGTGCAACCTGAATCGTTACCGCCTGCCGCAAAAGCAGACTCTCAAGCAGAATCACAAACAGAACCACAAACAGAGCCACAAGCAGAACCGGCCCCGGTAGCTGTTAACCCCAAGCCGCGCGCCAAGAAGATTATTGTAAAAAAAGCGCGTGCAACACCTGCGCTGCAACCGGTAACTGAAGGCGAGCGCAAGCCTGAGTCAGCCGCTGGCCATATACAAAGCGGCCAGCGGTTAGTGAGAACACCAAAAATTGAACGGCCTCAAACGCCGCCCGCTGATGCAGAATCTGCCGCTGAACAATCTATAAACGTGCAACCAGCCACGGAAAACGCGGCAGCCCAACCATTGCCTGCTGCACAACGCGAAGAGGCATTGCCGCCCAAACCCCGTAAAAAAATACCTGCTGAAAAAAGCGCGCAATTTAAAGAGGCGGGCGCCCAGAAGGTAAATCCGGTGCCGATGAGTTTACCCCTTGAAGATGCATCCGTTGCGGTTGCCGCCAGCACCAAGGTGGCGTTGCGCGCGCCCAAACGCAGGCGTGCGCCCGTTGATGAAGAGCAGTTAGATTTGTTTGGCTAGCTGTAGCAGGGCCTGGCAGTTGTGGGCCTGCCTGCACGTTTTATAGTGTGTGGGTGTTGTTTGTGCTTAGTTCGTGGATTGTTCGCAAAATGTAAGTGAATGGTTCGGCCTTGCAGGCTGCTATTGATCTACCCACTTAACCATCTGCTTTGCTATTTATTTACGCATATGGGCACCTATCTATCTGAATACCTTTCCATCTGCGCACCTAAACACCCGTTCGGCTTTGCTTCTATGCCCCTACAGCTGCGCTTTCCGGGCTTTGGCTCACCACGCGGTTGCGGCCTTGCTGCTTTGCCAGGTACAGGGCTTTATCGGCCTGTTCAAAAAATGTTTTCACGTGCATCTCGGGCTTCCATTGGCAAATGCCAATGCTGGCAGTTACCTGCAGTGTGTGGTTGCCCTGCTGAATTTCCAGCTCGCTAATGGCGGTGCGCACGCGCTCTGCAATAATTTCGGCGCCCCGTAAATCTGTGTTGTTCAATACTACGGCAAATTCTTCACCACCGTAGCGGAAGGTCATGTCGGTGGCGCGGGCCACTTGCATTACCGTTTGTGCCACTTCGTGCAGCACTTCATCGCCCACGGCGTGGCCGTAGGTGTCGTTAATTTGTTTAAAGTGATCCAGGTCTAACATCATCAGCGCCAGCGGTTGCTCGTTGCGGTTTGCCAGTTGCAATTCGCGGCGCATGGCGTTGTCCATGGCAACGCGGTTGCCGGTGCCGGTGAGGGCATCGTGCAGGGCCGCCTTCAGGGCATCCTGGTATTGCAGGCAATTGCGCAGCGGGTAGATGAGTGTGCCCAAGAGCGATTCAATGCGCGCCATTTCGGCCTCGCTAAAACGCTTGGCGCGGTTGAAGCGAATCTCGCCCAGATTATCGCGCGGGGTAATCAGGCGGTAGTCGCAATGGTGGCGATTATCCTGGCCCAGCGAAAGGTGAATGCCGCGGCTTGGGTGGCGGTAGCTCAGGCCGCCAATGGGCAGCTGGCGATTCAGGTACTTGATGAATATATCCAGCAGGCTTTGTACATCCAGCGTGGTTTGCAGGGCGTGCACCAGCTTATGGCGCAGGTCTGGTTCTTCCTGAATGGCAATGCGGGTGAGCTTGCGCTTATTGGCCGTGCCATTGCGCAGCGGCGTAACCTGATTGGATTCCTGCATAAGTCTACCCCTTGGCAAACGGGCCTGGCCCGTGGGCGTAATGTCGTGCCCGCGTGTAGCGAGCTGGTATGGGGCTTCAGCGAAATTCGTGCCACCTCTGGCAAGCGTTAAAAACTTCAACAAAATCAAAAGCCTAAATGCTTGCTGCACAAGCAGTTGGCAGGCGCTTACATTTTTTTGACGCATCACCGGCAAGGCTTTTGCCAAAGCGGCGATTTTTTGCCGCTTGATATACTGTATAAAAATACAGTAATCTGGGTTGCTCACTCCCATGCCGTTGGAGGTTTGTTATGCAGCGGGTGTCATCCAGCCAGCCAGAGCGGGCCCACCGCCTTGAACAGTTATTGCACCAGCGCCAGGATCTCTGGCGCGCGCGCTCGGCTGTGCGCAGCCGGCAGGTATTGGCCACGGGGTTTCCCGAGCTGGATCACGCGCTGCACGATGGCGGCTGGCCGCTGGGTGCCACTACCGAGCTGTTGGCCGAGGGGCTGAACTGGCCGCTGTTGTGGCCGGCACTGCAGCAGCGCACCGGCTACCTGCTGCTTATAAACCCGCCGCTGTTGCCGAGTGCCAGCTACCTCGCGCGCCTGGGGTGGCCGGCTGAGCGGCTATGGGTTATTCACAACACCGGCCTGCGCGACAGCCTGTGGGCGGCAGACCTCGCCCTGCGCGCCGGTTGCTGCGCGTTGGTGTGCCAGTGGTTGCCACTGCGCGGTGTCACCGATCGCGACCTGCGCCAGCTACAGCAGGCGGCGGCCCGTGGCGGCAGCTGGCACCTGCTGGTACGGCCCAAGGCCGCCGGCGCCCAAGCCTCGCCTGCCGCCTTGCGCCTGGAGGCCCAACCCGCAGCCGATGGCCTGGCGCTCACCGTGCTCAAGCAACGCGGCGGCTGGGCGGGGCAGAAGCTGGTACTCAACCTCTGGCCCGAGTTGCGTGCGCGCACTATGGCGCCGCTGGCCGAGTGGCCGGTGCACCTGGAGCCCTTGCCGCAGTTGCCACAGCGCACGCCTGTGCAGCGCAGTGCAACGCTTGCCTCACTGGTTAATGGCTAGCCCATGAGTGGCGCTCGGCAAGGTGCCTGGGCAGACACGGGGCAGCGCTGGCTGTGCCTGTATTTTCCGGCCTTGGCCATAGATCACTGGCAACGCCAGCAGGTTGAGGCTCGGCCACTGGGCCTGTACCAGGGCAGCCAACTGGTGATGTGTAATGGCGCGGCACAGCTTGCCGGGGTAGAGGCGGGCATGAGCCTGGCCAGCGCGCAGGCTTTAATACCTTCTATTGTGTTGCGCCCCCATGAGCCCGAACATGCCGATGCACTCTTGCGTGCCTTGGCCCAGTGGGCCTACGGCTTTACCTCGGCGGTTATACCCGAGCCTCCCCGGCGTTTAATGCTTGAATTGGCGGCCAGTGTGCGGTTGTTCGGTGGCTTGCATGCGCTGCTGGGGCGCATTGCGCGCGAGTTGCATGCCTGGGGTTGTGACGCCGCAGTGGGGCTTGCGCCCACGGCGGCCGGCGCCCGCCTGTTGGCGCTGGCCAATTTTCACGCGCGAAGCCCTGGTGGGCTGTCGCCTGCGGCCCCGGGTGCAGCTGCCGGGCCATCAAAGCTTGAGGCGCGCGCCAAACCGCAGGGCGCTATGAGTTTAAGCGCCCAGTTGCAGGCGCTGGAATCCGGCCAGTGGCAGCAGGCAGTCGCCGCACAACCGCTGGCTTATTTGCCGCTGCCAAAGGCCAGCCTGCAGCGGCTCAACCGCGCGGGTTTTCAAACCTTGGGCCAATTGTTGGCGGTGCCTAAGGCCAGTATTGGCCGCCGTTTTGATCAGCCCTTAGTGCAACTTTTGCGCAAGTTGCAGGGGCTGGCGCCAGAGCTTGCCCCGCACTTTAACGAGCCGCCTGAATTTAATCGCAACCAGGTGTTTATGTATGGGCTTACCGAGGTGGCCCATTTGCACACGCCCGTTAATGCGCTCTTGGCTGAGTTAAAACAGTTTTTGCGCCAGCGCCAGCTGGTGTGCAAGCAGATATGTTGGCGCTTTGTGCATGTAGATCGCACCTGCAGCGAGCTGCCCGTCAGCGTGCAGCGCGCCCATGCCGATGTGGGTGAATTTCTAGCCCTTACCACACTCAAGCTTGAGCAATTTACCCTGGCCGCGCCAGTGGAAGTGGTGGGCTTGCAGGTGCCGGAACTCACCGCAGAACAGGCGCCGGCGGCGGGGTTGTTTCCCGAGTTGTGCGATGGCGCAGAGCAGGCCAACCGCCTGCTAGACAGGCTTTACCAGCGCTTGTCTCACACCCAGTTGGTGGGCTTTGAGTTGTGCGATGAACACCTGCCCGAGCTGCAACAGCGCGCTGTGCGCGCGGGCACCCGGCGCCTGGCCAAGCCCAAAGCCCGGCCGGCGGTTGCCACCGAACTACCCGGGAGCGGGGCTGCATTGGCGGCACCGCAGTGCATGCTGAGCCCCTGGCTCTACCACGAGCCGCAGCCACTGTTGCTGCGTGCAGGGCGGTTAATGTGGCAGGGCGAACCACTGGTGCTGGCGAGTTTGGCCGAGCGCATAGATAGCCACTGGTGGGCGCAGCGCCAGCGGCGCGATTATTTCGTTGCCCGCAAAGGCTGCGGTTATGTGCGCGTCTTTTTTTGTCATCAGCGTCAGGCATGGTTTGGGGCGGGCGTGTATGTTTGCTGAATTACATTGCGTCAGCAATTTCACGTTTTTACGCGGAGCCTCGCGCCCGGAAGAGCTTGTTTTGCGCGCCCATGAATTGGGTTACCAGGCCTTGGCCATTACTGATGAATGCTCATTTGCCGGCGTAGTAAAAGCCCACGTGGCGGCACAGGCTGTGGGTTTGCATTTAATTATTGGCAGTGAATTTACCCTGCAAGATCAAGCCTGTGATCTGGCGGATATTCAACTGGTGTTACTCGCGCCCAACCGTACGGCCTACAGTGAAATCTCTGCCCTGATCACGCGTGCGCGCCGCCGCGCCAGCAAGGGCGAATACCAGTTGTTTTTACACGATTTACAGTTTGGCACCCAGCAGTGCCTGGCCATTTTTTTACCCGCGCGCCTCCACTCAGAGTCGCAACAGCAAGCGCAGCTTGCGCGTTTGCAGCGCTACTTTAAACAGCGCCTGTGGTTGGGCGTTGCCTTGCTGGGGGCGGGCGATGATCAGCAACACTACCAGCGTTGTTACACCCTGGCGGCCCGGCAGGGGGTGAGCATGGTGGCGTGCAACGGCGTGCACATGCATGCGGCTACCCGCAAGCCCCTGCAAGATGTATTGAGCGCCACACGCCACAATTGCACGGTAGTGGCGCTGGGGCAAAGGCGCCAGGTGAATGCAGAGCGCTACCTGCGCCCGCTGGAGCGCTTGGCGGAAATTTACCCGGCGCCGCTGCTGCAGGAAAGTGTGCATCTGGCAAGCCTGTGCCGTTTCAGCATGGCCGATTTGCGTTATGAATACCCGCCCGAGGTGGTGCCGGCAGGGCTTTCTGCCACGCAATACCTGGCGCGGCTTACCTACGAGGGCGCACAGCGCCGGTGGCCTGCGGGCACCACGCCCGCCATGGAAAAACAACTGGCCAAAGAGCTGGCGCTCATACGGGAGCTTGCCTACGAATATTATTTTCTCACTGTGTACGATCTGGTGCGCTTTGCGCGCAGCCGCAAAATTTTGTGCCAGGGGCGCGGCTCTGCGGCCAATTCGGCCGTGTGCTATTGCCTGGGTATTACCGAGGTAGATCCGGCCCAAAGCGATTTATTGTTTGAGCGATTCATTTCCAAAGAACGCAATGAGCCGCCAGATATTGATGTGGATTTTGAACACGAGCGCCGCGAAGAAGTGATTCAATACATCTACCAAAAATACACCCGCGAACGCGCCGCACTTGCGGCCACCGTTATTACTTACCGCCCCAAAAGCGCGGTGCGCGATGTGGGCAGGGCGCTGGGGTTAGATGTTTTACTGCTTGAAAAAATCAGCAGCAACCTTAGCTGGTGGGATAAACCGGCCCAAATACTTGCGCGCTTACAAGAGGCAGGCCTGCCCGCAGAGGGGCAGGTAATTCAACAGTTTGTGAGTTTGGTGCACGCCATATTGGGGTTTCCCCGCCATTTATCCCAGCATGTGGGTGGCTTTTTGATTACCAAAAGCCCGGTGAGCACGTTGGTGCCCGTTGAGAATGCGGCCATGGCCGAGCGCACAGTAATTCAATGGGATAAAGAAGACATAGAAGCACTGGGCTTGTTGAAGGTGGATGTGCTGGCATTGGGCATGCTCACGGCAATCCGCAAAACGCTTGCGTTAATCAATAGCTACCAAACGCCGGCCATTGGCATGGGTGATATTCCCAAGGAAGATCCTAAAACCTACGCCATGCTGTGCCGTGGCGACAGCGTGGGTGTGTTTCAAGTAGAGTCGCGCGCGCAAATGGCCATGTTGCCGCGCCTGAAACCGCGCACTTTTTACGACCTGGTGATACAGGTAGCCATAGTGCGCCCGGGCCCCATTCAGGGCGACATGGTTCACCCTTACCTGCGCCGCCGCAATGGTGAAGAGGCCGTTACCTACCCGAGCGATGCCATCAAAGGCGTCCTTGCGCGCACCCTGGGCGTGCCGATATTTCAAGAGCAAGTAATTAAACTGGCCATGGTGGCTGCAGGCTTCAGTGGTGGCGAGGCCGATCAACTGCGCCGGGCCATGGCCAGTTGGGGGCGCAACGGAAATCTATACGGGTTTCGCGATAAATTAATGAACGGCATGGCGGCCCGTGGCCACAGTGTTGAATTTGTCGAGCGTTTATTCAGGCAGATGCAAGGTTTTGGCGAATACGGTTTTCCTGAATCCCATGCGGCCAGTTTCGCATTGCTGGTGTATGTATCTGCCTGGTTAAAATGTCACTATCCGGCGGCATTTTATTGCGGCCTGCTCAACAGTTTGCCCATGGGTTTTTACTCGCCATCACAACTGGTGCAAGATGCCCGCCGCCACCAGGTGGCGGTACTGCCGCTGGATGTGCGCGCAAGCAGTTGGGATCACACGCTGGAAAACCTAAAGGCCCGGGCAGCGCTTGAAGCGCAACCCTCCTTGCGCTTGGGGCTGCGCCTGGTGAAAGGCTTGCGGGCAGATACCGTAGCGCGTTGTGTGGCTGCCCGTGAGCGCGCACCGTTTCGGTCTTTGAAAGACTTACAGCAACGCGCGCAACTCTCAACGGCCGAACTTGAGCAGCTGGCGGCCTGCGGCGCCTTGAGCGCCTTTCAGGCAGATCGCTACCGGGCCCAGTGGGCAGTGCTGGATTTGGATCAGCCGCCGCTGTTCGACGTGCCAGACCACACCCCAACGCCTGCGGCAGACGAGGCGCTGGCCGAAACCGCCAAGCTACCCGCCGCCAATAGCTACAGCACCTTGGTACTTGATTACCAAACCCACGCGCTCACCTTGGGCGAGCACCCCATCAGCTTGTTGCGCAAAGAGCCGCGCTTTAAGGGCTGTAAAAGTGCGCAAGCGTTATTGGCAACACCCCACGGCCGCTTTGTGCGCGCGCTGGGGTTAGTGACGGGGCGCCAGCGCCCGGGCACCGCTTCGGGTGTGCTGTTTATGACGCTTGAAGATGAAACCGGCAACACCAATGTGGTGGTATGGCAAAGCCTGCAAGAGCGCTGCCGGCGCGCCATCCTTAAGGGGCGGCTACTGCTGGTGAAAGGCGTGGTGGAGCGCGAGGGCAGGGTGGTTCATTTAATTGCCGGGCACATTGAGGATTGCTC
The DNA here is from genome assembly GCF_024138675.1 of Simiduia sp. 21SJ11W-1. Classification (NCBI taxonomy): domain Bacteria; kingdom Pseudomonadati; phylum Pseudomonadota; class Gammaproteobacteria; order Cellvibrionales; family Cellvibrionaceae; genus Simiduia; species Simiduia sp. 21SJ11W-1. Next base: position 2,158,498 of record NZ_CP090959.1, on the reverse strand, counting down.
ATCGCTCATGCCTGAGCTGTTGCTAAGCTCCAGAGATTTCCACTAGTGCTGCACGCCTTATACGCGCCTTAAAAAGTTTGAACCTCGCAAACCAGAAAGGGAATTCATTATGCAAGTCACCAAAACCATTGCACCCACAAAACCCGGCGCTCGTAAATTTTACCAAGTGCACGGCGAACGCCTGGTAGCCGTGCGTTACCGCAAAGTGCCCGGCAGGCGCTTTATCACCATAGAAATCATCGTAGATGAATACCCGGCCCCGCAAGACAGCGGCGGCCCGAAAATGGCTCACCCGGAAAACCGAGAGTTTGTGGGTTTTAGCCTTCACTACAGCCAACACAAGCTACGTGCAAAAGTAAAAGCACTGGGCGCGCGATGGAGCCGAATTCAACGGCTATGGTACCTGCCAAGGCACCAGGTAGTTGCGCTGGGCCTGGCAGACAGCATCATTGCCGATGCTGCCGCCCGCTGCACAGACGTAGATTTGGGTTTTTTATAGCCCGCAAACCCGCCGTAAATAACCGTACTTAGGTACAGAGAAATAGCAGGCGAGTCTATATATGCACAGGCCTAGATTTAGACATGTCTAAATATGGCCACGTCTAAATCTGGACATGTCTAAATACAGCCCCAAGCCTGAAAATTAACAAGCCGAAGCTAGATCTAGACACATCGCGTTTGGCTAAGGTTTTCAATGGCGCCAAATATAGACACATGCCAGCTAACTTATGGCATTATTTGGCTTAAATGGATGGCATGCCTAGATGTAGACACAGGCATGTCTAGATATGGAAGGCCGGTCTAGATTTAGACTCGCCGTTGAATAAGCTGTTATGACTCAGGTTGGCATTAGGAGTTTGGATGAGTGGGAAGAAGGTGTTCATAGGCGTCATAGCTGTACCGACTCTGCTATTTTTTACGCAATCGACAATGATTTCCTACATGTTGCTGTCAGGCTCTGTTAACCCTGGAGATCATATGTTTGGTGATGGTGTTGCGCCTACATATTTAGGCTCATGCCTATCAACTTTTGTAAGCTTTGGAATTTTGGTACTACTTTTTTATGCCAATTATCATGTAGATAAAGCTGGTAGTAATTCAAAGTCATAACAAGGCCAAGCATAGGGGATAGCGCAAGCTGTCATAAAATTTGAAACAAATTTTCCGCCAGCTAGCGCTACCCATGTTGGCGGCGTTAAAATGCTCTGCGTTTTTGTGAGAGCCTCAAGAATCAAAATAAGCACCAGTAGTCTAGTAATCGGCATCAGGGAGTGTGCCAGCGTCAATATCGCAGTTTCTCCCCGTGCCACGTTTAAGTCCGTAGTGGCGTACAGTTTGTAGCTTCTTTCGGTTTAATATTAAGGTTCGCAGGTTGTCCTGTTTGTGGCATTCTTGCGGGTAAAATTAATTAGGTGTGGGTTACGCTGCCGCTTCACAACGCACCTTGTAGGTGGTTAGGCAGATCGCAGTTTTAACAAGGGTGGTCATGTCGCAGCTATCGCTGCTGGACGGCCTCCGCTGCGCTGCAGCCGCCCATGCCACCGGCGTTATGCGGAAAAGCGAAATCCGGAGTTTGGTTGCGCAACAAGCACTTCGTAGCGATGATTGGCAGGACATCAAAGTAGGGTGCCTCCAAGTAGTACGGATAAAATCAAGATTGATTAGTGGCGTCCATCGCTGGTAACTTCGTAGTCAAGAAAAGTTTGGCGTCAAAGAGAACTCCTTGAAACAAACATTGTTGTAAACTCCGTCTTATTAAGGGGTTTTTCTAGCGCTGCCAGGAAATGGCAGTGTTAATTTAAGAATAATTGGCCTGTAAGTTGCGCTAAATAAACAAAGGGCGGTGCGTAACTAGGTCGCGCATAACAAGCGGTTCTAGGGTCGCCGCAAAATACGCGGCTGGGACGGCCTACGCTGACGCTCCGGCCGCCCCTAAACCGGGCGTTATGCGGAAAAGCGAAATCCGGAGTTTGGTTGCGCAACAAGCACTTCGTAGCGATGATCGGCAGGGCATCAAAGTAGGGTGCCTCCAAGTAGTACGGATAAAATCAAGATTGATTAGTGGCGTCTATCGCTGGTAACTTCGTAGTCAAGAAAAATTTGGCGTCAAAGAGAACTCCTTGAAACAAACATTGTTGTAAACTCCGTTTTCTTAAGGGGTTCTTCTCGCACTGCTATGTAGTGGCAATGTTAGCTCAAAAGTAGTGGGCCAAAGGTAAGTCAATATTAACAAAGGGCGGTGCGTAACTAGGTCGCGCATAACAAGCGGTTCTAGGGTCGCCGCAAAAAACGCGGCTGGGACGGCCTACGCTGACGCTCCGGCCGCCCCTAAACCGGGCGTTATGCGGAAAAGCGAAATCCTAAGAGTGGTGGCGCACAAATTGCTTCGTAGTCATGAACAAAAAGGCGTCGAAGTGGGGTGGCTCCAAGAAGTGCGGATAAAGAATTGGTTAAGGGAGTTCATCGCTGGTAACTTCGTAGCCAAGATAAGTTCGGCGTCAAAGAGAACTCTTTTTAAAAAATATTGTTGTAAGGCCACCTTTGTTAGGGGCTTTTCTTGCGCTGCCAGGCAATGGCAGTGTTAATTTAGGAATAGAGGCCTGTAAGTTGGGCTAAATAAACAAAGGGCGGTGCGTAACTAGGTCGCGCATAACAAGCGGTTATAGGGTCGCCGCAAAATACGCGGCTGGGACGGCCTACGCTGACGCTCCGGCCGCCCCTAAACCGGGCGTTATGCGGAAAAGCGAAATCCTGAGAGCGATGGCGCACAATTACTTCGTAGTCATGATCAACAAGGCATCGAAGTGGAGTGGATCAAAGAAGATCTGATGAAAATATGATTGGTTAGTGGTGCACATCGATCTTAGCTTCGTAGTCAAGAAAGGTTTACGGTCAAAGAGTACTCTTTAGAATAAACAGTGTTCTAAGCACACTTTTAATAAAGGGCTTTTCTTGCTGGGCCAAGCAATGGCAGTGTTAATTTAAGAGTAATCGGCCTGTAAGTTGGGCAAAATAAACAAAGGGCGGTGCGTAACTAGGTCGCGCATAACAAGCGGTTCTAGGGTAGCCGCAAAAGACGCGGCTGGGACGGCCTACGCTGACGCTCCGGCCGCCCCTAAACCGGGCGTTATGCGGAAAAGCGAAATCCTGAGAGTGATGGCGCACAAATTCCTTCGTAGTCATGAACAAAAGGCGTCGAAGTAGGGTGGTTCCAAGTAGTTCGAATAAAATCAGAATTGATTGGTGGCGCCCATCGCTGGTAACTTCGTAGTCATGAAAAGTTCTGCGTCAAAGAGAACTCTTTTTAAAAAATATTGTTGTAAGGCCACCTTTGTTAGGGGCTTTTCTTGCGCTGCCAGGCAATGGCAGTGTTAATTTAAGAATAATTGGCCTGTAAGTTGGGCTAAATAAACAAAGGGCGGTGCGTAACTAGTTCGCGCATAACAAGCGGTTCTAGGGTCGCCGCAAAAAACGCGGCTGGGACGGCCTACGCTGACGCTCCGGCCGCCCCTAAACCGGGCGTTATGCGGAAAAGCGAAATCCTAAGATTGGTGGCGCACAAATTCCTTCGTAGTCATGAACAAAAAGGCGTCGAAGTGGGGTGGCTCCAAGAAGTGCGGATAAAGAATTGGTTAAGGGAGTTCATCGCTGGTAACTTCTTAGCCAAGATAAGTTCGGCGTCAATGAGAACCTTTTTTAAAAAATATTGTTGTAAGGCCACCTTTGTTAGGGGCTTTTCTTGCGCTGCCAGGCAATGGCAGTGTTAATTTAAGAATAATTGGCCTGTAAGTTGGGCTAAATAAACAAAGGGCGGTGCGTAACTAGGTCGCGCATAACAAGCGGTTCTAGGGTCGCCGCAAAAAACGCGGCTGGGACGGTCTACGCTGACGCTCCGGCCGCCCCTAAACCGGGCGTTATGCGTAATTGAGTATGGAAGAGTCAAGTTTTTGGAAAAACATAGGTGTTACGCACTATGAATTACTGGAAAAAGGTGATTCATTGTCGGTATTTGAGAATTGGAAATCAGCCTATTGCCCCAATTTAAATATTAAGCAACAGCGTGGGTATGCTTGGGAAAGTGTGGAAGGGATTGCTTTGTTGGAAGATGCTATGGAATTATACAGTCAGAATTCCTCGGTATACTATTATGTCTTATCCGAGCCAATGCAAAACTTTATCGAGGTGGCTATTACTAAAGAAAAGCCATTCTACGCAAGTAAATACAGGTATGACTATTATGTATTTCCAAAGAATATGGCGTGGTGTATGAGTTTTACTCATGAAGATGGTTGGCTTGGGCCTGTATTTTCCAAGCATCGTTCATATGAAAAACTACAAAAGAAAAATGTGGAAGCAATAGAGGCTATTAAGCGTGGGTATGCATAACAAGGCAAGTCAACCCGACGGCTTACACTCCGCTTGTTTTTATGCGGGAAAAGCATCGCATAAAAACAAGCTCCATTCCAGCCGCAGTTGCTTGCGGCGTTATGCGGAAAGACGAAATCCTGAGAGTGATGTCGAAAAAATTACTCCGTAGTCATGATTGGCGCGGCATCAAAATGAAGTGGCTCAAAGTAGTAAGAATGCAAATAGAATTGTTTAGGCTAGCCCATTGTTGGTAACTTCGTAGTCAAGAAAATCTTGGTACCAAAGATCAGCCTAAGAAAATAGTGTTGTATGCTCACATTTTCTAAGTGTATTTTCTTGCGCTGCTAGGTAGTGGCAATGTTGGTAGAAAAATAGTGGGCCAAAAGTAAATTAATATTAACAAAGGGCGGTGCGTAGCTAGGTCGCGCATAACAAGCGGTTCTAGGGTCGCCGCAAAAAACGCGGCTGGGACGGCCTACGCTGACGCTCCGGCCGCCCCTAAACCGGGCGTTAGGTGATGTCATTGAAGTTCATTGTTCTATTCATTTTTACCGTTCCAGTGGCGCTTGCATCAGAAGACATAAATCAGAATGTTTTGCAGCCAGAAGCCGTTGTAATAACGGAAATGGAGGGGTCGAAAATGCTTATTGATGGAGAGCTATATTATCGAGTATTCCACTGTATGGGTTGCATGGATGAGGGGTATGCAATCTACGATTCCAATGGAAATTCTGTTTGTAGTTTTGTTGGAATTGCTGGCACGCTAGACAGTAAGTGCGAAAAACTGATGAGCAAAATGGATGGTAGTGAACATTCTAGGAATTAGCATTGCAATGGATCTAGCAGTTCACCTAACAAGCGGCTTTTGTATGCCGCATAAAAAACATGCGGCAGGGACGGCTACGCTGTCGCTTCGCCGCCCCAAAGCCGGGCGTTATATTTCAAACCAAAAATCGGAGAAAAAATGAAGTTAGTTACACTTACACCAGCAGTTTCTATATTCGCTTTGATTCTATGCGGTTGTTCCGCTAGCAAAACTATTCCGGGTGCGGATAGGGTCGAGCTGGTAAATGAGGCTCCTGATAGATCAAAGTGTGAGTTTCTTGGTGAGGTGGTTGGCTCACAAGGCAATTGGTTTACAGGGGACGTTACATCAAATGAAAACCTTGTTGTTGGAGCTAGGAATGAACTTCGTAATGAAGCCTACAGGCTTGGTGCAAATGTTGTACATGTTCAAGATCTAAAAAACAGCAGCGCATATGGATCTATGGGAACAACAAATACTACTGGTATCGGCAAGGCCTACAGGTGTAAAAACTAAATATAACAAGCCAAGTCAGCCGATCCATAACCTTCGCTTCGCTACGGTTCTGGCCGGCTGCTCGGGGCGTTATGCGGAAAAGCGAAATCCTGAGAGTGATGGCGCACAAATTCCTTCGTAGTCATGAATAAAAGGCGTCGAAGTAGGGTGGTTCCAAGTAGTTCGGATAAAATCAGAATTGATTGGTGGCGCCCAACGCTGGTAACTTCGTAGCCAAGATAAGTTCGGCGTCAATGAGACCTTTTTTTAAAAAATATTGTTGTAAGGCCACCTTTGTTAGGGGCTTTTCTTGCGCTGCCAGGCAATGGCAGTGTTAATTTAAGAATAATTGGCCTGTAAGTTGGGCTAAATAAACAAAGGGCGGTGCGTAACTAGGTCGCGCATAACAAGCGGTTCTAGGGTCGCCGCAAAAAACGCGGCTGGGACGGCCTACGCTGACGCTCCGGCCGCCCCTAAACCGGGCGTTAAACCTATCGGAGAGTTCATTTGGAAACCCGTATTAAGAGCTTTATCTTTAGTCCATATTCAGTTTTTCTGGTTTTCCTATTTTTTCTTTGGAAGTTGGTCGATTATGCTGACAATGAGAATCTTCTGGATAAAGAATTCTTTGATGGCAATTTGCTTCCTGAGCTAATTGGCTTTGGCTTGGAGGGTCTTCTATTTGTGGGGCTCCTAGCTGTGTACAACAGCATGAAGGAAAAAGACAGGATAAGAGCTGTTCATTTTCGATTGTCTGATGCTGTTGGCCTATTTGCCAAAGGAGTTTCTTTTCAAGTGAAAGATAAAGGCCTACTAAACGCTGAAAATTTGTCAGGATTATGTAGAGAGATAGATGGGCGGCAGGGTTTTGCATACGATGCTGTCACTACGACACTTTACTATCTACATGGTGATATACCCCAAAAAGGAGAAGAGTTGTCCCTCGACTACATGAAGAGTATTTACCTTCCTATTATTGATCATGCAGAATTCTCAAAAACACGCCTTGACGAGCTATTAGCACTAGCAAGCTCAATAAGTATTTCGTATCTAGATCATTTTAATCTCCTGCGACAGGAGCTAGATCAACTTATCTCGTTAAAGAATGGGTTTGAGGAAAACTATTTGCAAAATTCTGCAAAGGCTTTTTTTTCGGTTCAAAAATATAACAAAATTGCAGAGCGGTTTGTATAGGTTTAACAAGTCAATTAACTACGCGCCTGTGGCGCCGGACGCGCAAGAAGCGCGCGCCGGTTATTGAGGCGTTCAAGGCTATTTTTTTGTATGCCGACGGGCAACTTATCTAAGCGTTATACACAAGGAGAAATTGGTGTTAAATAGTCCAGAAGTACAAAGATTAACAGATCTAATAAAAGACTCATTTCGCATCAGGCCGAACCACAATCCTGCCTATATTGATATTTCAAACCATTTAACCCGGTTTAAATCATGCCAACATCAAATAGTGTTCGGTAGGCGAGGGTCAGGAAAGTCGTGTCTCTTTGTCCACTTTCTCCATGATTCTGGTGCCAATAATGGAATCTTACCAATCTATATCGAAGGTGACGAGTTTAAACGACTCACTTATCCAGATCTCCTTGTTCGTTTGCTGCTCCGTATCTTCGAAAGCATGCCTGAGGCAAACATAAAATGGAGGCGCTGGATAAGGCGGCCTAATGCCATCCAAAAAAATATAGCCGATTTAAGAAAGGTTTTATCACAGGCAGAAGAAGCTAGCATACGGCAAACTGATGGCGAAAACACGGATATAAATGTGGAGCTGTCTAAGGGAATGGCAAAAACAGGTGGAAAGCAATCGACTAAACACGAGAAGCAAAGTGAGTTTAAAGAACAAAAGCTTGATCACCTTGAGCGCTACTTAAGTGATTACAAAGAGTCCTTATCCACTTCGCTGAAAAATTCTAGATATGAATTTTCGTTTATTTTACTTGATGATTTTTACCTCATACCAAGAAGCCGGCAGCCAGATGTAATTGATTATTTACATCGTCTTGTTCGAGGTTCTAACTTTTATTTAAAAATTGGAACTGTGCGGCATAGAACAACGATTATTAGAAATGAAGAAAATACAATTGGAGTTGAGCTTCATCAGGACGTTGAAGAAATAAGTTTGGATAGAACGCTGGAAGATATAGATTCTACAGGTGAATTTCTATCCCAAATGCTTGACTCAGTTTCATACACCGCTGGCCTAGATGACGCCAAAAGTGTGCTATTTAATCCAGAAGCATTCCATGCATTGGTTTTGGCATCCGGAGGGGTGCCAAGAGATTTTTTAAACATCTTTGTTGAGTCTGTTTCATCATCTTTGTCAGATGGAAGAGAAAAATGGATAACTCCAACATATGTGTGGAAGGGCGCCAGTAGGATTTCTTATCGTACGAAACTAAACAACCTTAAAGAGGAAGGAGTTAGCGATGCCTCTCCATTAGAGAAATTGTATAGGGATATAATTCAGTTTTGCCTTAAAGAGAAAAGAAAAACAGCATTTCTTATCTCGCAGGATCAGGCGCAGGAGTTTTCTGATGTCCATGAACTTGTTCAGCAGTTAATGGATTTTAAGTTGATACATATTATTGAGCCGGATACATCTGCTGCCTCTGGTAGAAAAGGTAGATATGAGGCCTATACTTTGGACTTCTCCTTGTTTATGGAGCCGAGGATGAGGAATATTGAGCACGTGGAGTTTTGGAAGATAGACAGCAATCGACAGCGGGTCGGTATGCGAGAAGCGCCAGACTATGATCTAAAAAGGGCAAGAGATGCCATAAATAGCGACGCGCCCACAACCTCAATTGAAGAGGAGCTAAGAGAGGCTGACGAGGCTAGCGTATAACAAACGCATGTTGCCGGACTGCTTTTCCGCTGCGCTCCAAACCAGCCGCAAATGCGGGCGTTGAGTCAGTAGAAAATCTATACACGAAAGCAGGTTACGAGTCTTACCTACAAACCTAACAAATTACCCCCAACAAAGCGTAAGGTCGAAGAATATTACACATGGCTGAAGTCTCGATTATTAACCATATACTGGTGCCTTCTGGTATGGAGGAGGTGGCAGAGTCTGTTAGGAACGAATATGTGGCATATTTTAAGCGGCAAGAGGGGTTTGTGTGTTCAACTTTCTACCGGTCAATAGATTCTGAGCCCGATGGCGCTATTAAGTATGTGAACACCGTTGTATGGCAATCGTACGAACACTATCAGCAGGTTGTAAATAGCGGGTTTTCAAACCCAGAGGGTGTTAATAGCGACGGTTTCAAGGTGTTGGGTAAAGGGTTTCCTGAGCCCATTAAAGTGTCGCCGGGTAGGTATGTTGTTATAGGCGATGATCGCTCTGAATAACTTGCAGGCTATGCAGCATGCCTGAGTTCTTTGGGGGAATATTGGCTGTTTAAGCGTTTATTTTGCTTATTTTTTTCAGCCTTTCAGCCTTTATGGGCGTTCATCTTGGTTGGTTTGAGAGTTGGGCGGTATACCGCTGGGTTTTAACTATTTTATTGCCATCTTATCTAGCTCTGGGGTTGCTTGACGCTATTGGGTAGAATGGCGCGAGCCCAGTGGCCCAACCCCGAACGCATTTACCGGCAATAACAGGAGCAAGGTGTGACTCAAAAATTACTCGTAATAACCGGCGGCAGCAAAGGTATTGGCCGCGCAGTGATAGAGCGCTTTTTGGCGGAAGGCTATGGGGTGCTGAATATTTCGCGCAATGCCTGTGAGGTTGATGGGGTTGTCAACCTGGCGATTGATATGGGTGATATTCAATGGCCGGCCCGCGGGGAGGCCGCCATTCAGGCAGCTGTTTCGAAATTTCTGCCTGATGGCAGGGGCCAGATTGCATTGGTGCACAATGCAGCTCGCATGAATAAAGATCGGGTAGATGCCATAGCAGCCGATGATTTTGCGGCGGTTTTGCAGCTTAATGTGGTGGCACCCAGCCAATTGAACCAAATTCTTTTACCGGCAATGGCGAGCGGCTCTGCAATTGTGTATGTGGGTTCAACCTTGAGTGAAAAGGCGGTGGCTAATACCTGCAGTTATGTTACTTCAAAGCATGCGCTGGTGGGTTTGATGCGGGCTACTTGCCAGGATTTGGCAGGTAAGGGTATTCATACCAATTGTGTGTGCCCGGGCTTTACCGATACTGAAATGCTGCGTACTCACGTGGGTGGCGATGAATCTATTCTGGCAAGCATTGCCAGCGGTGTTACCTTTAATCGGTTGATTGCGCCTGCGGAAATGGCTGAGGCTATTTATACCGCCGCAACCCAGCCCGTATTTAATGGCGCTATCATGCATGCAAATCTTGGTCAGGTAGAGCGTTAGGTTTTTACTGCTTTGTGATATTGCTCCTGCCAAGCTGCGGCTAATTCAGCGCTTGCTGCATTTCCTTTAGCCGTGCACTGGCAAGTGCCGCGGCATCTTTGTTGCCAGTTTTCATTGCAAATGCCCTGAGGCTTGTAAGCAGTTGCGGGTCAAACGGGCTGTGGGCCAATGCAGCGTTTAACGTGCTTACTGCCGCTTGGGTATTGCCGATTTGATTTTGGAATGCCGCCAATGCATAGGCGTAGCGTGCCTGGGTAGGCGCGAACTCTACCGCCTTGTTTAAGTGTGTGGCTGCTGCTCTATAGTTTTTCTCGCGTACACGGGCCAGTGCCAGTGCATAGTGCAGGCTTCCTTCATTTGGGTTTGCGTCTACGCCTTGTGCTAATAGTTCTACACATTTCTTATCGCGCCCGGTGGCGCGGTAGAGGTCTGCAAGGTTAATAATTGCCGGTGCGAATTTCGGGTTGAGTTTTAGGGCTGTTTGAAATGCCTTTTCTGCTTCTGGCAATTCTTGTTGGCGCGCAGCCAGGTTGCCCAGATTTATCCAGGCTTCTGGCCTGTCTGCATTGTGCTGTTGGCTTTCAACATAGGCCTTTAGTACTTGGCTTAGGCGTTTGCGAGTGGCCGGGCTGAGGGAGCCGGGGCGAGCCTCTAACAACCCACTGGCCGCTGCAAATTGCACATCTGTTACCGCGTCTGCTAATAATTTTTCAAGGTAGGTAATTCCAACCGGGTTGTTGAGCTGGGTGAGGGCGTCTGCTACCGCGCGACGTACCAGCGGTGATGCATCTGTAGCTTGCGCAACAATGGCGCTAAAGCTGCGCGGGCTTGGGTAGGCGGCGAGCAGCGCAATGGCGCTGGCGCGCGCAATGGCCGGTTGTGCCGGATTGTGGGTAAGCGCAATAAGTAGTGTGAGTGCCTCGGGTAGGCCTTGGCGGCCTTTGGCCAGCGCTGCGGTAAATTGCTGGTGGCTTTCGGGGGCGAAGGGTTGTTGGGCCTGTTCGTGCCAACTGGCAATGGCCTTGCTTGCCCACTCTGGTGTTTGGGTGCTATGGCAGCTATTACATGTGTTTGGCACCCCAAATTCTGCCGAGAGATCCGGGCGCGGAATACGAAAACTGTGATCGCGGCGATCATCTACACCCATATAGCGGTTTACCGGCATGTGGCAGTCTACACATTGGCTTCCGGCTTGTGTTGGCGTGTGGTGGTGATGGCTTGGCGTATCGAACACACCCGGGTTATGGCATTGGGCACAGAGGGTGTTGCCTTCAAGTTTCGGTGTTGTACTGTGTGGGTTATGGCAATCGCTACAGGTTACGCCTTGGCTGTGCATTTTGCTTTGCAAAAAGCTGCCCAGTACAAAAGTTTCATCTTTCGGTTGGCCATCAGGGTGATAGAGGGTTTCAGAGAGTGCATTTACCCTGTGACTATTGCCTATCGCGCTGCCATGAATAAAGTTTTCGTTTAATGTGCTGCGCCGTGAATGGCAGCGGGCACATACATTCAGCTCGGTTTGGCTAGTCAATTCTTTAGTGCGCAGGGCTGTGTGTTTGCCGGGCAGGTATTGCCAGTAGCCGTTTTGACGCTCGCCAAATTCAACTGTTAACCCTTTGTTTGCGGGCTGTGTGGGTGTGGTTTCGGCCCAGCGGATATGGTTGCTGGCAGGCCCATGGCAGGCTTCACAGGCGACATTTATTTCAGCGTAGTGGGTGTTGTAGCTGTCTGTTTTTATGTTGTAGTTTTTCTTTAGGTTGGTGCTGTGGCATTCGGCACACATGTAATTCCAGTTTTGATCACGCGCCGTCCAGTGTAGAAAGTGCTGGTTGTCTACCGCATCATTTGGGTAGAGGTGAAACCAACGCTGGCCGCCCTCTGCTGTTGGGCGGGCATCCCATGCGATGCCGAGCGCCTGAATTTTGCCGCGGCCAATGTCTATGAGGTATTGCTGCAGCGGGTAGGTGCCAAAGGTATAGCTGATGCTGAAATCTTCCAGCTCGCCTTGAGCGTTATCTGTGCGCACCATGAAGTTGCCATCTTTGCGGTAAAACACACTGGTAATACCGTTATAGGTAAAAGTTGCCTGATTAAAATTGCCGAGTACACTCGCGTCGCTAGCAATTGCCATGGCTTTGGCGTGGTGGCTTTGCTGCCATTGATGGTGCTGCTTTTCGTGGCAGCTGGCACATTGTTGGTTACCTACAAAGCTGGCTTGGTTGGTGTCTTTGTAGGCGGCTTCATAGGCGGCTTCTGCAGTTGAGCGTTGAACATTTTGCGCGCTATTAGCCGGCTTTGGTGCTTGGGTGTTTATCGGTTGTGTATCGTTCGAGCAGCCTGCAATTATAAGCAATAGGCCAAGTGCCATACCAAGGCGATGTTTAATAAAATTTATAGCTGCTTGAAAAGGCATAGCAATTCTTTGTGGGGGATGGGGCTGCACATACTACAGGGCTATGTGCGTATCATCTTTAATGTGCAGGTAGCGCCGCAGGTAATGCACTGCCGCATACAGAGGCAGGGTGTCTGCCAGGGCCACTACCATTTTAAACAGGTAGTTGCTGCCCATGAGTACCAGCAGCTGGTTCAAGGATATGCCCCCGGCCAGATATGCTGCACCAAAGGTAACTGTGATTACGGTAAAGGAGTCTACCCCTTGGCTTACCAGTGTGGAGAGGTTGTTGCGTAGCCAAAGGTGTTTACCGCGGGTGAGCCGTTTCCAAAAATGGAACAGGTACACATCGCAATATTGTGCGGCCATGTAAGCCAGCATAGAGGCCACCACCGCACCTGAGGTGCAGGCGAATATCAATTGGTATAGCTCAATGGTGCCAGCAACTACGGTGCCGTCTGGCAGAATTACATCACTTGAAAGGTTGAGTTGTTGCCAGGGGGGCATGCTCTCTGCACCAACCGATGGCGCAAGGCTGCCTAGCCACAAAATGGCAATTACAAACAGGTTCATGATGAGCCCAACGGTTACCATAAAATTGGCGCGTTTTTTCCCGTAAAGCTCGCTGACTAAATCTGTGCACAAAAACGTTAACGGGTAGGGCAGTACACCTACCGCCAGCGCCATGGGGCCGAGCTGAATAAACCGGGTAATGCCAATCACGTTAAGCAGTGTCATGGCGCAGAGAAAAAATCCGGCCAGCAATAAAAATACTTTTTCGCGGCGCCAGTTGAGTGCTTCGGTGCTGGGTGTGTTATTCATATAGGGCTATGGATTTTGTTCATCTTTTGCGCGCCACTGGCAAGAGCCCCATTGGCCTGGGCCGGAAGAAACTTTCATTTCAACCTGAAAAATGTCGTAGCGGGCGACGAAGTCATCGTCGTGTAAAAAGCGGCCCAGCAGGTAGTCTGCAAAGGCTTCTACGGTGGTGTTGGGAATGGGTAGCAGCTTGCAGTCGCTTTGCAAAAAGATCAGCGTTTCGCCGTTGAAGGCTGCATGGTAGTAAAGGCCCTGTTCGGCAATGGTGAGATAAGGCGATTGCGCGGGCAGCAGGGTGTATTCATCCAGCTCATCACACAGCGCACGCATTTTATCTTTTAGCAGCTTGTAGCTAAAGGCCAGGCCGTTGCCATTGGCCGGTGAGCTGATGCTCATAGACACGCGAAAATTGTGCCCGTGCACGCGTTCGCGTTCAGTGGCAGAAAAAATCGTAAAGTGGGCGGCAGAGAACTTCATGTCCTCTTTATTGACTTCAATCGTGGTGAGGCTGCTCATCCGCATTCCGTTGGTTATAATTTGATCAGTGTTGATGGGGCTGGCCGGCCCAGTATAGGGTTGGGCCGTATAAATTTGTACCCCGTTCCTTTGAACTGGCTGGCTGACAGAGTATTCTCTGGCAGTACGTAAACAGGAGTGAATCAGATGAAGCACCTAATGAGCCGTTTGCTTGCTTGCACAGGCCTTGCGGTAGCTGCATGGGTTGGCGGTGTGCAGGCGCAGGTAGAGGTAGATACCGCTCCCTATGCGCATGCGGCAGAGCAGGGGGCAGTGGCCACCGTGCACCCATTGGCCACCAAGGCCGGCCTGAATGCACTGGCCGAGGGCGGTAACGCGGTGGATGCCGCCATCGCCGCTGCAATTACCCTGGGCGTGGTTGATAGCCATAACTCAGGCATAGGCGGCGGTGCCTTTGTGTTGATACGCACAGCCAGCGGAGAATTATTGGCCATTGATGGGCGTGAAACCGCACCCATGGCCGCCCACCGCGACATGTATGTGCAAGAGGGCGTGGCCAATACCGCGCTCAGCCAGATGGGCCCACTGGCGGTGGGTGTTCCCGGCTCGGTGGCAGCTTACGAGCTGGCCATTCAGAAGGCCGGTGCGCTTGATTACGCCAAGGTGTTGTTGCCGGCCGCTGAGCTTGCCGAGCGCGGGTTTGCAATTGATGGCATTTTTGCCAAACGTCTGGCCCGCTCAGCCGAGCGCCTGGCGCAATTTCCGGGCAGCCGGGCTGCGCTGCTAGACGCCCAAGGCAATGCCTGGCCCAAGGGGCACCTGCTCACACAGCCAGATCTTGCCAAAACCCTGCGCGCCATCGCAAAAGAAGGCAGCAGCTATTTTTATCAGGGTGAATTTGCCAAAGCCGTTGGCAAATGGATGCGTGAAAACGGTGGCTTGATTACCGAACAAGATTTTGCCAACTACAAAGTGGTAGAGCGCGCGCCAGTCAGTACAAATTATCGCGATTTTACGATTGTGGGTTTTCCTCCGCCAAGCTCTGGCGGTGTGCATACGGCGCAAATTTTGGGCATGTTGGAAGGTTTTGATCTGGCTTCACTCAATGATGCCAATCGCTACCATGTGATTGGCGAGGCCATGAAGCTGGCCTTTGCCGATCGCGCCTATTGGCTGGGTGATCCGGCTTTTACCAAGGTACCCAAGGGATTAATTGGCAAAGAGTATATTGCCCGCCAGGCGGCGCGCATTGAGTTGGAGCGCGCGCTGGATGTTACGGGCCCGGGTACGCCGGCGGATGTTGAGGTAGATCTTTTTGCCAAGCACACCACCCACATTGCAGCCGCTGATAAATGGGGTAACTGGGTGGCGATTACCACCACGGTTAATACGGATTTCGGCGCGAAGGTGGTGGTGCCTGGCACTGGCGTGGTGTTGAATAACCAAATGGATGATTTTTCCGTGCAGCCGGGTGTGCCCAATATTTACGGGCTGGTGGGTACAGAGGCCAACAGCGTGCAGCCAGGCAAACGGCCGCTGTCGTCTATGGCACCCACCATTGTGTTGAAAGACGGCAAGCCCGTGATGACAGTGGGCGCCGCCGGTGGCCCCACCATCATTACCCAGGTTGTGCAGGCAATTATCAATCATCTGGATTTAAACCTGCCCCTTGAGGAGGCCTTGGCCAAAAGCCGTATTCACCAACAGTGGCGGCCCGACATGCTATTTGTGGAAGCGAATATGCCCGCCGGTACGCGACAAATATTGGTGAACAAAGGGCATAAGTTAAGAGAGCTTGGCCCCTACGGCTCTACCCAAGCCATAAGCTTTGTTGATGGCAAGCTGGTGGCGGTAGCAGAGCCGCGTTTAGAGGCGCGCAACAAAGAGTAGCGCGTTTAGCTTAGTGCTCTATGGCCCAGTATTTGGGCTGGTGCAAAGGTGTTTCGGCGGGCAGATCCGGGTTATTAAGCTTAAACACCTTTCTGGATTTTACGTCGGCCTTTTTAACAAATTGCATCAAGCTTGGGTGGCTCTCTATGAGGGCATCCAGGCTGCCATCGGCAATCATTAATTCAAGCCCCTGTTCTAACCGCTTTGCCAATGCCTCGTTGCCTTTGCGCACAAAAAAATACATGGGTGCCGGGTAAGAGAGCAAAAGCGTGCTCTCTACTGTAAGCCCTTCATTCGGGTGTGCATCCAGTTCGGCCCAGGCTTCATTAACGCCGCGCGGAAAGTAATCAAAGCGCCCGCCACGCAACATCGAAAACAATAACTCATAGCGCGTTGAAGTAAGTACCGGCAGGCCGTTGGCACGCAAAATTTCTGTGTCTGGCCAGTGTGCCCCTTGGCCTGCAGTAAATTCCGTGAGCTCACTGAGGGTTGAGACTTTTTCGAAATCTGCTTGGCGATCTGCGCGAATTAAAAATACCCGCTGGCCTAACAGGCCTTTTAGCAACGGAATGCGCACAGGCAGCATGGTGGCTTCACGTTCGCGTGAGGTCATGGTCCAGATAATGTCGAGAATGTGCCCGCGCTGCAGTTCCGCAATTAAACGGGCCTGGGTTAGATCTTCTTCAATGGGCGCAAGTGTTATGGTCTCGTGGGCACTTTTGCTGCGAATAAGGGCAAGTTGCAGCAGGGTACGGATGTAATTGGTGTGCCCGGAGTTGCTGAACTCCTCTTTGGGCATGCGAATCACAATTTCAGAGGCGTGTATCGCGGCCCCGGTTGTGCTGTCTGATGCAGCCCTTGGGGGTTGCGCTTGTGTGGCCACACTTTGCGCCCAGCCAAGCAGTGCCGCCAGCAGGCTGGCGCGGGAGAGCAGCGGAAGCGGAAGATGCATGGCGTGTGGCAACCTCAAATCTAGCGGTAGGTGTGTGACCCAATCCGGTTTTGGTTTATCTGATTAAGCTTAGCGCAAGTTTTAGGGCCGTTACGGCTAATTGCCGCTGCGTGCCATCAGTTGTCGCCAGGCCAGATCCCGCATGATTTCCTCAGAGCCGCCACCAATGGCGTTAACCCGCACTTCACGGTAGATGCGCTCGGCCCGGCAACCCCGCAAAAAGCCGGCGCCACCCAGTATTTGCAAGGCTTCGCGTGCGCAGAATTCCATGGTTTGTGTGGCTTGCACCTTGAGTAGTGCCATGTCACTGGGTTGGCACTGGCCTTGGGTGATCGCCCAAAGGCAGCTGTCCAGGTAGCCCTGGGTGGCGTTTATTTGGCGCAACATTTCGGCGAATTTATGGCCAATCACCTGGTGCTTGATTAGCGGCTTGCCGAAGGTATTGCGATCATTCGCCCATGCCCAGGCATCTTCAAAGCACACGCGCGCAGCCTCCAGGGCGCTGGCCGAGAGCGCCAAGCGCTCATTGTTAAAGTTGTGCACTATGGGCAAAAAGCCCCCGTTTTCTTCACCAATGAGCTGGTGCTTGGGTACTTTTACGTTATCAAAATACAGGGTGGCAGTATCTGAACACCACCAGCCTTGCTTTTTATCAAGCGCGGTGCGGCTTACACCTTCGGCGTCTGCATTAATTAACAGTAAAGATAAACCGCCTACACCCTCGCCGCCGGTGCGCACGGCAGTGGTAAACCAATCGGCGCGCATGCCGCCGGTGATAAAGGTTTTACTGCCGTTAACCACATAGTGATCGCCCCGGCTTTGCGCAGTGGTGCTAAGGCGAGCGACGTCTGAGCCGCCGCCGGGCTCGGTAATGGCAAGGCTGATGTGGCGACGGCCAGCCAGCACCGGGGCGATCACCTCATTTTTCAATTGATCACAGCCATAGTGAACAATGGGCGGCAGTGCGATGCCATGTACCAACAGCGTGGCGTAAACCCCGCCGGCACCACAAGCGCTCAGCTCTTCGGCGGCAATGGTCATGTGGTAGAGGTCGGTGTCTTGCAAAATGCCGCCGTATTGCTCTGGGTAGCCCAATTGCAACAGGCCCACATCACAGGCCTTGGCCCAAAGATCGGGCGGTAGTTCACAGGCTTCTTCCCATTGCTCTACAAACGGTGTGACATGGGTGCTCACAAATTTTCTAAGGCTTGCCCGCCATTGTTGGTGGTTTTCTGTTTGGTGGGGGCAGGGCAGGCGTATGTCATCGCGCGTGAGCATGTGTGTGCTCCTGTGTGTGTTCGCTATTTTTATCGCCGGGGCTGGGCGATTCAACGTGGGGCTCTAGCGGTTCGGCAAGTGTTTGGCCTGCGCTTACCTGCTCGCCTTTTTGAACGGTAATGGTGTAGCGGCCGGGGCTTGTGGCTTTAAGGGGCATTTCCATTTTCATGGCTTCAATAATGAGCAGTGTGTCGCCCGCGTTTACCTGCTCGCCTGATGTAATTAAAACCTCCAGTACCTGGCCGGCCATAGGGGCTTTAATATCACCAGAGCTTTGCGCGTGTGTACTGCTTGCGTGGGAACTTACTTCTTGCAAGGTAAAGTGTTCGCCGCCTAGCTGCAGGTAGTAATGGGTGGCAGTGCGCACCACGAAGCAGCTGATGCGTTCGCCGTTGCACTTAAAGGTAAGCGCCGGGGGGCTGTGGTCTATGTGGGTGATTGGGTAATTTGTGCCCTCCATTGTCAGGGTGATTAGCCCTTCGCAATAGGTGCGGGCATCTAACAGTACATCTTGTGTGTTGTTGCCCAGTTGCCATTGGCGGGTGTTGGGAATGCTTAATGTGCTCAGGTTTCCATAGGCAGTGCTTAGCGCGGCTGCTGTAGGTTGCGCTTCTAAAAATTGCACAAGGGCGGCGGCAATATGTGCGTGTACAAGGGTTGTTGCGCGCGGCTGGGTGAGGTTGTGGCATTCCAGAAAATCTGTACCCGGTGGCGCTGCTTGAAATGCGTCGTGCTCAAGGATGCGCGTTAAAAAACCCAGGTTGTGGTTGATGCCAAGTGCCAGGGTGCCGCGGATTTGCGCCCGCAATTTGTTAATGGCGTCACGCCGGCTGAAGCCTTGGGCAATTATTTTGGCAAGCATCGGGTCGTACCAATTGCCGATTTGTGCGCCGTCATACAGCATGTGATCTGTGCGCATACCTGCCTGAGCGTTGCAGGGTTGCCAGTGCAGTATTTTCCCGGTTTGGGGAAAAAACTGTTGGGCCGGGTCTTCCGCGTACAGGCGCACTTCAATGGCGTGGCCTGAGGGAATAAGTTGCGCTTGTTGTTTGGGCAGGGGCAAGCCCTCGGCTATGGCAAGCTGCCAGGCCACTAAGTCTTCCTGAAAAACGGCTTCGGTTACCGGGTGCTCCACCTGCAGGCGGGTATTCATTTCCAGAAAGTAGAAGTCTTGGCCTTCTACCAAAAACTCAACGGTGCCAGCCCCCAGGTACTGGCAGCTTTTCGCCAATGCTATGGATGCCTCGCCCATGCGGGCGCGCAACCCATCCGGCAGGTTGGCGGCGGGAGCTTCCTCTACCACTTTTTGGTGGCGCCTTTGCACAGAGCAATCGCGATCGCCCATGTACACGCAATTGCCGTGTTTATCTGCAAATATTTGCACTTCTATATGGCGAGGGCGGGTGAGCGCTTTTTCCAGTAACAGCTCGCCGCGGCCAAAGGCGTTTTGTGCCTCTGCTCTGGCGCTGGTGAGTGCGCCTTTGAGGCCTTCTATATCATGCGCAAGCCGCATGCCACGGCCGCCGCCGCCGTGTGCGGCTTTAACCATAACCGGGAAGCCAATGGCAGTGGCTGCCTGTATGAGTTCATCGTCAGTTGCGTTGTTGGTGTGGATGCCGGGCAGGGTGGGCAGGCCTGCGTTTTCTGCTACGCGCTTGGCCTGACGCTTGTCACCCATGGCTTCTATGGCATTGGCTGAGGGCCCAACAAAAGTAATGCCAGCGTCGGCTAATGCCTGGGCGAAGGCTGCATTTTCAGACAAAAAGCCGTAGCCGGGGTGTACGGCGTCTGCGCCGGTGGCAATAGCCGCGCTTACTATTGCTTCAATATTGAGGTACGAGGCTTGCACCTCGGCCGGGCCAATGGGGTGGCATTCATCGGCAAGTTTTGTGTGCAGTGCGTTGGCATCTGCCTCGCTGTAGACGGCAATAGTGGTAATGCCAAGGCTGCCAGCTGTGCGAAAAATACGGCAGGCAATTTCACCGCGGTTGGCAACCAGCAAGCGCTTGATGGGCTTGCGTTGAATATTTGTGGCGTTTGCATTTTCTGGGTTCATGAGCGCACCTCGGGCTCTATAGTTTGCACCCAGTGGGGGCGGCGTTTCTCCATAAAGGCTTTGGTGCCCTCTGGCCCATCGCCGTGGGTTACGGCATCGCTAAAGGCATTGGCTGCGCGCGCTAACAATGCCTGGCAGTGTTCTTCGTTGGCGTGGCTAAAGGGCCCTTGCGCCAGCAGTAGCGATTTGGTGGTACGCAGCGCTTTGGGCGAGCATAAATTCATGGCCGCAAGGTGTGCGTTGAGTGCCTCGGTGAGTGCAGTGCTATCGGCATAGGCTTCATCCACTAAGCCAATGGCTTTGGCTTGTTGGGCGGTAAGCCTGCCGGCGCTGACGGCCAACCTGCGTGCTTGGGCGAGGCCGATTTTTTCGCCCACAAAGGCGGCAATTTGCGCAGGCGGCAAACCCAATGTTATCTCTGGCATGGCAAGTTTAGCGCTGGCGTCTGCCAGGCAAATATCGGCCACTGCACACAAACCCAATCCGCCGCCCATAACCGTACCTTGTAATACGGAAATTACCGTGCAGGGCAGGCGGGCAAGGTTTAGCAAAAGTTGGCCGTAATTCAGATTTAGCGTGTAAAACGCATCTTTGTTGCCCGCCTCAAATGCCTCTGCAGCACTTAGCATGTCGGCGATGTCGCCGCCTGCACAAAAGTGGCCGTCTGCGCCCTTGATTACCAGCACGCGCAGATCGGGTTGCGCCCCAAGCCAGGTACAGATATCTGTTAGCTCGCGCAACATGGCGTGGTTGATGGCGTTACGTAGGTGGGGGCGATTCAAGGTTACCGTAATGCCGCACAGGTTTTTTTCAATTTTTACGTGTTCGAATGTGGGTAACTGCATGCTTATGCCTTTTTACGCTTGGGCAGAATGCCCATGAGTTTGCAGATAATGCCGAGCATAATTTCATCGGCGCCGCCGCCAATGGAGGTAAGCCTGAAATCGCGGTACAGCCGGTTGATGAGCGACGCTTCCATAAAGCCCATGCCGCCCCAGAATTGCAGGCATTGATCTGGCAGTGTGCGCGATAAACGCCCGGCCTTAAGCTTGGCCATAGAGGCCAGCTGGGTGGCATCTTGGCCGGTAACGTAATTTTCTGTGGCGCGGTAAATGAGTGAACGCAGGGCTTCCACTTCTGTTTGTAGCTCAGCCAACGCAAAGTGAATGGTTTGGTTGTTGATAAGCGGGTGCCCGAAGGCCTCGCGCTCGCGGGTGTACTCAATGGTACTTTGAATACACAACTCAAAGCCCTTCAAGGTGAGGGCTGCACCAAACAGGCGCTCTTCCTGAAATTGCAGCATCTGGTAGAGAAAGCCTGCACCTTCCTCACCTATACGGTAGTGGATGGGTACGCGCACATCGTCGAAAAAAACGGCCGATGTGTCGGAGGATCGCATGCCCATTTTTTCAAGCTTCGGGCCCAGGGTGACGCCGGACAAGGTTGCAGGCACGATGATCAGGCTTTTATTTTCGTGAGGTTTGCCATCGCCTGTGTTGGCCAGCACACAGAAGAAATCTGCCTGGTGAGCGTTGGTGATCCACATTTTGCTGCCATTGATTATGTAGTCGCCACCGTCTTTGCGTGCGTGGGTTTTTACGTTGGCAACATCTGAGCCAGCCCCCGGTTCAGACACCGCAATAGCCGCCACCATGTCGCCGGCAATGGCCGGTTGTAGAAAGTGTTGTTTGAGTGCATCAGAACCGTATTGCGCCAAAGCGGGTGTGGCCATAGAGGTTTGAACGCCAATGGCCAACGGCACCCCGCCGCAGTGGGCTGCGCCCAATTCTTCTGCAAGTATGAGCTCATAGCTGAAATCAAGCCCAAGCCCGCCGGCTGTTTCAGGCTTGCTGATGCCCAGCAGGCCAAGGTTTGCCAGTGACTTAAGCAGCGCGTGCATGGGGAATTGCCCCTCGCGCTCCCATTGTTCAATGTGTGGGTTTAATTGCTCGCTTACAAAGCGGGCAACGTTTTGGCGCAGTGCTTGGTGTTGTTCGCTAAATTGCATGTGGGCTCCGTTTTATTTTGCCGCCAAGGCGTACAACTGGCCTGTGGGCATGCGTAAAGTTAAAAGCGCGCGACGCCAAAACTGTTGCGCTGTGTGGTGAAGTTTTCGCCCATGCTGCAAATGGCGAGCAGCAGGCCAAGCAGGTCGCGGGTGTGGCGCGGGTCTATAATACCGTCATCCCACAGGCGTGCGGTGCAGGCCAGGGCTGTGGCCTGGGCGTCTACAAATTGCGCGGTATCTTGTTCGAGTTTATCCAGCATGGCGGTATCAGTGCTGCCCATTTTGGCTTCGGTGACAATGCGCAGCACCTTGCCTGCCTGTGCGCCACCCATCACCGCTGTGCGGCTATTGGGCCAGGCAAAAATAAAGCGCGGGTCGAAACCGCGCCCGCACATGGCGTAGTTGCCGGCGCCGTAAGAGCCCCCCATCACAATGCTGAATTTCGGCACCTGTGCGTTGGCTACCGCCTGAATCATTTTTGCGCCGTGCTTGATGATGCCCGACTGCTCGGCCTGGGTGCCCACCATAAATCCTGTGGTGTTGTGTAAAAACAGCAAGGGCGTGTGGTTTTGTTCGCACAGCTGAATAAATTGCGCGGCTTTGTTGGCACCTTGTGAGGTGATGGGCCCGTTATTGGTAATAATACCGATGGGCTGGCCGTGTATGCGTGCCTGGCCGCACAGTGTTTGCTGATCGAAGGCGGCTTTAAATTCAAGCCAGTGGCTGTTGTCTGTCAGGTGGGCGATGACATCTCGCGCATCAAAGGGCGCTTTGGTGTTGCTGGGAATAATATCGAGTATGCAATTGGGCTGGGTGGGTTTGAGTGCAGGCTGTTGGTTTTTAGTGTTGGCGCTGATTTTAAACCAGTTCAGGTTTTGCACCAGTTCGCGGGCAAGCGCGATGGCGTGTTCGTCGTTCTCGGCAATGTAATCGCCGGTACCGGCCTGCTCGCCGTGCACAGCAGTGCCGCCGAGTGCTTCATCGGTTGCTATCTCGCCGGTGGCGGCCTTCAAGAGGGGCGGGCCTGCCAAATACATGGTGGCCTGATTGCGTACCAGCACCACGTAATCACTGAGCGCCGGTTGGTAGGCGCCGCCGGCGGTGGCGCTGCCGTGCACTACGGTTACCTGTGGAATACCCATGGCAGACATCCGCGCCTGATTGGCAAAGCCCCGCCCGCCGGGGGCAAAAATTTCGTTGGCGTACATTAAATTCGCGCCACCGCTTTGTGCCAAGGTAACAAAGGGCAGTTTGTTTTCCATGGCTATTTGCTGCAGCCTGAGGGCTTTTTCCATACCCACTGGTGAAATTGTGCCGCCTTTAATGGCGTAGTTATCAACGCGAATAACACAGGGTGTTTGGTGAATAAAACCTATGCCACCAATACAGCCGCCGCCGGCGCCTGTGCCGTCTTTGTCGTCGTACATTTTGTAACCAGCCAGTGCGCCCACCTCAATAAACGGGCTGCCGGCATCCAGCAGGCACGCCAGTCGCTCGCGGGGCAACAGCATGCCGCGGGCCGCGTATTTTTCGCGCTTGGCCTGGGCTGCGTCTGCCAGGGTTTTTTCAATGGCGCGAATGTGGGCGAGTTGGGCCAGCAGGTGATCGCGGTTGCTTTTGTCAGCGCTGCGGGCTGTTTCATTGGGGGCGTCGGGCTGGCGGGTCATTTATTTTGCCTCGTCGTCTTTTAACATCTCGGGCAGCTTGGCGCGATGAAAGCCGTTAAATGCGTGGGTGTTTACCGCAGCGCCTTTGGGCAGTGGCCAAATGGCGGGTGCCGAGCCCTGTGATGAGCCGCCGTCTATGCGCAGTGTGTGGCCGTTTATAAAGCTGGCGCCGGGGCTTAATAAAAAACAAATTGCCGCGCTGATTTCGGCCTCAAAGGCAAGGCGTTTTAAGGGTACGTGGTCTTTCACACCTTTGATGAGTGATTGAAAGTGTGGGTCGTAGGTGTCGAAGCCACTGGATGCCACCCAGCCAGGTGCCACGGCATTAACGCGCACGCCAAAATAACCCCATTCCCAGGCACAGGTTTTGGTGAGGTTTTCCATGCCGGCGCGCGCGGCACCGGAATGGCCCATGGCGGGCATGCCGTTGAGGTTGTCGGCGGTGATATTCACAATGGCGCCGCCGTGCTTTTGCATGCTGTGTTTGTAGACTTCGCGCGCCATTAAAAAGCCGCCCAATAAATTGCTGCGCACAACGGCATCAAACCCTTTGGCAGAAATCATCTCTAAAGGGGCCGGGAACTGGCCGCCTGCATTATTCACTAGGCCGTGAATCTGGCCGTGTTTATTTGCAAGCTCTGCAACTGCTTGTTCAACTGCGGGTTCGTCTCTTATATCGAAGGCCAGGCTCGATACCTGGCCGCCGTCTGTTTGAATTTCTTCAGTAACCTGATCGAGCTTTTCTTGCTTGCGGCCGGTGATAATCACGTGTGCACCCAGTGCCGCCAGCTCGTGGGCGGTGCAGCGGCCAATGCCACTGCCACCGCCTGTCACAATAACGGTGTGGCCATTAAACAGCCCGGGTTGAAAAACCGATGTGTAGCTCATGGTGTAAGCCCTTTTAAAAAACTTATAAAAACAGTGCGCGCGCCTCGCGGGTGTTGGCAATGCTGCGCCCGGATTGCTCGGCAATGGTTACCAGAGCCTCAATCAGCTCGCCGTTGTGTTTAGCGCGCTCGCCGCCGGGGAGGTAGAAGGTGTCTTCTAGGCCTGTGCGTAAATGGCCCCCAAGTTCTGCCGCCAGCCTGTGTAGTGGCCAGATTTCTTCGCGCCCGATTAGAGTGGTTTGCCAAGGGTTGTCGCCGGGCAGGTATTTCAGTAGCAGCGGCAGCAGTTCAGGGTCTGCGGGCATGCCACTGGCAACACCCATCACAAAGTTAAAGCTTGCACGCTCAATGAGGCCCACCTGTTGGTACATGCCCACCGAGCGCACTATGCCTAGGTCGAAACATTCAAATTCCGGCCGGGTGCCCGTGCGCTGCATGGTGGCCAGCAGCTCCTCAACCTTTTCAACGGTGTTTTCAAACAGCATGGGCGGCCAGGCCCAGGTGCCATCGCGCTTAACTTTTAAATAATTCAGGCTGCCGGCGTTGCAGGCGCCTATTTCAGGCTTGCAACGTTCAAGGCAAGCAATGGGGCCGTGTTGATCGCGCCCGATGGTGCCAGTTGAGAAGTTCAGCAGCACGCCCGGGCAGGCACTGCGTATGGCCTCGGCAATTTCAAAGGCCACTTCCGGTTCCCAGCTGGGCAAGTGGCCCAGGTTTGGTTCCTGCCGGCGAAAATGCACGTGCATTACCGTGGCACCGGCATCAAAGGCTTGGCGGGCGGCAGCGGCCATTTCTGCGGCAGTCACCGGTACCGGATGTTGGGCGGGGTTAGTCAATACACCTGTTAAGGCGCAGGTGATAACAGCGGGTGACGCAGACATAGTGGTTCCCGTTACTGTGATTGTTTGCCGACAATACCAAGCAAGCGCTTGGTTGACAATAGGCCACAATTCCGATTTATTGCCGTTGATGACAATGCATAAGCAGGAGGAGTGCCCGTTGGCCAGTGCTCGGGTTTTGGAAGATCAGGCATCCGCCAAGGGGCGGGTGCTACGGGTTGCGGCGGGGCTGTTTCGCGAGCGTGGCTTTGCGCGCACCACCGTGCGCGATATCGCCGCGCAAGTGGGTATTTTGTCGGGCAGCTTGTTTCACCACTTTGCCAATAAAGAGGCCATTTTGGCACAGCTGATGGAAGAGCTCATTTTGCTGGTGGGTGATGCCATGGAGGCGCAGCTTTGCACAGCAACAACGCCAAAGGCCCGTCTAAAAGTGCTGGTGGCCTGTGAACTCAAGGCCATTCACGGTGAAATTGGCACAGGCTTTAGCATTTTGGTTACCGAGTGGCGCTCACTGGGTGCTGCAAGCCAGCGGCAAATATTGGCACTGCGCGAGCACTATGAGCAGCGCTGGCTGGATTGCCTGGCCACACTTAAAGCCCAGGGCGCGCTGGCGGCCGAGCCCCAGCTTGCGCGGCATTTTATTCGCGGTGCGGCGATGGAAACCTGGCATTGGTATAAGCCTGGTGGGCCTTTGAGTGTGGATGCGCTGGCGGATCAGTTGGTGGCGCTGGTGGTGCACCCGTAAGCCTGTTTTTTACTGCCAGTGTCAACCAAATCAAACGGGCCCCGTTGTAGTGGTTGAATAAACAACACTTACAACCAATGAAAGGGTTCATTATGAAAGTTCAACTTCCTGTTTTGGCACTGGGTATGGCCACGGTTTTGTGGTGTGGCATGGCGGCGGCGCAAGAGACCATTGCCGAGCGCCACGATCTGCGGGGCGACCGCAAAGAGGCGCGCCTGGATACCCGCGGCGACCGGGTGGATGCGCGGTTGGACAACAAGGGCGACCGCATTGACGCGCGCCTGGACACCAAAGGCGAGCGCATTGATGAGCGCCTTGATCGCAAGGCCGACAGGGCCCTAGACGCAGGCAATGACCAGCGTGCAGCCAGGCTTGATGCCAAGGGCAACCGCATTGAAACGCGTTTAGACAACAAGGGCGATCGCATTAATGGCCGGTTAGACAACAAAGGCGATCGCATAAACCAGCGGCTGGATCGCAAGGGCGCGCGGGCCAATCATCGCACCGATCGGCGCGGCGAGCGCAAACAGCGTAAGGCCCGCAGCTAGCAGGGCAGTTCTGGCGCGCTTTGTGACACACGGGGCTTGTTCCAAAGCCCCATTGGTCTATATTGTGGGCATAAGCTCCACAAATAATAATCAAGCTGCGTAGGCCCGAGCGGCCCGTAGGTGAGACCATACAGCGCAAAGGGAGTGCCATGGCATTTTTGGCTGAGTTTCCACCGCTTACTCTGGGGTTGATGGCACTGATTTTTGTGCTTTCTGTGTATTTTGTGGGCCCGGGCTATAACAGCCACTCCGCCGGCCAATCCCCTGCAATTCTTACCAGTACCGGTATTTTTGGCACCTTTTTGGGTGTGGCACTGGGGCTTCTGGAATTTGATACCGAAAACATCAGCGCCTCTGTTCCCCAACTGATCGATGGCTTAAAAACCGCTTTCTGGACATCTATCGCCGGCCTGTTGGGCGCTTTGGCAGTAAAAATGCGCCACTTGTTTGCGGTGATGGGTGTGCGAAAGAAACAGGAAACCTACCACACCGCCACGGTAACCGACCTTGCCAACCTGCTTACGGATATCCAGCAAAGCTTAAGTGATGCCGGCGCCGGCGGTTTGCACAGCGCGCTTGCGCGTCAGCACCAAGAGCAACTGCATGCAGCCGAGGCCATAGTGTCGCAATTGAAGGCCTACCAAACGGAAATGGCCGAAGCCAATGCGCGGGCGCTGGTGGTGGCCATTGAAAAAGTGATGCGCGATTTCAATGCGGAAATTAACGCGCAATATGGCGATAACTTCCGCGAACTGAACGCCGCTGTGGGCAAGATGCTTACCTGGCAGGAAAACTACAAGCGCGAACTGGAGGCGCTGTTATCCAGCCAGGATGCCAACGGCAAGCTGCTTGATAAAGCCGCCGAAGCCTACCGCGATATGGTGCAACACGCGGAAGTGTTCAAGCAGGTGTCTGCGTCTTTGGGGGATTTGTTGGCCGGCACCCAATCACAATCGCAAAATTTATCTGCGCAGCTTGAAGTGCTGGCCGATGTGTCTGAACGGGCAGCGCAAGGCTTGCCGCAACTGGGTGAGCGCATTGATGGCCTCACAGACCAGCTCACCCGGGCGGTAAGTGAAAACCAGCGCGCAGTAGATGCCGCACTGGCCGAGTCGCTTGCGCAACTCACCCAAACCTCCGAGCGCGTGCACAACCAGCTTGCGGGCCTGGCCCAAGCAAGCGATGCGCGCGTGGAAAACCATCTGGCCGCCATTGAGCAGGGCCTTGAGCAGGAGCTTGTGCAGGCGTTGAAAACCTTTGGTTATCAGATGACCTCGTTATCTGAAAAGTTTGTAAACGATTATGCACCGCTGACGGAAAAGCTGCGTCAGCTTATTCATATGGCCGATCAGGTGAATCAACGCGATGGCAAACCTCAACAGCGGGCTCGAGCCCTCGCCGAGTGATACGTTAGAGCAAGAAGAACACTGGGTGTCTGTCAGTGATTTGATGGGCGGCCTGATGATGGTGTTCCTGTTAATCTCGGTTATTTACATGGTGCAACTTGAAATAGAGTCGCGCAAAATTAAAGACGTGGCGATTTTATACGATCGCCTGCGCACCCAGCTTTATGAAGATTTACACCGCGAGTTTGCCGACGATTTACCAAAGTGGGGCGCGGAATTAAATCGCGATTTGAGTTTACGCTTTTACAATACCGAGTTGTTGTTCGACCGTGGTGAGGCTGATCTCAACCCCGCGTTTTCAGATATTCTGGCAGACTTTTTTCCGCGTTATGTGGCCATTCTTACCCAGCCCAAATACCGGCAGGATATTCTGGAGGTGCGCATAGAAGGCCACACCTCCAGCGACTGGGGCCTAGATACCTCGCCCGATGAGGCCTACATCCGCAATATGGCGCTGTCTCAGGCGCGCACCCGCTCGGCATTGGGTTATGTGTTGGCGCTCAACAGTGTGGCGCCTGAAAAGGCCTGGCTGACGGCGCACCTTACGGCCAATGGCTTGTCGTCTTCAAAGCCCGTATTAAATGCCAATGGCGTGGAAGACGATGCCCGTTCGCGCCGGGTTGAATTTCGCGTGCGCACCGATGCCGACGGACGCATTGCCACCATATTGCAGGATGTAAGCCCGTGAAACTGCCGGATTTTGCTGATTTTCCGCCGCTTACTTTATTGCGTGAAAAAATGGGCGCAAGCCGGCTGGGGCAGTTTGAGTTTTTTGACCCGCGGCTGCATTTAACGGGCATAGAGCGTGTTGAATTGGCAGGTGCGGGCCTCAGGGTGCCCAGGGTTGCACTGAATAAATTGCTAGATCACACAGTGGCTTTTAAAAATGCACGGGTGATTGTGTGGGTGGAAGGCTTTAGCGACTATCACCTGTGTTGGTGCGATAAATTCCCGCCGGATGAGTGGGTGCATATTGGGGCCGGTAATTTGGCGGAGCGGGCGGTGTGCAGTGCCTGCCTTGATCATTTGCAATACGAGGGTCATAACTCTCACCGCCATCGTCACCAGGATTATTATGCCCAGGTGCGCCGGCAATTTGATGTGAAGGATTTTTTTGCCCGCTTTCCCCACTACCCGGTAGCTTCGGGCTAGTGGGTGTCGCAGGTATGGCTTTGGTTTTCGTAAAAGGCGTTGATGTGCTCGGCCAGGGTGCGGCCGGGCGTGCGGCGATCGGGGTTCTTGCGGCGCTTGCGGTGGTAGAGGTCTATGGGCAATGATTTGCAGCTGTCTGGCTCTTTGCGTCTGTCGCGCCCGTGGCGGCGCTCAATAAACAATGCCGGCTTTTGATCGCTCATGTTGCGTATTCCCCTGCTGGCCCCATTAGGGTCATTTTTAGCGTTTGTGCTCGTGGCACCCGAAATCATAGCGTGTTTATTGCGCCATATTGGTACTTTTATCTTAAATCTTGACGGCGCTCAAAAAACCTCGACCAGTTCACACTTGGGCGGGTCTTGTGTGGGCGCTGCGCGTTAATAAGGGGAGGGGGTATAATACTGCCCGCGCGGGTGCCCCATGCGCAGGTTTTTGCACGCGCCAACTAGCACCCGGCAAACACGCAAACAGCAGAGTTGTAGAACCCCTATGCCAGATCACCCAAGCCAGCCAACATTGCCCCAAGGGCCAATGCAGGCCCGAATTGAACAAGCGCTTACCCGGGCCTTTAGCCCGCAAATGTTGCGTATAGAAAACGAAAGCCACATGCACAATGTGCCGCCTGGCTCTGAATCGCACTTTAAGGTGCAGTTGGTGGCAGCGGCGTTCGAGGGTAAACGACTGGTGCAGCAACACCAGCTGGTGTATGGCGCCCTGGGCGAGATAATGGGCGAGATTCACGCGCTGGCCTTGCATACCTGGTCGCCCGGCCAGTGGCAGGGCGCGGCTGCGCCTGATTCACCCAAGTGCCTGGGTGGCAGCAAGGCGGGCTGAATTGCCGGTTGTGCAGTATTTGAGCAGTCACTACAATGCGCGGCTGCTTTTTGATAGTTATTGATGGTTGTATTTCATGTCTTACGTTGTGTGCGCGCTTTACAAGTTCGTAACCCTGCCCAATTACCGCGATTTGCGTGAGCCCTTGCTGGAAGAGATGACGCGCTTGGGGGTAAAAGGCACCTTGTTGCTGGCCTCTGAGGGCATTAACGGCACTGTTGCCGGTACTCGCGCGGCCATTGATGATTTGCTGTTGTACCTCAAGGCTAAGCCCGCCTTCGCGGAACTCGATTCCAAGGAGTCCTTTGAGGAGGAAATGCCTTTTTATCGCACCAAGGTCAAACTCAAAAAAGAGATTGTGACCATGGGCGTGCCCGGCATAGACCCGCTGGAAGTGGTGGGCACCTACGTGGAGCCCGAAGACTGGAACGCGCTGATCAGCGATCCGGAGGTTACGGTTATAGATACCCGCAACTACTACGAGTATGAAGTGGGCAGCTTCAAGGGCGCCATAGATCCGAAAACCGAGAGCTTTCGCGACTTTCCCGAGTACATCAAACAAACCCTGGACCCTGCCAAGCACAAGAAAGTGGCCATGTTCTGCACTGGCGGTATCCGCTGTGAGAAATCCACGGCGCTTTTGAAATCGCAGGGGTTTGACGAGGTGTACCACCTCAAAGGCGGCATTCTCAATTACCTTGAAAAGGTGCCCGAGTCTGAATCGCTGTGGCAGGGCGAGTGTTATGTGTTCGACAACCGCGTGGCGGTGAATCATGCACTAGAGCGCGGCAGTTACGACCTTTGCCACGGTTGCCGCCACCCCATAACCGAGGCTGATAAGCAGGCCAGCACCTTCGAGCAGGGCGTTTGTTGCCCGCGCTGCCACCACCTGCTCACCGATGAGCAGCGCCGCCGTTTTGAGGAGCGTCAGCGCCAGATTGAATTGGCCAAGCAACGCAATGAAGCCCACATAGGCCGCGCACCAACGGAGCGCCAGCAACGTGCCAAAGCGCGCCAACAGGCGGCAAAGTAGCCGTATTCTCGCACTGGTCGGTCTGTTGGCCGGCCTCCTCAGCGCCTGTGCGCCACAGCCTGTGCGCCTGGTGGCCACCAATCATCAAACCTGTATTGCCCCCTTTACAGAGGCGCTAAAACAGCGCCAATACACGCCGTATTTTGAGGTTAAAGGCGCACCTTTTTTGCGCGTGAACCGCGACCTTGCCGCGCGTTTTGATTCGGCGGCAACCCAAGCCGAGCGGCTGCATTGGTTGCAGTGGGCCAACCTCTTGGCGAGCGAGGCATTGCAACTTGAGGTGCCGGCATGCATGGCGCCCGTGCTCGCTTCAATTGCGGGGGATACCCCTAGCTGGGCAGCCCTGAAAACTGCCACCACCATACCCGATGAATACCGCACCGGCCTGCGCGCCATTGGGCTCTACCCACTCACGCGCTTGGCGTTTCTGGCAGGCGTTGAAGGCGAGCTTAACCACATGGCCAGGCAGCAAGCGGACTTTTCCCCTGCAGCTGCTGAGTGGCGCTATTTCAAGGCAAATTTCGTCCGCGAGAGTTTCACGGCTTCCGCGCACTTCTCGGCTCTCTTTTCGGCCAGGGCGCTGGTAGGCGAGGGTTTACCTGCCGATGTGGCCGCTTGGAGCAGCTTGTTTTCACGCTGGGCGCCGGTGTTTGCTGTGGCCGATAGCCCCGCCGCGGTGGCCGGTGCCAATATGCCGGGCCGCCTTGGGCGCACTGATAACGGCCTGCTTGAGTTTAATACCGGGCAGCCATTGATGTATGTCTACCCGAGCCTTGGGCGGTTTGAGGGCGCGCCCGTGCTGCAGCTTAATTACCAAATCTGGTTTGCCGAGCGCCCGGCAAAGGGGCCGTTGGATGTATTGGCAGGCACCCTGGATGGCATTCATTGGCGTGTGCATCTGGCCGCCGATGGGCGCCCCATTGCCTATGACGCCATGCATACCTGTGGTTGCTGGTATCAGCTTTACCCGGCTAAGGGTTACCAGAGCGTGCCCAATGAGGATTTCTGGCAGGAGCCGCATTTCGTGGGTGGCGAGCTTGCCTTGGGCGAGGGGCCGGTGGTGTATCTCAGCGAAAATGACCATGCGCTGCTGGGTGTTGGAAATGGGCCTGTAAATGGTACCTTCGTGCAGTTGGGCGTTGCGCCTGTGCAGTGGGCTGGCGTCGGCATTTACAGCCGCTTTTCCGAGGCCGTGCGGCAGTATTGGGCGGTGTTTGATGCCCGTGGCGTTGTGCCTGAATCCGGCCGTAGTGAAGCGCTGTTTTTCTGGCCCATGGGTGTGCCGGCAACCGGCAGTCATCGCGCGCCGGGCCATCACGCCGTGGCCTTTACCGGCCGGCGTCACTTTGACGACCCAACACTGCTGGATGAGCTGATAAGGCCCAAGCCCTGAGGCCGCGCGCAATGGGATATCGCGCACAGCAGCCTGAACGAAGGTTTAGTATCCTATTGCGGCAATTTTATGGTGTAATGCGCCTCTTTATTGAAGCCGGTAGGGTGGTTCGAGCAAACTGATTGCCGCGCTCGCGAGCGTTCAGGGTCGGGCAGTAAGGGATATTTAGGAAGGTAGTGGTACTCATGGATTTTGAAGATTGGGTAGTAGGCCCAGATGGCCAGTCGGCCAAGCACAGCAGCGGCTTCACGATTACAGTGGACGGTAATCCCCGCGATCCACAGGGCGTGAACCCCGGAAAGTTCCCCCAGGGCTTAAGCGTGATCGATCAGGCGCGATTATTGCGATTGGGCGTTGAAGCTATTGCCCGTGCGGCCAAGCAGAAAGCCGCCCCAAGGCCCAAGCCCGCCATGCCAAAATCCAATGTGGATCGGCCGGTATTGTCGATCAAGCGCAAGTCAGAAACAAAAACGCCAGCATAAGCTGGCGTTTTTCGTTGGGTGATTACCTGCCTTAGCGCGAGGTAATCATGTAACCCTTCATCAGCAGTAGATTCTTGTGGTTGTCTACCAGGGTAAAGAGTTCATCAAACTTGGTTTGCGCAACCTGGGTGTCGTCACCGCCTTCGTTGGCGTAGGTCACCCCTTTAAGAAGTGAATCCAGCTCGGCATTGACACTGTCGATGGCGGCCATGATGTTCTTAGTGGTTTTGTCATCGCGGAAAATGCGGCCTTTGCCCGTGGCAGCCATGTAGCTGTCGCACTCGTTTAGCCAGTCTTTGCGCTGTTCGAGGTAGCTTTTGGTGTTGCGCATGCCCCGGCGACGGGTTACGTCAAGGTGTTCCTCTGTGTAGCTTTGCAGGCTTTTCATGGTAGATGTCATGAATTCGCCGGCAATACCTTCACAGTATTTCCAGGTTAAGTAACTGGGGAAGTCTTGTCCGGTGTTTTTTGCAGCCTTTTCCCTTTGGCAAGCTTCGTCGCAAGCCAGGGTCGCAGGAGCTGCAAAAAGCCCCAAGAGTCCGAGAGCAAGAATGATCTTTTTCATGATTAGCCGCCGTAGTTTTTATGCTTTTGCGTTATTTTTAGAATCACCTTGCATGGTATACGTCAAGTTTTTAACTAAGTCAATAGTCTGTTTTGTGAGCTCTGTGCCATTAGTCTTGTGATCGAATCCAAAACCCGGTTAATACCTTAGCATTAGCTGGCAATGGGGTACTAACTGCCGCCATTGCCAGGTTTTACAAAAACTTACACGGCTTCGGCTTTGTGGCCGCCGAGTGCTTGGGCAAGGTCTGGCAGAAAACGCCGCAGGGTTAAGGTCATGAGCGCAAATTCGCTGTCAAGCAGTGCCAGTTGGTCGCCGCCGCTGTCTTGGGCTTCCTGCTTTAGCTCATCGCCAAAGCCCAACCGCTTGATATGGCCTTCGTGGGTAAGTAGGAAGGTGAGCTGTTGTTGCCAGTTAAGCGCCAGCTGAACCACCTGCTTGCCCGCCTGCAGGTGTTGCTGGATCTCTTCACAGGCCAAATCGTGGCGTTTGCATTTGATAATGGCGCCGTCTTCGCCGCTCTCGCGCAGTTCGCACTCGTGTTCCAGTGCCCAGACATCTGGCAGGTTGTTGCCCGCTACCCACTCGGTCATTTGCACGGCGGGCGAGTATTCGTATTGCATAAGTGATAGCGGTAGCGAACCCAAGGTTTGGCGCAGCAGGGTAATCAGCTCTTCGGCGCGCGCGGGGCTTGAGGCATCCACAATGATCAGCCCAAGCTCCAGGTCGATCAGCGCATGGGTGCGGCGGCTTTTGCGCAAGGCGCGGGGCAGGCATTCGAACAGAATCTCTTCTTTCATCTGCTCTTTTTCTTTGCGGTAAACCCGGCGCTCTTCGGCGGCTTCAATTTGCTGGGCTTTGTCTTCTACCATGTCGCGCAGCACGGCTGCGGGAATGACTTTCTCTTCCTTGCGCAGGGTAATCAATGCCGCATTTTGCGCCACGTGGGCAAGTTCCGTAGCGTGTTTGCCCAGTGGCGAAACCCAGCCGGATTTGGTCATTTCTTGCTGCGAGCAGGGCGTAAAGGCTTGTTCAGCCAGTGCATCACTGAGTGTTGCAAGATTGAGGTCGTAACCCTCGCTGATGCGATAGATTTGTAAGTTTTTAAACCACATGGTGTGTCCAACAAAGTGTGAATAATTAAAGGAAGGGCGTCGGGCTCTTGGTAATGGCTACTGCCACAATGTAGGCGGCACAGGCCAGCGCCCCCAGCCACGCAGAAAACTGCAGGGAACGGGTTTTGGCAAAGCGAAACGCCAGCACACCCAGCCCGATATAGGCCAGCAGCGCCAGCAGTTTTGCCGTAAGCCACGGGCTGCCCCAGGGCTGCCACTGGTATTGGTAAAGCAGGCCCAGGGCTGTGAGCAACAGCGCGAAATCAATCACGTGGGGCGCAATGCGGGTGGCCCGGAGGTGCAGGTAGCGCGCAGCTTGCAAGTGCCAGATGCCGCGTATAAAAAAGCCGCTAACCGAAAGCAACGCCAGACTTAGGTGCAGGTGTTTAAGCAGCACCGTCAGCTCCGTTCAGCGCCTTTTTAATAATTGGCGCAACGGTTGGGTGTAATGGCAGCGCCAGTGCCGCTGCTTGGCCTGCGGCAGACATTTTGCGCCAGGTTTTCTGGATGATGCTGACGAGCTTGGCTTCGTCGTGCTGCTCGCTGAAGGGCTGCAGGTAATGTTCAATAAAAACGAGGCAGGCAACATCTTCCAGCGCCTGGGTTTGCGGGTTTTGTTTGAGAGCCTCTTTGCGCAGCAGCTGGCCCAGGGTGTCTATGAGCGCGGTGTCTGCGCCTAATTCTGCAACCAGTGCCTGGGTGCGCTCGGCGTGGTGGCGGCCAAGGGCTGTGCGCCAGCGGTGGTAGCCACCGCGATCCATTGGGTAATCGGTGCGCGGGATTATCCAGCGCTCTATGTGCTGGGCGCGGCAGGCAATGGCCAGCGCCAGGCTTGCCTCGGGCTGAAAGCTGGCCAATCGTGCCGACATGCGCTGGCCGTATAGCAGCGCCGCCGGCAGGCTTTCACCGTTAACGGTTTCCTGCTTTGGGTCTTGGGCGTTAATGGCATCGATGGCTTCAAAGGCGCGGGCCTTGCTAAACACGGTGTTGTCCTTCGGGCAGGGGCGCGGTGGGCGCAAAAACAGAGGCGGGGATTATAGCGGGGCGGCAGTGCGGGTAAAACCGTTAATCCACACCGCGCACAAAGTGTGCACGGTGTGGCTAAGGGGTGAGCAGGTGGCCAATCAGCTTGGGAAGGTAAACTGGGCGCCTTCACGCACGCCCGATGAGGGCCAGCGCTGGGTGATGGTTTTGCGGCGCGTGTAAAAGCGCACGGCATCGGGGCCGTAGGCGCTGAGGTCGCCAAACAGCGAGCGCTTCCAACCGCCAAAGCTGTGGAAAGCCATCGGCACAGGTAGCGGTACGTTAATGCCTACCATGCCCACTTGAATGTGGTCGCTGAAGTAGCGCGCGGCCTCGCCGTCGCGGGTGAAAATACAGGTGCCATTGCCGAACTCGTGATCGTTGATGAGCTGCATGGCCTGCTCCATGGTATCCACCCTTACTACGCACAGTACCGGGCCGAAAATTTCTTCGCGGTAAATACGCATGTTCGGGCGCACATTGTCGAACAGACAAGGGCCCATAAAGAAGCCGTTGGGGTGCTCGCTAACCGAGAGATCGCGCCCGTCTACTACCAGAGTCGCGCCTTCGGCTACGCCGTCGTCCACATATTGGCGCACCTTGTTGCGATGCTCGCCGGTAATGAGTGGCCCCATGTCGTTGCTGTTGTCGCGCCCGGTGCCGGTTTTGATGCTCGCCATGGCCGCTTGCAGGCCGCTTACGAGCTTGTTGGCAGCTTCATCGCCTACGGCCACGGCCACAGAGATTGCCATGCAGCGCTCGCCGCAAGAGCCAAAGGCTGCGCCAATGAGTGCGCTGATGGTGTTTTCCATGTCGGCATCGGGCATCACAATTGCGTGGTTTTTAGCGCCGCCCAAGGCCTGCACGCGCTTGCCGTGCTTGTTGCCTTCGGTGTACACATACTCGGCAATGGGGGTTGAACCCACAAAGCTGACCGCTTGCACGCGGCGATCTTGCAGGAGCGTGTCTACCGCTTCTTTGTCGCCATTAACCAGGTTCAGCACGCCCTTGGGTAGGCCGGCTTCGTGGGCGAGCTCTACGATGTATTTAACCGCGCTCGGGGCGCGCTCGGAGGGCTTTAGCACCACGCAGTTGCCACACACCACGGCCATGGGCCACATCCACAGGGGCACCATGGCGGGGAAGTTAAACGGCGTGATGGCCGCCACCACGCCGAGCGGTTGGAATTCACTCCAGGCATCAATGGCCGGGCCTGCATTTTTGCTGTGCTCACCCTTTAGCAGCTCTGGTGCGGCGGTGGCGTATTCAACGTTTTCAATGCCGCGCTGCAGCTCGCCCATGGCATCGTTGAGCACCTTGCCGTGCTCATCGGTTATGAGTTCACAGATTTTATCGGCGTGTTGTTCCAGCAGATCCTTGAACTTGAACATCACCCGGGCGCGCTTCAATGGCGGGGTGTTGCGCCAGGCGGGAAAGGCCGCCTCGGCCACGCTGATGGCGTGCTTTACAGTGGCGGTATCTGCCAGTTGAACGGTGCCTTCGGCGGTGCCGGTGGCGGGGTTGTACACCGCCTGGGTGCGGCCTTCGCCTTGAATGTGTTCGCCGTTAATGATGTGTCCGATGACGCTCATTGTGTGATCCTGTTACGTGAAATGTGTGAATTAAATGGGCTGATTATGTGTTTTCAGTGAGCGTGTCTGCCAGGGCGTTTAGCAGGGCATCGATCTCTGCTTTTTCGGTAATGAATGGCAGGCCAAGCTGGATGGTGTCGCCGCCGTAGCGCACGTAGAAACCCTTGGCCCACATGGCCATGGCAATTTCATAGGGGCGTCGGGCGGGCTCGCCCGGGTAGTGGGCGAGGCTCAGCGCGCCGGCGAAACCGAAGTTGCGAATGCCGGCTACGTGCGGGCGATCTCTCAGTTGGTGCAATTGGTTTTCAAAATATGGCGCAAGCTCCGCCACACGCTGGGGCAGCTTGTCCTTTTGCAAAACATCGAGCGCGGCAATGCCCGCAGCGCAGGCCAGGGGGTGGGCCGAGTAGGTATAACCGTGGGGGAATTCCACCATGTAGTCTGGGCCGCCGGCTTCCATAAAGGCGTTATAAATTTCGCTTTTGGCAATCACCGCGCCCATGGGAACCGCGCCGTTGGTGAGCTGCTTGGCCACGTTCAGCAAGTCGGGCGTCACCCCGAATACTTCGGCACCGGTCATGCCGCCGCAGCGCCCGAAGGCGGTGATGACTTCATCAAAAATCAGCAAAATATTGTGTTGATCGCAAATCTCGCGCAGCCGCTGCAAGTAGCCTTTGGGCGGAATGATCACCCCGGCCGAGCCCGCGAAGGGCTCAACAATTACTGCGGCAATGTTAGAGGCATCGTGCAGGGCGATGATGTCTAGCAGCTCGTTGGCCAGTTCGGCGCCTTGTTCAGGCATGCCTTTCACGAAGGGTTGATTGGCAAGTTGGGTGTGGGGCAGGTGATCGGTGGCCAATAGGTCGCCGTAGAGCGCCCGGTTCGGGCCAATGCCCCCCACGCTGATGCCGCCAAAGTTGACCCCGTGATAGCCCTTGGCGCGGCCAATGAGTCGGGTTTTGCTTGCCTGGCCCTTTTTGCGCCAGTAGGCGCGCGCCATTTTAAGCGCGGTGTCGGCGCTTTCTGAGCCTGAGCCCGTGAAAAACACGTGGTTTAAGCCTTCAGGCATGAGCGAGACCACTTTATTGGCCAGCTCAAAAGACTGCTCGTGGCCAAACTGGAAGGCTGGGCTGTAGTCGAGGGTACGTGCCTGCTTGGCGATGGCATCGCTGATTTCAGTGCGGCAGTGGCCCAGGCCACAGGTCCATAGGCCAGACAGGCCATCAAAAATCTTACGGCCATCGGTGCTGGTGAAATAGGCGCCTTCGGCACTTCGGATCATGCGGGGGTTGCGCTTGAACTCGCGGTTGCCGGAGAAGGGCATCCAGTGTGCATCGAGGTTTAGTTGGGTCATGGTGTGCTCGCAATGCAATAGAAATATGGCGCTAATGTAGCGGGCCTGTTAAGTTGTATAAATCGCAACATATCCAATTAAAGTGTGAAGCTTATGAAACAAAAGGCCCTGTTGGGGCAGTTGGCCGATACCGACATCCGCCTGCTGCGGGTATTTCGGGTGGTGGCAGAGAGTGGTGGTGTGTCGGCCGCCGAGCTTGAGCTCAATATCGGGCGCTCTACCATTTCCCGCCACCTCAAAGATTTGGAGAGCCGCCTGGGCCTTACCCTGTGCCGGCGCGGGCGCAGTGGCTTCGGGCTAACGCCGGAGGGCCGCAAGGTGTATCAATCTGCGCTGCGTACCCTTGGCGCGCTGGATGAATTCCGGGCGGATGTAAACGATCTCAAGCAGCGCCTTTCGGGCACGCTGACGCTGGCCCTGTTTGATAAAACCGCCACCAACCCCAATTGTCATCTGCCGGAGGCCATTGCCGCCTTTACCGAGCAGGCGCCGGATGTAGACGTTGAAATATATGTAGAGCCACTCAATGAAATAGAGCGTGGGGTTATTGAGGGGCGCTTTCAGTGTGGGGTAATTCCCAGGCACCGGGCCTCGGCGAGTTTGTCTTATGCGCCGCTGTTTTCGGAGGCTATGCACCTTTACTGCGGTGCCAGCCACCCGCTGTTTGCGGTAAAGGCCCCCAAGGCCTCTGCGCTGTTGGCGTGCCGTTACGCGGGCCTCGGTTATCACTCGCCCAACATGGAAGAAGCCCATAAATTGGGGCTAAAACGCGCAGCCACCGTGTACGACCAAGAGGGTATTTTGCATTTGCTGTTAAGTGGCATGTACATAGGGTACTTGCCTGATCACTACGCGGCACCGCTGGTTGCAGCAGGCCGCCTGCGGCGCATAGAGCATGAAGATTTCAATTACCAGTGCCAGTTCGAGGCCATTTGGCGGCTTTCGCCAAGGCCTGCACGGCTGCTTAATTTATTTTTAGAGTGCCTGGCGCAAGTGCACGCGGGTGCATAAATCGCGGGCAAAAAAATCCCGGCATTTCTGGGGGGGAATGCCGGGCCAAGACCATTTTAGGAGTGAAACATAAAGGATAAAATCCTAGAAACCAGCTATTTACATAGCACCGGCACCGCAAATCGAGTTGGGGGGTGGGCGGCACCGGTATGATTAAGTATTGTTCAAACTTGCCGCTTCGCCAGTGCCGAATGGGCTTTCGTTAAACAATTTTGGACTAGATAGCGAAGGGCTTCTTGTGGTCTGGCTATAACTTTAATGCTGAGGACTGAGGCGCGGATTTACGCCTCATAATTGCAGCCGGTGTGCCTTAGCGCAGCAGTTGATCAAGCCTGTGCAGGCAGTCTGAAAGATTTTGCGCTGTGCGCGAGCGGCGTACATAGGTTTCGGGTGATTTTTTAAGGTCGCTCAGGCGCTCTTTGGCTTGGGTAAATTCCTGGCTAATGCGCTCATAGGCCAGGTTGTGGTCTTGTACGCTTAGCTTGCTCAATTCCGAGAGCTCGCGGTTGATGGCGTAAATCAGGTTGTAGAAACGGTCTTTATCCCCGATGGTGGCCGCCTCCCAGTAGGCATCGTCCAGACAGGCGCTCAACTCCTCAAGTATTTCTATTGCGTCTGAAATGCAGGTCTGGGTCATAGTGGGCTCCACAAAAATGAGTTTGCCCACCCAGTATAGAAGCCCTGCCGAAATTTGGCGCTCTAACGGGGCTTGATAGGCCGAATCAGCCCCTCTTGCATGGTAGAGGCCACAAGCCTGCCTTGCTGGTCGTAAACCAGGCCTCTGTTCAGGCCCCGGGCGCCGCCCGCCCAGGGGCTATCTGTACTGTAGAGCAGCCAGTTGTCTATGCGGAAATCCCGGTGAAACCACATGGCGTGATCAATACTGGCGGGCATAAGTTCTGGCGACATGATCGAGGTGGCGTGCGGCAGGGTGGAGGTGGCCATCAGCCCTATGTCGCTTGCATAGGCAAGTGCCGCGCAATGCAGGAGCGGGTCGTCTGGCAGCTTGGCCACTGAGCGCATCCAAAACTCGCTGGTTGGGGCAAAGGCTTCAGTGCTGGTGTACATGTCGGGTTGGGCGGAGCGCAAGTCAAAGTACATGGCGTGTACATCGCTGCTGCCGGCTTGGGCATCGGCCTTTACGAAGCTGGTTTTGGGCAGGTCATCGGGCCCCGGCGGCATGGTTGCCAACGACATCTGGTGCTCGAAACCCGGCTCTTCTATATGAAAAGAGCAAGACATATTAAAAATGGCGCGGCCTCGCTGGCGGGCAACCACGCGCCGGGTGGTAAAGCTGCCGCCATCGCGTATTGGGTCTACATCGTAAATTACGGGAATATCGCTCACGCCTGCGCGCATAAAATAGGCGTGCATGGAGTGGGGCATGCGCCCCTCTACAGTGCGGGCTGCGGCCATTAACGATTGGCCCAGTACCTGGCCGCCAAACAAATGATGCCGATGGTTTTCCTGATGCTGACGGGATCGAAACAGGTTTAAGTCCAGTTGTTCGATATCTAGGATGTTTAGCAGCGGATTCGACATTTTTTTGACAACTTTGGGATATGTTTTTTGCGAATAGTAAGAATTGCAGCCAAGCTTAGAAAGTTTGAGACTTATGCTTTAATATTGGTCACAACTATTAACGAGAGTGTGAAGCATGGATAAAGCCCGCGAGAAAGTCCAGAAGTTCCGCCAGCGTGAACAGCGGATTTTAGACGCCGCTCTGGCGCTGTTACTGGAGCACGGTGAAGATAAGGTTACCGTGGAGCAAATCGCCGAGGCCGTGGATATCGGCAAGGGGACTATCTACAAACACTTCACCTCTAAAGTGGAAATTTACATGCGCCTGCTGTTCGATTATGAGCAGGCCCTGGCCGATCGATTGAAAGATAGCTTCAAACTGGCTGAAAGTGGCGATTTTGCCGCCACTGCGCGGGTTTATTTCGAATCCCGCATTGCCGACCCGCAGCGCGACAGGTTGTTTCAGCGCCTGGAAGAAAAAATCATCTCCCTTAATCTTGCACCTGAAGCCATTGAGCAGTTGCACCAAATTCGAAACTCCACCAAAGATACACTCAACAACATGTTCGAGCGGCGCATTGAGGAAGGCCGTTTAAAGCGCGTGCCGCCGTATTTTTATTACGCCGCTTATTGGGCGCTTACCCAAGGGGCTGTTGAGCTCTATCACTCGCGCTCTTTCCGCCCATTGGTGGAAGACATGGAGGGGCTGATGAACTTTATAAAAGATATTGGTGTGCACATGGGTAACCTGGACCCGGTGCGTGCCAACCAGCCAGGCTCCGGCGGCAAGCCCCAGTAGTTCCCCTGGCAATTAAGGCCTGCTTTCAGTCGATCTTTGCGGGCCTTTGGCTGTCTGGCGATTGTGGGCGCCGGGCCCGCTGCGTGGAGCCCATCCAGGCCCTGTAAAACACACTTGGGCACACAATATGCAGTAATGAGTGCAACTCACACGAAATGGCGGAGTGCACTATGGCGTTGGCGCGCTTAATACTTCTTTGCAGCCTTGCTTTATTGATGGGCTGCACCTTTAACCACACCATGAACACCACCCGTGCTGTGCTCACTGATGTGCAGCTGCTAGAGCAGCGCCACCTGCACAGTGGGCGCGATTGGGTGGCACCGCGCAACAGTGCCTGGTTTGTGGCGCTACCTAATCGCGGGCCGTCGCAGGCAGTAGATCAGGCATTAACCCAGCATTTGGCCGCCGCCATGCGGCAACACTTTGCCACCGTGGTGGTAGGTGATAAGGCCACAGCACCGGATA
The DNA here is from genome assembly GCF_024138675.1 of Simiduia sp. 21SJ11W-1. Classification (NCBI taxonomy): domain Bacteria; kingdom Pseudomonadati; phylum Pseudomonadota; class Gammaproteobacteria; order Cellvibrionales; family Cellvibrionaceae; genus Simiduia; species Simiduia sp. 21SJ11W-1. The sequence continues at coordinate 2,116,183 of NZ_CP090959.1, read as the reverse complement.
AAGCCGTGCGTCAGGCGCGCTACAATGGTGTAAATTTTGTGATTTACCCCCAACTGCTATTTGAGGGCGATGGCGCCTATAGCGTGCAAGAGTGGTTAAACGGTGAGCCTGAGCAAGCCTTCGGGCGCGATCAAACAGGGGTGCAGCTTTTGGTTTTTGATGCGTTTACCGGCCAATTGCTGGATGCTGTGACGCTCACCGTTAAAGAAAGTTGGCTGCCCGGTTACAATACCCGGGTAGATCAACTCTATGCCTCGGCATTTGAATCCTTTGCGCAGCAATTCAGTTATCAGCCTACAGAGCAGCCCCGTTAACTCCGTTTGGTGTAATTGATGTTGCGTACCAAGCGGGAGTGACGGTATGTCTGTTAAAGAGCTGCAATCGCAGTTGGCAAAACTTCAGGGTGACGATGCACCCGAAGGTGCAAAAAAATCTGCAACACAACCGCCTGTGCATTTATGGAAGCCGCCGGTGTCTGGCGATATCGACATTCGTATAGACCGCGAGGGCCGTTGGTTTCACGAGGGCGATGAAATCAAGCGTGAGCGGCTTGTGAAACTTTTTGCCTCGGTGTTGTGGGAAGAGCAGGGCGAACACTATTTGGTAACGCCTGTTGAAAAGTGGCGTATTCGCGTGGATGTGGCCCCCCTGTTGGTGGTGGCGGCCGAGCGTGAAGGGCAAGGTGCCAGTGCGCGCATTGAGCTCACCACCTCCACCGGTGATGTAATTGCGCTGGGCGATGATCACCGCTTGCAAGTACATGCCGATGCGCAAGGTAATCCGGTGCCCTTGGTGAATGTGCGCTATAGCCTGAATGCCTTGATTAATCGCAATGTGTTTTACCAGCTGGCCGAATGGGCAGAGCCTGCGGCCAGCGGTGATATGGGCATTTGGAGTAATGGAGAGTTTTTTCCGCTTGCAGAGGGTGAGTGCAGCGCCTGAATGTCACGCTTGCGCTGAGGGTTTTGCTTGGGGTACTTTTGCTTGGGGTTCTAACGATAGACGCGCTAATGGTGCACTTGAAAGTCGTGCTTGAAAACCAAGCCCGGGTGCTAAAGCCCGTATTGGTGTTTGTGAAAAGCGCCTAGATGACATTAACTTTGCTGGGCGCCAGAACACTGCATACAAAAAAGGGGTTCATTTGAACCCCTTTTTTGTGGCAAATCTACATGTTCGGGTAGTTAGGGCCGCCGGTCCCCTCGGGCGCAACCCAGGTAATGTTTTGCGCCGGATCTTTAATGTCGCAGGTTTTGCAGTGCACACAGTTTTGCGCGTTAATCTGGAAGCGTTGCTCACCCTCGGCGTTTTCCACAACCTCGTAAACGCCGGCCGGGCAGTAGCGCTGCGCGGGCTCGTCGTACTTTGGCAGGTTAACCTGAATGGGCACACTTTCATCTTTTAACTTCAAGTGGCAGGGCTGATCTTCTTCGTGGTTGGTGTTGGATAAAAACACAGAAGACAGCTTGTCAAAGCTCAGCTTGCCATCGGGCTTGGGGTAGGCAATTTTGGCGCACTGGTCGGCAGGCTTTAACTGGGCATAATCCGGCGTTGGGTCAGACAGGGTCCAGGGTAGTTTGCCGTTGAAAATATTGATATCAATAAACGCGTAAGCAGAGCCCAAGAGGTTGCCCCACTTGTGCTGGGCAGGGCCGAAGTTACGCTGCTGGTGCAGCTCTTTCCAGGCCCAGGATTTTTTATAGGCCTCGGCAAATTCCACCGCATCATCGCTCGCGCGACCCGCGCCCAGTGCTTTGGCAATCACTTCGGCACCAATCATGCCGGACTTCATGGCCGTGTGAGAACCTTTGATCTTGGCGAAGTTCAAGGTGCCTGCGTTATCGCCCAGCAATAAACCACCGGGGAAAGACATTTTTGGCTGCGATTGCAAACCACCTTTAACAATGGCGCGTGCGCCATAGGCGGTGCGTGTGCCGCCTTTCAGGTGTTGGGCAATTACGGGGTGGTGCTTGTAGCGCTGGAATTCATCAAAGGGGCTTACATGCGGGTTGCTGTAGGATAGATCGGTAATCAGGCCCACAACCACCTGGTTGTCTTCAATGTGATACAAAAAGCTGCCGCCCGCCGAGCCGCTTTCAGAAAGAGGCCAGCCTGCGGTGTGTACCACCAGGCCTTGTTGATGTTGCTCGGGCGGGATAGTCCAGATTTCTTTGATGCCAATACCGTAATGCTGGGGCTCTTTGCCTTTATCCAGCTCGTATTTGGCAATCAGCTGCTTGCCCAGATGGCCGCGGCAACCCTCGGTAAACAATGTGTATTTCGCGTGCAGCTCCATGCCCGGCATGTAGCTGTCTTTTTGCTCGCCGTTCATGCCAATGCCCATGTCGCCGGTGGCAATGCCTTTTACGCTGCCATCTTCGTGGTAGAGCACTTCGGATGCCGCAAAGCCCGGGAAAATTTCAACACCCAGCGCCTCAGCTTGCTCGGCAAGCCAGCGGCACAGGTTGCCAAGGCTAATAATGTAGTTGCCTTCGTTGTGCATGGTTTTTGGCACAAACAGGCCGGGAATTTTCTGGGCACTTTCGCCGCTTTTAAGCAGGTAGATGTCGTCGCGACTCACCTCGGTGTGCAGTGGCGCGCCTTTTTCTTTCCAATCCGGGAACAGCTCATTGAGTGCGGTGGGTTCAAACACCGCACCGGAAAGGATGTGGGCGCCTACCTCGGAGCCTTTCTCTACAACGCAGACGGTGAGTTCTTCATTGAGTTGACGCAAGCGGCAGGCGGCCGACAGCCCGGCAGGGCCTGCGCCGACAATGACGACGTCATACTCCATATATTCTCTTTCCACAGTCCTCTCCTCTTACCTTTTATAGGGTTGTGCTGGCGCTGCCGGGCAGCGGCTGGCTAATTGTGGTGGCGGCCAGAGTATAAGTCAGGCCCCAAACTCACACCAATGTCCCAACAGTGCAGTTTTGATGGCAAATTGGTGCTAAACCTTTGGTTTTCAGTAACTTTTTACTTCCTCTTGGTGCTGTTGGCTGGGCTGGTCTAGGCTATAGATCGCTCCGGGCTCCTTGCTTTTGAGGGGTAAAAACGTCAGTATAGCGGGGTTCTCAAACGCTTGTTCGAATTTATACCGGATAAACGTGAGACAGTAAACCAGGTGGGCATGTAATCACCCATGCTCTTGTCCTCATCTGAAGAGCGAACGGAATATCCATGAAGATTCTTGTAGCTGTTAAACGCGTTGTTGATTACAACGTGAAAGTACGCGCAAAGGCCGATGGCACGGGGGCGGATATCGCCAACGCCAAGATGTCTATTAACCCATTTTGTGAAATCGCCGTAGAAGAAGCGGTGCGCCTGAAAGAGAAGGGCGTAGCCACCGAGATTGTGGCGGTTTCCATTGGCGCCAAGCAATCCCAGGAGCAAATTCGTACCGCCCTGGCATTGGGTGCCGACCGCGGCATTCTGGTTGAAACCGATGCCGAGCTTGAGCCATTGGCCATTGCCAAGTGCCTGAAGGCCCTTGTTGAGAAAGAGTCACCCGACCTTGTGATTCTGGGCAAACAGTCCATCGATGGCGACAACAACCAAACCGGCCAGATGTTGGGCGCCTTGGCAGGCATGCCACAGGGCACCTTTGCCTCTGAGGTTAACGTTGCTGAAGGTAAGGTTAACGTTACCCGCGAAATCGATGGCGGCTTGCAAACCCTAGCCTTGAATTTACCGGCCATTGTGACCACCGATTTGCGCTTGAACGAGCCGCGCTATGCTTCGCTGCCAAATATCATGAAGGCCAAGAAAAAGCCCCTCGATACCGTATCACCTGCCGATTTGGGCGTAGATACAGCCGCGCGCGTGAAGCTGCTTAAAGTATCGCCACCTGCCGAGCGTCAGGCGGGCATCAAGGTTGCCGATGTAAGCGAGCTGGTAGAGAAACTGAAAAACGAGGCGAAGGTGATCTAAATGGCTATTTTAGTAATTGCAGAACACGACAACGCAAGCCTGAAGGGCGCCACCCTGAACACAGTAGCCGCGGCTGCGGCCATTGGTGGCGATATTGACCTGCTGGTGGCGGGCAACGGTTGCGGCGCGGCGGCTGAAGCGGCTGCCAAGGTGGCTGGTGTTGCCAAAGTACTGGTTGCCGATAACGCAGCCTACGCCCACGGTTTGGCTGAAAACCTGGGTCAATTGATTGCCGAGCTTGGCAAAAACTACAGCCACATTCTGGCGCCGGCCACCACTGGCGGCAAAAACGTATTGCCACGCGCCGCAGCTTTGCTGGATGTGCAGGCCATTTCAGATATCACCGGTGTTGAAAGTGCCGATACTTTCCAGCGCCCAATCTATGCCGGTAACGTGATCGCCACAGTACAAAGCACCGATGCCATCAAGGTGATTACCGTGCGCGGTACCGCCTTTGACGCCGTGGCTGCAGAAGGTGGCAGCGCCGCTATTGAGGCAGTAGATGCAGCACACGATGCGGGCATCTCAGCGTTTGTAGGTGAAGAGCTTGCCAAGAGCGACCGCCCGGAACTCACCAGCGCCAAAGTGGTGATTTCCGGTGGCCGTGGCATGCAAAACGGCGACAACTTCGAGCTGCTGTACAAAGTGGCCGATAAACTGGGCGCCGCGGTGGGTGCTTCCCGTGCTGCTGTGGATGCAGGCTTTGTACCCAACGACATGCAGGTTGGCCAAACCGGTAAAATCGTTGCGCCAGATCTTTACGTGGCTGTGGGTATCTCCGGTGCGATTCAGCACCTGGCAGGCATGAAAGACAGTAAAGTGATTGTGGCTATTAACAAAGACGAAGAGGCCCCCATTTTCCAAGTGGCCGACTATGGCCTGGTGGCGGATTTGTTCGATGCTGTGCCAGAGCTTGAAAGCAAGCTGTAAGCCTTGCTGATTGGTTAAAAAACCGGCGTTATGCCGGTTTTTTTATGCCTGCCAATTTAGTGCCCGGCCGGGCGCTTGCGCGTTATAATGTGCGCTTTTTTCCGGGCAACCGGATGATCCAACCAAACGAGGTATTACGTGTCTCAACAGACATTCGAGATGGGCCAGCGCTGGATTAGCGACACCGAGGCCGAGCTGGGTTTAGGCTTGGTATTGGAAGTGGAAGACAGGCTGGTAACGCTCAGTTTTCCCGCTGCCGGCGAGCGCCGCACATACTCTATGAATAACGCACCTATCAGCCGCGTACGCTACCAGCGCGGCGACAGCGTGCGCTCGGCGGAAGGCCTGCGCATCAAGGTCTCTGAAGTCGTTGAAGACGGTAACCTGCTCAGCTACCGGGGCTTGGATGCCCAGGGCCAGGAAGTGCTAATGGACGAGATTGATCTCGATTCATTCGTACAGTTTTCTGCCCCCATGGATCGTTTGTTTTCAGGCCAGGTTGATTCGCTTAAGCGCTTTAACCTGCGCCTGGAAACCCTTGAATACCTGAAGCAGCAGCAGTCGTCTGCCTCCTACGGTTTGTTGGGTGCGCGCGTTCAGCTATTGCCGCATCAGCTTTATATTGCCAATGAAGTGGGCAACCGCTACGCACCACGGGTATTGCTGGCCGATGAAGTGGGCTTGGGTAAAACCATTGAAGCGGGCCTGGTGGTGCATCAGCAGCTCATTAATGGCCGCGCCAATCGGGTGTTGGTGCTGGTGCCAGACTCACTGGTACACCAGTGGCTGGTGGAAATGTTGCGCCGGTTTAATCTGCAGTTCAGCCTGTTTACCGAAGAGCGCCTGCGCGATCTGACCCATGTGGAAGACGACGAATTCGCAGGCATTGGCGAGCCGCAAAATCCTTTTGAAACTTCGCAATTGGTCATCTGCCCGCTGTCGGTGTTTGTAAACAATGAAACGCGATTGGCAGAGGCACTGGCCGTACACTGGGATCTACTGTTGGTAGATGAGGCCCATCACCTGAAGTGGTCTGCTGAATCTGTAAGTGCTGAATACCGTGCAGTTGAAGCCTTGGCAGAAAAAGCACTGGGTTTGTTACTGCTCACGGCCACGCCCGAACAGCTGGGCGTTGAAAGCCACTTTGCACGCCTGCGATTGTTAGACCCGGATCGCTACTACGACCTGAACGCGTTCAAGCAGCAAGAAAACGAATACAGTGCCGTGAATGATTTGGTGCAGCAGCTGGTGCCCGTTACCGAAGTCGCCCGAGCGGATTTGCCGAAAAATGTTGTGGCCCAGCTGCGTGATTTTGTAGACGAGCAATTGGTAGAGGCCATTGCCGCGGCAGAAGATGCCGAGGCCCGTGAGGTTTTACTGCAACGGGCGGTAAACCAGTTATTGGATCGCCACGGCACCGGCCGGGTGCTGTTTCGAAATACCCGCCAAGGGGTAGAGGGCTTCCCAAGCCGCTGTGTGCACCCAATTCCCTTGCCCGCGCCCGATATGCTGATTGCACCAGAGCTGTTTCCCGAGCAGCAGCTGCGCGAAGAAATGGGCGATGTATGGCCGGAAATGGATGAGCGCGTAACCTGGCTCGCACAATGGTTGCGCGAGCATCGCGGCCAAAAAGTGTTGGTGATTTGCGCCGCCGCCGAAACAGCCTTGGATTTGGAATCTCACCTGCGTTTATCTGAAGGTTTTGCAGTGAGCGCCTTTCACGAGGGCTTGTCGCTTGTGGCGCGCGATCGCGCTGCGGCGTATTTTGCGGATATGGAAGAGGGCGCCCAGGCACTCATCTGTTCTGAAATTGGCAGTGAAGGGCGCAACTTCCAGTTTGCCAGCCACTTGATCATGTTCGATTTGCCCGCCCACCCGGATTTGCTTGAGCAGCGCATCGGCCGGCTCGATCGAATCGGCCAGCGCAAGGATGTGCAAATTTGGGTGCCTTACTATGAAGATAGCCCGCAGGAAATGCTGTTTGACTGGTATCACCAGGGGCTGGATGCCTTTGAGTCTGTGTGTCATGTGGGCGCTGCAGTTTACGATCAACAGCGTGCTGACATAGAGGCCATCATTCACGGTGAAGCTACGGCAGACGGCAAACAATGGGAGGCGTTGTTGGCCGCAACCAAGCAGCAAGCCTCTGACCTAAAATCCAAGCTTGAAGCAGGCCGCAATCGGCTGCTTGAACTCAGCTCTTGCCGGGCCGATGTGGCCGACGATGTTATTGAGTCGCTATTTGAGCAGGAAGAACGTGGCCAGTTGGAAGACTACATGAGCCGCGTATTCGACGCCTACGGTGTTGAGCAGGAGCCGCATTCTTCTGTAAGCACCGTGTTGCGCCCGGGCGATCACATGCAGTGCGCGCACTTTCCGGCGCTGCCCGGTGATGGTGTGACGGTAACCTACCAGCGTGAAATGGCGCTCTCGCGCGAAGACATAGAGTACCTCACCTGGGAGCACCCGATGGTCACCGGTGCCATGGATATGGTGCTCAGCGGTGGTTTTGGTAATACCTCGGTTGCCACTATCAAGCTTGGCCCCATCAAGCCCGGCACCTTGATGCTGGAGGCAGTGTTTCTGCTTAACGTGGCAGCGCCCAATTCATTGCAGCTGTTTCGTTACTTGCCGCTCACGCCACTCAGGGTATTGGTGGATATGAGCGGGCGGGATTTAACCGACGTGCTCACCACAGAAAAGCTGCAGCCCTTGTTGCAAAAACTGCCGCGCAATACCGCGCAGCAAATTGCCAAACAAGCGCGCGACCCCATTGCAGAGCTCGTAAAAAAAGCCAAACTTGCAGTGGCGCCGCGCCAGGATGCACTCTTGGCCCAGGCGCAAGCTAACCTTGAGGCCAAACTTGGTGATGAAGTGGCGCGCTTAACGGCGCTGGCCAAGGTAAATCCGGCCATCAGGCCCGCTGAAATTGAACAGCTAAAGCAGGATCAACAGGCGCTCTCTGAGTACTTGTCTGCGGCGGCATTAAAGCTGGATGCACTGCGCGTTATTCTGGCAACGTGAGGATGTTATGTACGTATTTTCTGTAACGGCAAAGGCCGTAAAAGCACGCGAAGGTGTGGCGGTTGGGCAGCAGGTGCCCTTTATTGTATACATTAATTTCGAAGACCTGTTTGGTGCCGAAAATTTGTGCAAAATCTACCTGATGCGCGCGGGTTTCAGTGAAGCAGTGATTGAAAACCGCAAGCGCCTACCCCAGTCTGCCATTAGCGATAAACGCGTGTTAATGGCCGATAAGGCACTGAAAGATGCCGTTGAAGCCGGCTACCATATTCAGATGTTCGATGAGGCCTAGTGCTTGGGTGGATCAAAGCTACAGCGCCGTTCCAGCGATGAACATTTGGCGGCGCAAAGATTCCGCTGGCAATTTTTAACGCCGCGCTATTGGTTACTGTGGTTGTGGTTTGCCGTTTTATGGCTGGTTTCGCAGCTGCCTTATTGTTGTGTGCGCGCCATTGGTCGCGCAGCCGGCTTGGTGTTGTTTCGTGTGGTGCCTGCGCGTAGGCGGGTTGCACTTCGCAATCTGGCGTTGTGTTTTCCGGAGCTTTCTGAGACCGAGCGTTGGCACCTTGCCCGTGAGCACTTTGCCAGTGCCGGCTTTACCCTGTTTGAAAGTGGTTGGGTATGGTGGGGCAGTCGCAAGCGCTTTGAGGCGTTTTTTGACATCCAAGGGGCTGAAATTCTTGAAGCCCTAACCGGTAAGCCCGTGTTGTTTTTCGGGTTGCATAATACCTGTGTTGAAATGGCTTACGCTTACTTGAGCCTGCAACGCCCGCTCAATGTGTTGTTTCGCGTTAATAACAATCCACTGTGGGAATACATGGCCACCCGCTCGCGCTCGCGTTATCAAGTGCGCTTGATTCCCCGCAAGCAGGTGCCTGAATTTATAGCGCGTTTGTCAGCCGGTGAGGCGGGCCTCATTGCTGCAGACCAAGATCTGGGGCGCAAGCGAAGCCTGTTTGTGCCTTTTTTTGGCGTGGAGGCGGCCACCGTGCCCAGTGTGCATGAGTTCGCCCGTGCAGCCTGTGCGCAGGTGGTATTTGCTGAAGCCTTTCGTGCCGGCAATGGGCGCTATGTGGTGAGGCTTAAGCTGCTCCAGAACTTCCCCTCCAATGATCCGCTTGCCGATACCCGCACAATGAACCTTTGTATAGAAGAGTCGGTTCGCCGGCATCCCGAGCAATATCTGTGGATGCACAAGCGTTTTAAAACCCGCCCAAAAGGTGAGGCGTGTTTTTACCAGTAGCAAACCTTGTTGTATGTGTTTGACTTGCCTGGGCGTTGTTCTGCGTTGCGGGGTTTTATAAGCTGTAATGCGATAAGTTGCGTCAAAAAAATCCCCGCGAGTGCGGGGATTTTTATTTAGTCGTACTTTTTAGGCTTGCGCGGCTTTTTCGCAGGCTTATCGCCAAGGCGGGCGGGCCGCTCGGCGCGGTCGCCTTTGGGGTGGCGCTTTTTAGGGCGCTCATGATTCGCGCCACTGCCGCCGGTATCCAGGCTGATGTTGATGGGCTGGCTGCGAATAAATACTTTGCGCAGGTGCGAAAGCGTTTCTTTTGGCATGCCGGTGGGCAATTCAACGGTGCTGAATTCACCTTGCAGGCGGATGTTGCCAATGTGGCGGCTGTCTATGCCGGCCTCGTTGGCAATGGCGCCTACAATGTCACCTGGCTTGACGCCGTGATCGCGGCCAACTTCCAGGCGGTACAAATCCATGGGTACGTCGTCGCGCTTCGGGCCACGCTCACGGCGCTCACGCTTCTCGCCGCGGTCGCGATCCCCTCGCTCGCTGCGTTCGCTCCGGTCGCGTTCGCCGCGCTCCGGGCGATCGCGACGGGGGCGATCTTGGGCGGCATGTACGTCTGCCAGTTGCACCTGCAGCGGGCGCTCTTTTTGGCAAAGGTAGGCCAGTGCCGAGGCAATTTCTTCTGCGGATACGTCGTGGGTTTGGCTAAACTCCGCGAGTAATTCGTAGAAGAAGTCGAGCTTATTGCGCTGCTCGGTGAGGGTGGTGGTGAGCAGTTGATTGAATTGATCAATGCGCTGCTTGGTTACGGCATCACCGGTGGGCAGCTCCATGCGCTCAATGCGCTGGTTGGTGGCCTTTTCAATGGCGTAAAGCAGGCGACGCTCGCGTGGTGCCACAAACAGGATGGCCTTGCCGCTGCGCCCGGCGCGACCGGTGCGGCCAATGCGGTGCACGTAGGCTTCGCTATCGTAGGGGATGTCGTAGTTCATGACGTGGCTTACGCGCTCAACGTCAATACCGCGCGCTGCCACATCGGTGGCTACCAGAATATCCAGTTTGTTTTGTTTCAGGCGATCAATGGTGCGCTCGCGCAGGGCCTGGTTCATGTCGCCGTTGATGGCAGAGGCAGAAAAACCCCGCGCTTCAAGTTTTTCAGCAAGCTCCACGGTGGCAGTTTTGGTGCGCACGAAAATAATCATGGCATCAAAATCTTCCACTTCCAGAATGCGGGTAAGGGCGTCCATTTTATTGGTACCGCTCACCATCCAGTAGTGCTGTTCGATGTTGCTGCCGGTGCTGCTTTCCGGTGAAATTTTCACTTCTGCAGGTTCTACCAGGTAGCGGTCGGCCACTTTCTTGATGGGCGGCGGCATGGTGGCAGAGAAGAGTGCCGTTTGGCGCTGCTCGGGTGTATGCTCCAGAATCCATTCAACATCGTCGATGAAACCCATGCGCAGCATTTCGTCGGCTTCGTCTAGTACGATGGCCTGCAGCTTATCCAGCTGCAAGCTACCGCGGCGCAGGTGATCCATAACCCGCCCCGGTGTGCCTACAACCACTTGGGCACCGCGTTGGAGCTGACGCAATTGTGCGCGCATATCTTGGCCGCCATAGATGGGCAGCACGTGGAAGCCTTTCGTATGGGTGGCATAGCGCTGGAAGGCTTCTGCTACCTGAATGGCCAGCTCGCGGGTTGGGGTGAGTACCAGAACCTGGGTCTGGTTGTTGTTTACATCGATTTGGGTAAGCAGTGGCAGCGCGAAGGCTGCGGTTTTACCGGTACCGGTTTGGGCAACCCCTAAAATGTCACGTCCGGCGAGGAGGTGAGGGATGGCTTGGGCTTGAATAGGGGAGGGTTGTTCGTAACCTAGTTCAGCAACTGCTTTTAATACAGCAGGAGCTAGTGCCAGATCGGCAAAGCTAGCAGGTAAAGACATGAATTATCTCGGTAGAGTATGGCCTACCGCTGATTCCCGCGCGGTCGCCAAATTTAAAGGGCGCGTATTGTATAAAAAACCGCCGCTCATAGCGAGTTATTCTTTACCCATTCTACAGACTGTTTTAATGTGATCTTTTTTTAGGCGAATCTGGTATATGTCCGACACTAAGTATGTATCAACAACGGCTTTGGCAAAGCAGTTGGGTAAAGAGCCTAAAGAAGTGTTTGTGCTCTTGGCGCGCGCCCACTGGATGGTGAAGGTGGACGATCGTTGGCAGCTTACCGAAAAGGGCAAGTTTGAGGGCGGTATCTACCTTACGCACCCCAAGTATGGTGAATATGTGGGCTGGCCCGAGGCTGTGCTCCAACACGGTATTTGGGATGACCTGCCCGAGGCTCCCTTAACCGCAAGCCAACTGGGGCAAAAGCTGGGGTTGCCGGCGCGCTTGTTAAATCTGTTGCTGGCAGACCTGGGCTGGCAAGCGCCGGGGCCCAAGGGGTGGGTGCTTACCGAGAGCGGCCGCCGGTTGGGCGGGCAGCAGCAGCGGGCAGAAGATTCGGGCGTTCCCTATGTTACCTGGCCCGAAACCCTGACTTCACTCGCGCGGCTGACCGAACGCGCAGAATGCTTGCGCCATGGCGGCGCGCTGGACGGGCGGCCACAGCCGGATGCAGCCTTGGGGCGCCTGGGTAATTGGCTGTATCTGCAGGGCTTCACCTATGGCTTCAATCGAGCGGACCTCGGCTCCCCGGTACCTGTGAGTTGCTATGTGCCAAGGGTCCAGCTAGCCATTGCCGTGTGGTCGCCCTCAGATAGCGCCGAGGCCATCAAATTAAAGCTGGAGCAGCAGCAGTGGCTAAAATCTGCCCGGGCGCTAGAGCTTGATGCCGCACAGCTAAGCGATATCGGGCTGTTGGATGCATTGTTACCCCCGCTACTGCTGGATGTGGGTGTGGCGGTGTATTAACACCCGGTGCAAGGGTGCGGGTTCAATTATGGCCTGCTGTTGGTTGTTTTTTGAACTGCTGGCAGGTTTGCGTGTCTTAGTCAGTGGCGCACTTGTATTTATGCTCTGAAATTGCCTACATAAGCCCGTTTAAGCGCAGTTACGGGGCTTTTTCTTTCTTGTACGATAGTCTATATTGGGCCAGAATTGCGTGATAGAGGTGAGCAGGGGCATCTGCTAGGTGTGTTTCGCTCGTAAGTAGGTAAACTGGTTGTTACAACCGTGCAGGGCCGGCTCTGCAAAACAGTACTAACATAGGTGCTAAGGCATAAGGAAATGACCCTCTTGATCCCACATAACAAGCACGTAGGGCTGCTTTCTGAAGCGGAATCTGCCTGCTTTGACGTGGCACGGCGTTATCACCGGCGCAGGCTGGTGGCAGATCTTGTCGACGTCAAGGCGATGTTGTGGCCGCGCAATCTCAAACGTTTGTCTTGGTCTGACGACGGTATGCGCTTTTTAGTGCAGTGCTTGGTCTTGGTTGTTTACCTGCCGTTTAATTTCCTCTACCAATTGCTGGTAACCCTGCAGAACTTGCTGCTATTTCCCTTTAAGTACTTGGCTAGCTGGTTCACGCCCCAGGCACTGCATGCCCCGGGCGAGAAGAACCTTGTGGGTTTATATAACGCATTTTTCCCGTTTTTAAGCCTTTCACCGGACGACGCGGTTGCCTGTATCGATGAATGGGTGCCCATTCTCTATGGCAGCGCCAAGGCCCGGGCGCATCGCCTGGCACGCTACGTGGATGACGAGCGCATCAAACAGATGAAGGTGGCCAAGCAAAGCGGCGTAATGGCGGCATCTTTCCGCTCCTATCGCGCGATTGCCCGCGAGCGACTGTCCAAAGATTTGGGTCACTACAGCGGCAACCGTCAAGATCGCTAATTCGCACGCAATTCATTTTTTGAACGTCACAGGCCCGCTAATGTGGGCCTGATTTGTGTTTGGCTGTGGTAATTGCAGGCTAGCTGCCAGGTGGCCACTGCGAAAACGGCAGAGGCCTTTGCGTTGGCTGCTGCGGCTTGGTGTGCTGAGGGGCTAGTTAATTGGCTCGGATTCTGTGGCCACGTCATAGGGGCTTTTATTGACTAGCGGCTGAACCATTTCCATGGCCTCTTGGTAAATCTTGTTTACATCCGGGTACAAGCCTACTGCCATGCGGCGCGCCAGCATGGTCATGGGGAACAGGCAGTCTGATGTGTCTTTTACACACAGGGCCCGGCTGCGGCCATTGCTGTCTTTGTAGGCCACCCATTGCATACCTGTTTTATTGGCAATTACGTTACCTAGCACCAAGCCCAATGCCTGCTGGGTTTGCGCATCATTGCGATCCACAAGGTTTCGGTTTACAACCCGTTGAAGCACATCGATATCACGGGGCTTGCCATGAATTTGTGCGCCCATCTCCGAGCGTACCAATTCATCTACCCGCGCTAATTGGGCGGCCATAAACTGCTTGTCTGTCCAGCTGAGCTCGGTAATGCTGACGCTCTCGGCCTGGGCCTGCGGCAAAGCGGCTGCCAGGCAAAATAACAGGGCGCCTATGAGTCTTAATTGCGGCATAATACCTCCCGTTTTTGTGTTGGGTGCAAGCTTAACCTGTGTGGGCGCACCTGTGAATCTATACCGTTTGTTGCAGTGATCAATTTATGGCCATAAATGCACTTTCAATGCATCGTTTTTACGTAAATGATGATAACTCCCAGCTAACCAAATCGCCTGCCGCTCATAGCATTAATAGCTTGGCGCAGGATTTGAGCCAGGAGCTGAAGCTTGCGTTTATCGGCAAGGCGGGTAAGCAGTTCGGCCAGTTTGATCGCGATGCGGGCGCCTGCCCGGTGCCCGCCTGGATTGCAGATTATCTGGAAAGCAAGCAAAGCTTTCATGCATTCTCGGAGCGTTTTGCCGAGCACCTGCAAATTCATATGGCGCAAGCAGATGCACTGTATGACGGTTTTTTGTTGTTGGTGCATGAAACCCTGGCCGATGAAGATTGCATTTATATTTACCTGGTACAGCATGAGGGCGGCATCTTTATCGATCCGGCCATGCAGCTTGCCGAGGCAAAAAATATTGACGTTCGCGGGCTTCGCGGGGGGCTAAAAATTTCGCTTACCCAATGGCAAGCGAGTGAACCTGAGCCCTATTTGGCGATGCTGCGCGCGCGCGGTGAAAAGCCATTGGCAGAGGCGTTTGAGGCGGCAACAGGTTTTACAGACCCGGTAGATACAGCCGCACAAACCTCAGCGTTTTTGCAGCTGGTGGAGCGCTATTCCGCGAATTTGCAAGAAGAGCAGGCGGCCGCCTGTAAGAAAAAGGTCGCGGATTTTTGTATAGAGCAAGATAAAAGCGGCAAAGCCATTGAGATTGCAGAAATTTCACAACAAATCAGTGATGAAGAGCCGGCCGCCTTTGAGCGTTTTGTGATTGAGGCAGCCCCCGAAGCGCCTGCGCAGTTCTATGCAGATCGAAAACAAATGCGCCAATTTGTACGCATTAGCGGGCGTACAGACCAGCTCAGCTTAAGCTTTTCTTCAGAGTGTTTAGGGCAAACAGTGGTTTACGACCCGGGCTCGGATACCTTGGTGCTAAAAGAAATTCCACCTGCGTTGAAAGCCAGGCTTATAAAATATGTGCATCAGGCGGGAGAAGAGTAATGTCGCGCAGTGTGTTGCTCTACCAGCTGGCGGTAGGTGTTTTGGTGGTGTTGGCCGGCGGTTTGTATTATCAGCTCCAGGCGCAACAAAAAGACATTGCGCACTTAACTCAGCAGGTTGTGGCCTTGCAGGCGCAAGTGGAAACCCTTGAGTCTCAAACCCTTGAAGCGCAAGTTAAGCGGGCCAATTCAGAAATATTAGAGGGTTGGCAGCAGCTGCTAAAAAGTTTCGAGCAAGGGGTGAAGGAATCCAAGAAAAAGCTGGAGGAAAAAGGCCTGTTGCCCGCCGACCCAGAAAAAACCCCTGAGCCGCCAGAGCTTGAGCGCACCTAGTGCGCGTTTACCTTAGCTAGTGCGCCTGTCGCCAATCACGCGCGCCGGCGAGCCGGCCACTATGGCGTATGCCGGTACATCGCGGGTAACCGTTGAGTTAATGCCAATAACCGCGTGATCCCCCACGGTAACGCCATCGGTAATTGCGGTGTTGGCGCCCACCCAAACATCCTGCCCAATACGAATGCCCTTTGAGCTTACCGGTTGATCTTTGATTGGGGTGTCTGCCTGCAAGCCGTGATTAAAGGCGTACATATTACAGCCAGCAGCGATACGCGTTTTGTCGCCAATTACAATACCGGCACGCCCGCCTTCAAGCCGGCAGTTGGGGTTGATCGAGACTTCTTTGCCCAAGCGGATGGGGCCGTGCAAATAGCAGTTTGCGGCCAGCGAACTGCGGTCACCAACGATAATGTCGCGCCCGGGTTCCGCAAAAAGTGTGGCCGAAGGTGCCAGGAAGCAATGCTCGCTAAATTGTACGGTTTCAAGAGCGGCCAGCTTGCATTGCAGGTCTGCTTGCCAGGGGTGCGCCCATTGCTGGTGTTTGGCTTTCAGGGAAAAGTAAAGCCAGGGCATGTGTTCAAGGCGCAGTTTGTGTTGGCGGCGATAATCTTCAGCGCAAGGCTTCGCTGTTTTAGGAATGGGTGTTTCGGTCATAGGGCGTGTGGGTGCAATGAGATCTGCAGCCCGCCTGCGGGCTGCAGTCAAAGGTGGCTCTTAAAGCCCGTAGGTTACAAAATACAATCCAAGGCCGCCCAGTACGAGGGTGTAGGGCAGCGCCATAAGTACCATGCGTCCGTAAGAGAGGCGAATTAACGGAGCCAGGGCTGAGGTCAGCAGGAACAGGAATGCTGCCTGGCCGTTTGGTGTGGCAACACTTGGCAGGTTGGTGCCGGTGTTAATGGCAATGGCCAGGGTTTCAAAGTGGGCCCTGTCTATGGCGCCGGCGTCCAGGGCGCTTTTCACTTCATTGATGTACACCGTGGCCACAAACACGTTATCGCTGATCATCGATAACACGCCGTTGGCAATAAACAGCATGGGGGGTTGTTGGCTGGTTTCCAGCGCCAGCACCCAATTGGTAATAGGCGAAAACAGATGTTGCTCGTGAATAACGGCAACCACCGCAAAAAACACTACCAGCAGCGAGGTGAAAGGCAGTGCCTCTTCAAAGGCGTGGCCAATTTGATGCTCGTCGATAATGCCGTTAAAGGAGGTGAGCAATACAATAATCATCAGGCCCACCAGGCCTACTTCGGCAATGTGGAAGGCCAGGGCGAATACCAGCACCAGTGCACCGATGGCTTGAATAATCAGCTCGGCTTTTTCTGTTTTAGTGCGGTTTTTATCCATTTCATCGGAATATTCTTTTAGCACCTTGCGCACATTTTCGGGAATTTCTGCGCCATAGCCAAACCAGCCCAGCTTCTCAAGCACTGCACAGCAAATCAAACCGCCTATTAGGGTGGGCATGGTGATGGGTGCCATTTTCAAAAAGAAGGTGACGAAATCCCAGTTGGCTTTTTCGGCAATCAGCAGGTTCTGAGGCTCGCCCACCAAAGTACACACGCCACCCAAGGCCGTGCCCACGGCGCCGTGCATCACCAGGCTGCGCAAGAAGGAGCGGAATTGATCCAGGTCTTCGCGGTGGTACTCCACTACGCCTGTGTCGTCGCCATGGTTGTGGCTGCCGGTATTATTGTTGGAGGCCACCTTGTGGTAGACCGCATAAAAGCCTACCGCCACGCTGATGAGTACAGCGGTCACCGTTAGTGCATCCAGGAAGGCCGAAAGTATTGCCGCTACAAATGAAAATAGCAGCGAGAGGAGGATTTTTGATCGAATGGAAACCAGGATCTTGGTAAACACAAAGAGCAGCAGGCTCTTCATAAAGTAGATGCCCGCCACCATGAACATCAGCAGCAAAATTACCTGAAAGTTGGCCAGCACCTCTTGGTAGATGGCATCTGGCCCGGCCAGGCCCAATATGGCCGCTTCCAGTGCCAGCAAGCCGCCCGGTTGCAGGGGGTAGCATTTAAGTGCCATGGCCAGGGTGAAAATGAACTCGCCAATC
Organism: Simiduia sp. 21SJ11W-1; assembly: GCF_024138675.1. NCBI lineage: Bacteria > Pseudomonadati > Pseudomonadota > Gammaproteobacteria > Cellvibrionales > Cellvibrionaceae > Simiduia > Simiduia sp. 21SJ11W-1. The sequence continues at coordinate 2,099,047 of NZ_CP090959.1, read as the reverse complement.
AGCAGCCAGCCGGCAACAAAGGGGGTGATGAAATAAAGCACAAACGGATTAATGATCAGAAAACAGATGATCGTGATCTTGTACCACTGGGGCGCTTGCCCAAGGAAATTCTTAAGCAACGCTGCAGAAATGGATTGTGCCATAGGGGTTCCCAATCAAGCCTAAGCCTGAATTCTCCTGATGTTGGTTGTTATATGGGGTAGTTGGCCAAGAGTTGCCCGACTGGCGTTTCCACCCACGTTATTCCGGCCCCAAGAGCCTACTGAAATTGTTAAAAATATCAATATTTTCAACAAGATCGCTGGCGAAATGGAAGCAATTGCTTGATTATAGTCAACCTATCGAATCGGCATACTATAGTTAGTGATATTTATTGGCACTAGGGGTTCGCTACACCTCCATTAACTGCCCTGGCTGTGTGCGATGGTTTTCAATGATTTGGCGTCTGGCGCCGCCGATGCCCCTGTAAATGGAAGGTTTTGCGTGACTACTCAATCGATCAATTTGTCCTCACTTAAGTTGGTGCGCGATGAACTGCTTGCCACCATTGAGGCCAGTGCGGCCAAGCTAGAACAGTTTGTGGCAGACCGCGAGAACGGTGACTTGTTACAGGGTTGCATAGACGGTATCAAGCAGATCAGTGGCACCTTAAGCGTTGTACAGCTCAAAGGTGCAGACTTGTTGGCGCAGGAAATACTGGCGTTGGCGCAAGAAATCACCACCGGCCACAATGAAGAGGCCGATGAATTCATTTCAACGCTCACTTCCAGTTTCTTCATTCTGCCTCGCTATCTTGAATACGTACTGCAAACCAAGCGTAATATGCCGGTATTGCTGATTCCCGCCATTAATGAAATGCGCCAGGTCCGCAAGGCTCCCTTGTTAAAAGACAGCCATTTTTTTGATGCCAAAGTGGCCATCGATCGCGGCAATGCAGGCCAGGCCACCTCGGTAATGGCCGAGGATCTGGCGGCCTTGGCGCGCCGATTACGTCATATGTACCAGGTTGGGTTGTTGTCTGTATTGCAGGGCAAGCAGGTTAAGCCGTCGCTCGGCATGATGCAGCGCGCCCTGGAGCGGCTGGATATCATCAGCCGGGGCCGGCCGCTGGGTAAACTTTGGTGGTTGGGTGCCATGACCATTGGTGTGATGGCCAAAAACGGCATGGAAATCACCAAAGTGCGCAAGCTGTTGCTGGGCTCCATTGATAGAGAGCTCAAGCAGTTGCAGAAAAAGGGCCCAAGCCACCTGGATTCCGAGCCAGCTGAGGCACTGCTTAAAGATTTGCTCTACGTGGTGGCCCTGTCTGACTCGGAAGATCCCCAGGTGCAGAAGTTGCTGACCGATTGCCAGGTAACAGCGCTCGGTTATACCGATGCCGAGCTGCGCCGCGAGCGCGACGCCCTTAAGGGGCCAAGCGCCAATACCATCAGCTCCATGGCGGCCGTCATAAAAGATGAGCTGAGTGCAGTAAAAGACGTTTTGGAGCGCGCCTCACAGGCAGGCTCATGGGCGCCGGAAGAAAACGACGAGCTGGTTGCCAATCTCAACAAAATCGCTGAAATTCTGGCCGTGGTCGGTCTGGTGACCGCCAGTAACACGCTGCGCACGGAAATCGCCAAAATCAGCGCCTGGAAAAGTACCGGCGATGCACCCGATAGCAAAGAGCTGCTGGAGGTGGCCGATTCCTTGCTGTATGTGGAAAGCACCGTATCGGGCCTTGGCACGCAAAATTTGTCGGATGATCAGCTGGCGCGTATCAACAGCGGCTCGCGCAGCGATATTATTGCCGGCAACCAGCTCCACGAGGCCGAGGCCTTGGTATTCCAGGAGGCTGAGGCCGGGCTTGCCATGATCAAGCGCGCGCTGAGTTCCTATTCGGAATCCGGCTTTGATCGTGGCCATATTAAAAATGTATCAACCACCTTGGCCACCATCCGCGGTGGTATGGGAGTGATTGGATTATCCCGTGCATCAAGGGTTACCTCTGCCTGCCAGGCCTTTGTGGCAGAGGCGCTGTTAAATAACGATCACCCCGAGATGCTTCAGCAAATGCTGGAAACCTTTGCCGATGCGGTAATTGGCCTTGAGTACTACCTGGATGCCGCAAAAGCCGACAAGCACACCGATGATAGCGTGCTGCAAATTGCCGAAGAAAGCCTGGAGGCCCTGGGCTACCCGGTGCAATGAGGGCGTTCACCCCGGGGCTTAGCCATCCGCAGGCTGCAACAGCAACCCGATGGCTTGTAGTCAAAGGTCATCAGGTGTTGCAAAGCGCCGATGGCAATGTGTTGTTCGATCGCCCGTTTTCTGCTTTGTCATCGGTGGTTGATAAGCCCGAAGCCTCCACCGATGGGTTGCTGGCTTCGCTCAAGGTGGGGCAGCTATCGGATGCGGGTGAGTTTACGGATTGTTTTTGCCAGCCAGTGCCTGTGGGTAACAACGCTGGCACACCTGCCGGTTGCGAGTGGGTGGGGCTCAGGTCAATCCTGATGGCGCACGAAGAGGCGCTATTTTTGATGGCGGGCGCTGCGGTACAGCTTGTCAACTGGCTGGATACCCACCGCTATTGTGGGCGGTGCGGCGCGGTAAACCAGTTGCAAAGTGATGATCGCGCAATGCTGTGTTCAGGCTGCAATCTGCGTTACTACCCCCGTTTATCGCCTTGTGTCATCGTATTGATAACCCGCGGGGATGAATGCCTGCTGGCGGTTCACCGCCGCTCAAGTGTGCAAATGTTTACCGCGCTCGCAGGTTTTGTTGAGCCGGGCGAAAGCCTGGAAACTGCCGTGGCGCGTGAGGCGCTTGAAGAAGTCGGTTTGGCAGTTGAGCGCCCTGAGTATGTGGGCAGCCAACCCTGGCCGTTTCCCGGCCAGCTGATGATGGGGTTTTGCGCCAGTGTGGCAGCCGGCCCTCAGGCGTTGCAACTCCAGGACGACGAAATAACCGAAGCGGGGTGGTTCAAATATAACCAGTTGCCTGCTATCACACCGCCTGTGCAGTCGCTTTCAGGCCAACTTATCGCCAAATTTGTAGAAGATTGCCGGCACCGCTATGGATGACTCGGTATGCTAGTTCGGGTATTGTGCGCCTGATGGCGCCGGGCGTCTGCCCGGCCTTTCTTGTGGGCCTTTTTAGAAAACAGCAAAGGAAACGCTATGTTTTACTACCTCATTGCAGCTTTGATTGTTGTGGGCGGACTGTGCCTGCTGTATGTGGCTGCGCGGCTGCTGGGTGAGAAATCCTGGTTGGTGGGTTTTATAAAAGGTTTATCCGGCTTGATGGTGGCTGGCATTGGCGTGCTGCTGATATTGCTGGCGGTAGATCTGCTGGGTTACAAACAGGTGATGTCTGAAAAGCCCATTGCAACCTTAAGCTTTGAGCGCCTGGGCGAGCAATCATTCCGCGCGGTGTTGTTGGAAAACGATGGCCGGGAAAGCCGCTTTGATATCGCCGGCGATCAATGGCAGCTTGATGCGCGCATTGTGCGCTGGCCTATGATGCTGGCAAGCCTGGGTGCCAAGCCCGCTTACCGGCTAGACAGGCTCGGCGGCCGTTACTACTCGCTGGAGAAAGAGCGCCAGAATAATCGCACTATTTACAACCTTGCCAAAGACAACGGCTGGGTGGATTTGTGGCCGCTCATGTTAAGCGCCAATGATTGGTTGCCCATGCAGGCACAGTATGGCAGCGCCACGTTTTTACCCATGGCTGATGGTGCGATTTATTCAATAGCACTCACCAGCTCGGGTTTGGTGGGCAAGCCAATCAACGATCCGGCCAAACAAGCTGTGCAGCGCTGGCAGTAAAATTTTTACCTGGAATCTAGAGGAAGTTTTTTGGAATTTTTAATGGAATACGGCCTGTTCTTGGCCAAAACCGTCACCTTAGTCGTGGCCCTTGGTATTGTAATCGGCTTGCTGGTATCTGCCGGAGCCCGCGGTAAAAAAGACCCGGACGGCGAGGTAGAAGTTCGGCGCTTGAACGATCACTACGACGACGTTAAAGACATGATGCAATCGGCACTGTTAGACGAGGCCGAATACAAGGCGCTGCAAAAGGCAGAAAAGAAGAAACAAAAGCTTGAAGCCAAACGCAAGAAGGGTGCCCGCAAAGATGAGCAGCAAGCCGAGCAGGCTGCGCCCAAACGCGTGTTTGTGGTGGATTTTGAAGGCGATATCCGCGCCTCGGCTACAGAGGCGCTGCGCGAGGAAATTACGGCGTTGTTGTCGGTTGCCAAAGCTGGCGACGAGGTGGTGGTACGCCTTGAAAGCGGTGGGGGAATGGTGCATAGCTACGGCCTGGCGGCCAGCCAGCTCAAGCGCATTACTGATGCAGGCATTAGCCTTACGGTATGTGTGGATAAAGTGGCTGCCAGCGGCGGCTACATGATGGCCTGTGTGGCCAATAAAATACTGGCGGCACCCTTTGCCATTGTGGGCTCAATCGGGGTGGTGGCACAAATGCCAAATTTCCACCGGCTGCTCAAAAAGAACGACATAGACTTCGAGCTGCTTACCGCCGGTGAGTACAAGCGCACGCTGACCATGTTCGGTGAGAACACCGATAAGGGCCGCCAGAAGTTTCTGGATGAGCTGGAAGATGTACACGGCTTGTTTAAACGCTTTATCAGCGTGCACCGTGAAAAGGTGGATGTGGAAAAAGTGGCCACCGGTGAAGTGTGGTTTGGCCAGCAGGCAATCGATAACCTGCTGGTGGATGACATAAAAACCAGCGATGAATACATTACTGCCCAATATGCCGATGCCCAGGTGTTTGAGTTGCGTTACGAGCAGCCCAAAAGTTTACCGCAAAAGTTGGGGCTGGCCGCAGAAACAGCCTTCGACCGCGTGTTTACCAAAGCCTGGCAAACACTTACCCAGCGTTTTTCCGCTTAATTCTTGCGCGCCGCCAGCCGGCGCGCTTCCTTTCGAAAGCAAGTCTGTCGCTATTTTTCGGGCGCTCATTGAGCGCGCATTGTCCGGCTGCGTTACCTGCCATTAATTTTATTCTTGTTGCTTAATCGCGTCGAAGTTTGTCTGACACCGCAATGGGGTTGGGGTAGTTAAATACCACAATGTAGCTCGATACCAAAAAGGTAATGATGGCCGTTGCCTGGATCAGCGTTGAGGCTTTTTCGCCAATGAGCGATGCGTTGACTGCGACGAATGCAATTAATAAGCTGAATTCACTGATCTGGCCCAAGCGAAAGCCGATATCCCAGGCCAGATGGTCTTGTTCGCTTTGGCGGTGCAATAAAAAACGGTAGGTTACAGGTTTTAGTATCAGTACAGTTGCCGCCATGACGGTAGCGCTCAGAGCCACATCCGGTAGCAGGTCTAGATTAAAGCGCGCACCAATAGAAAAGAAAAAGATAATCAAAAAGAAATCCCTTAAGGGCTTCAAACTAATGGCAATGTATTGTGAGATTGGGCTGGTGGCCAGGGTAATTCCGGCAATAAAGGCACCAATTTCTGCCGATAGCCCCAAATATTCGGAGAGCTCCGCCATGCCCATGCACCAGCCGATGGCTAACAGAAATATATATTCGTGAAAGCGGTCGAAGGTTTGGATGAGCTTTAACAATACCCATTTCACAAACAGCCAGGCTGCGACGGCAACCAGGGGCAGCGCCAAAAAGGTTTTGCCAAGGGTGGGCAGGTCTACCTTGCCAAGGTCACCACTGAGCAGCACCATCAGGCAAACAATGGCCAGAAAATCCTGTAGCAGCAGCAGGCCTACCATTAAGTCGCCAGTGTGTTTGTGATGCAGTACTGTGGTGGGCAGCAATTTAATGCCAATGATGGTGGATGAAAACATCATCGCCATACCAATAATCAGATTCTCAAGGTGGCTGAAGCCAAATAGCCAGCCAATGGCGTAGCCTGCAATGGCAAAGAGTGCCGAGCTGATAATGCCTATGTGCGTTGCTTGCTTTAATACGGAAAATAGCGCCTTGGGCTGCATATCCAAGCCGAGCAAAAATAATAGAAATACAATGCCCACCCGCGATATTTCACTGATTAATTCAACATTGGTAATAAGTTGAAAACCAAAGGGCCCCAGCGCCATGCCCAGTAAAATATAGGCAACGAGCAATGGCTGGCGACCATAAAGGGCAATGGTCGCCACCAGTGCTGCGCCAGTGAAAATCATGAAAAACGATTGAAACAGGGTGGGGTCAGCCATAAATCACTCCTCTTGGCTAACAGTGTAATCAAGAACTGTACCACTGACGAATAAGGCGGTGGTTTTAAGGTGCCGCACGCGTGCGTTGCTGTTTAGCAGGCATAAAAATGCCCGCTATGGCGGGCATTGGGTAGGTTGATTAGCTGGCTCTGCGCCGAAACAACGGCTTGGGCTGATCTACGGCTGCCTGATAGTGCTCGCTGAAGTCCATCAGCGATTGAATAGCGCTTTCAAGATTGGTGCCTGCACGGAAGTCCATGGCGTTAAAGCCGCAGCGCTTCAGGAAATGCGCTTGATCCTGAATCACATTGCCAAAGGCGCGAATCTCGCCGTTAAAGGCAAAGCGCTCGCGCACGAGCCGGCCCAGCGAAAAGCCACGACCATCAGCAAAGGCGGGAAAATGCACGGCAACCAGCGTGAGTTGGTTGAGGCTGTCGCGCAGCTCATCCACAGTTTCGTCTGTGTCTACCCAAACTGCATCAATACCACGGCTGGTGAGCGCCTCTTTTTGAGCCAGCCAGAGTGCCAGCGGCACTACATCGGTGCTGCCGGTGATGGCATCAAGGGTGGCGTCTTTGGCAAGAAACTGGCGGCTGCATTCTGCAATGGCGCCATCTTTAACTAGCTTTGGCATAAATACGCTCCTTGAAAGGTTGCACACCAATGCGGCGGTAGGTGTCTAGAAACAGCTCTTCGGGCTGGCGTTTCTCTACATAGACATCCAGGATTTTTTGTACAACATCGGGTACATCATCACGTCCGAAGGACGGGCCAAGCACAGTGCCTAAAGAGGCATCGTTGCTGGCCGAGCCGCCCAGCTGGACCTGATAGAACTCCTCGCCTTTTTTATCAACACCTAAAATGCCGATGTGGCCTACGTGGTGGTGGCCACAGGCGTTCATGCAGCCAGAGATGTTAAGCGTGAGGTCACCCAGATCGTAGAGGTAATCCATGTCGTCAAAGCGGCGCTGGATGGCCTCGGCAATGGGGATGGATTTGGCATTGGCCAGCGAACAGAAGTCGCCGCCAGGGCAACAAATCATATCGGTTAAGGTGCCGATGTTCGGCGTGGCAAAGCCGTTGGCCTTGGCCTTTTGCCAAACGTCGAACAAATCTTTCTCGCGCACATCTGCCAGTACCACGTTTTGCTCGTGGGTGGCGCGCACTTCACCGAAGCTGTAGGTATCGGCAAGCTCGGCAATGGCCTCCAGCTGTTGGTCGGTCACATCGCCAGGGGCCACGCCCGTGGGTTTGAGCGACAAGTTAACGGCTTTGTAGCCGGGCTGCTTGTGGCTGCGCACGTTGCGCTCAAGCCAGCGCGCAAAGGCTTTGTGCTCGGCCTTGAGGCTGGTTAGATCCTGTGCTGCGTCTGCTTGATAGGCGGGCAGGGTAAAGAAGGATTTCGCCCGGGCAATTTCTTCCTGGGTGAGAGTGGTTTCGCCCGCGCGAATCTGTGCCCACTCCTGTTCTACCTTATCTGCGAAGGCCTCGGGGCCTGTGGCTTTAACCAGAATCTTGATGCGCGCCTTGAATTTGTTGTCGCGCCGGCCCAGCAGGTTATACACCCGCAAGATGGCCTCCAGGTAGGAGAGCAAATCTGCCTCTGGCAGGAATTCGCGAATCAGGCTGCCGATAATAGGGGTGCGCCCCAAACCGCCGCCCACATACACCTTAAAGCCTGTTTCGCCGGCGTCATTTACCACCAGCTGCAGGCCGATGTCGTGCACCAGAATGGCCGCGCGGTCTTGCTCAGAGCCGCACACCGCAATTTTGAACTTGCGCGGCAAAAAGGCGAATTCCGGATGGAAGGTAGACCACTGGCGGATAATCTCGCAGTAGGGGCGTGGGTCTGTGATTTCGTCGGGCGCTACACCTGCAAACTGGTCAGAGGTCACATTGCGAATGCAATTGCCGCTGGTTTGAATGGCGTGCATTTCCACTTCGGCCAGTTCTTCGAGGATGTCTGGCACCTCGGCAAGCTGGGGCCAGTTTAACTGGATGTTCTGGCGGGTTGTGAAGTGCGCATAGCCCTTGTCGTATTCACGGGTAATGTGGGCCAGCTTGCGCAGCTGACGGCTGCTCAGCAGGCCGTAGGGCACAGCAATGCGGAGCATGGGGGCTACGCGCTGTATATAGAGGCCATTTTGCAACCGCAAGGGCAGGAATTCTTCGTCGGTCAGGTCGCCGGCTAAATAGCGTTCCGTTTGACGGCGGAATTGAGCGACGCGCTCGCGCACGATGTGGTGATCGTAGGAGTCGTAAACGTACATGAAGTTCAAATACCTTACATTGCGCTATATAGCGCAGGGTTATTTACTGCAGGTCGCCTGCTGGCGCTACAAGGGCTCGGCAGGATACCTCAGTTCATTCATTGAATCGAGCTAAGCCCCTGTCTTTAAAGGCCTAGCGGCAACTCATGAGAGTGACGCGGCGGCGAGATTACCAAGCCCAAGTGCAGCTTGATACTAATTGTTTGCGCTATCGTAATATATATTTGGAATAAGAAAGGGTTTAGCGCTTGATTCCTTGCTTTATAGTGTGGTTAAAATCAGTGCGTAGCGAATAAACGCTCACGTTCTCCCCAAAAAAAATAACAGAGGAGCAGTACCATGCACGATGATATCCAAATGCAAGAACAGGGTGACAGTATGGCGGACGCCATAGCTGCAATGGCACTTATCGCCATTTTTGTAGCCACCTGCGTCTTCTGGGTAAGCGGCCAATAGGCAGAATCGCTGCGATGGATTGCGCGGCCAGAGTATTCCAGCGAGCGCAATATGCTTGATGCAATTTGCTTGAATGGGAACGTAGAAAACCAGAGCTTGCTCTGGTTTTCGCGTTTTTGGCCCCCGCTAGCGGCCTGCCCGGTTGTTGGGCATGCCAGTGACGCTGATGAGGTCTGCGAGCTGCCAGCCTGAGCCTTGTCAGGTTCTGGAAAGCGCGGTGAGTGACCACAGTACCCATAGCAGTATCACGCCCGCTAGGAGACTCTATACCCGCCATGAGGGTTCCCATTAAGGCCGGATGACTGCTTATATACCTTTGGCGCGGCGGATTCATTAGGGCCGAGCGTGCAGGGCGCGCAGAATTGCATTGCAGTGCTAGACACCAAGGCCCGCTCAGGCATCATAGGCGGCCTACCTAATTTTGCCCTTCATAGGTTGTCGTTTGCTATGAGTGAGAAGGATTTTCATCTACACAACAGTTTCGCGTTCTGGATAAGCCGCCTGGCCCAACAGATGCAAGATCGGCTAAACCAGCAATTAAAAACCCACGGCCTTAGCTGGCAACAGTGGGCAGCACTCAATGTAATGCATCACGGCTTGGCCAAAACGCCCGCCCAGGTTGCTGAGCATATTGGCGCTGATCGCTCCACGGTAACCCGCATGTTAGATAGGCTAGAGCGCCAGGATCTGGTGCAGCGCGAGCACGACGGCCTTGATAGACGGGTAGTGAAATTGCACCTTACCGAGAGCGCCCACACACTGGTAAAAGCGCTGAACAAAATGGCTGAAACCCATCAGGCAGAGTTTCTTTCGGAGTTGCCTTCCACAGAGTTTCGGGGCCTGCGCGGCAGCCTTGTGAAAATGCTGCGAGCCGGTGGTATAGAGGCAGGTAATTTGTGGCGCCAAACCAGCTAAACCCTTTGATTAGCTTGTAGTTGCTTCTGGTATTATTTCGTTGTCAATTATTGCAATGGAAATAATGCTTATTACAGACCGCTATTTTTAAGCACAGTGTGCACGATAAGTGCCATCACCCCGATAAACATCAGCGTAAAAATCACACCGGCGGCAATGTAGTGATAAATGTTGCCGCCGTTAAAATCCCGCTCCTGATTACGCTTGCTTTGGACTCCGAAAGCGGCCGCAAAGGTGCTTAGCATGATGCTTAGTGCATTGGGTTTGCGTGAATCTTCACTTTCTTCGCGGGGCTTTAATTGCGGCTTGGGTTGCATGGTTTTGGCGCCTTGCAGTTGTTTGTTGGCTAATGTGTTGGGCCACACTGTTGGCCTTGAGCCTAACAAGCCTTACGGGAAAGGCAAGCGTGGACTCACCGGCATTGGCCGCCCGCCGCGGGTTTGACTCTAGGGTTGGCAAAAGCGGAGTCAGTTCAAGTAGGCAATTGGTGGCCAAAACGCCTTATTGCGCAGGCCTGCTGAAATCGGGGCAGGTGACCCATGCGTGGCTACAGCCGCGCAAGTTAAGCGTTAAACACTCAACAAGCGCGGCAGGCCACAGGTGCTCCCGGGTTTCCGGGGCTGGCTATTGGGGGTCGTAATCCAGTACCGGCTGCAACCAGCGCTCTGCATCAGCCAGTGGCATTTGTTTGCGCGCGGCCAGGCTTTCAACCTGATCTTTGCTGATTTTGCCGGTGTTGAAATAGCGGCTGCTGGGGTGCGAAAAATACCAGCCAGACACAGCGGCGGTCGGGTACATGGCAAAGTGTTCGGTGAGCTCAACGCCCGTGGCATTGGTGGCATCGAGTACCTTAAACAGGGTGCCTTTTTCTGTGTGGTCTGGGCAGGCGGGGTAGCCGGGTGCCGGGCGTATGCCTTGGTACGCCTCTTTGATGAGGTCTTCGTTGGCGAGGTTTTCATCGGGTGCATAGCCCCAGAATTCCTTGCGCACCCGGCGGTGCATGTGCTCGGCAAAGGCCTCTGCAAGCCGGTCTGCCAGTGCTTTAACCATAATGGCGCTGTAGTCATCGTGGGCCGCCTCAAACTCCTTGGCAAGTTCCTCGGCGCCAATGCCTGCGGTTACTACAAAGCCGCCCACGTAGTCCTTATGGCCTACGGGGGCTACAAAATCTGCCAATGAGAGGTTGGGGTGAATGTCACCCGGCTTTTTGTTTTGCTGGCGAATATGGTGCAAGGTGGCCTGTGTTTCGGTGCGGTTTTCATCGGTAAACAGGGCGATATCGTCGTTGTTTACCTGATTTGCAGGCCAAAAGCCCACCACCGCCCGCGCTTTGAGCAGTTTTTCGTCCACGATGCGCTTAAGCATGGCCTGGGCGTCTTCAAAGAGGTTGCGCGCGGCTTCACCCACCACTTCGTCTTGCAGGATCTTCGGGTACTTGCCGGCCAAATCCCAGCTGATGAAAAAGGGCGTCCAGTCGATGGTTTCAATAAGCTCTTTAAGCGGATAGTCATCGAATATGCGGGTACCGGTAAAGGCGGGCACGGGCGGGGTGTAGGTGTCCCAGTCGAGCTTCAGGCCTGCATTAACGGCATCCGGGTAGGGCAGTACCGTGCCACGGGCCTTGCGCCCGGCGTTGCGGATTCGCACCGCTTCGTACTCGGCCTTTACCTTCTCTACGAGTTTTGGCTTGTGCTCATCCGAGAGCAGCTGGCTGGCAATGCCCACGGCGCGGGAGGCATCGGCCACGTATACCACTTGGTCGCGCTTGAACTGCGGCTCGATCTTAACGGCTGTGTGGGCTTTAGAGGTGGTGGCGCCGCCAATCATCAAGGGCAGGTTGATGCCCTGGCGCTCCATTTCTCGGGCCACGGTGACCATTTCATCCAGTGAAGGCGTAATCAGGCCAGACAGGCCGATAATGTCGCACTTTTCATCCAGCGCGGTTTGCAAAATCTTCTCGCAGGGCACCATTACGCCCAGGTCAACCACTTCGAAGTTATTGCACTGCAATACCACGCCCACGATGTTTTTGCCGATGTCGTGTACGTCGCCTTTTACGGTGGCCATGAGAATTTTGCCGTTGGGCTTGGCGCCCACCTGTTTCTCGGCCTCAATGTAGGGGTTGAGGTAGGCCACTGCCTGCTTCATCACGCGGGCTGACTTCACCACTTGCGGCAGGAACATTTTACCGGCGCCGAACAGGTCGCCTACCACATTCATGCCATCCATCAAGGGCCCTTCAATTACATCAATGGGCTTGGTGGCGGCTTGGCGGGCGAGCTCTGTGTCTTCTTCAATAAACGCCGAAATGCCTTTTACCAATGAGTGCTCTATGCGCTTGTTGATAGGCAGTTCGCGCCAGGCGAGGTCTTCTTTTTTGGGGCCTGCGCTGCCATCGCCTTTGTATTTGTCGGCAATGGCCAGCAGGGCCTCGGTGGCCTCGGGCGTGCGGTTGAGGATTACATCTTCAACGGTGTCGCGCAGCTCTTTTGGCAGGTCGTCATACACCGCCAGCTGGCCGGCATTCACAATGCCCATGTTCAGGCCCCCCTGGATGGCGTGGTACAAGAACACCGAGTGAATGGCCTCGCGCACCGGGTTATTACCCCGGAACGAGAAAGACACATTCGACACGCCGCCCGAAACCCCTGCGTGGGGTAGATTTTGGCGAATCCAGCGGGTGGCGTTAATGAAATCTACTGCGTAGTTGTTGTGTTCTTCAATACCTGTGGCCACCGCGAAGATGTTCGGGTCGAAGATGATGTCTTCCGGCGGGAAGCCCACTTTGTTTACCAGCACGTCGTAGGAGCGCTGGCAAATCTCGATTTTGCGCTCGGCGGTATCGGCCTGGCCCTGTTCATCAAAGGCCATGACCACTACGGCTGCGCCGTACAGGCGGCAAAGGTTAGCGCGCTCTATAAACTCGGCTTCGCCTTCTTTCAGGCTGATGGAGTTCACCAGTGGCTTGCCCTGCACGCATTTAAGGCCGGCTTCTATGATTTCCCACTTGGAGGAATCCACCATGATGGGCACCCGCGCGATATCCGGCTCGCCGGCTATCAGGTTCAGAAAGCGCACCATAGCGGCCTGGGCATCGAGCATGCCTTCGTCCATGTTGATGTCGATCACCTGCGCGCCGTTTTGCACCTGCTCAAGCGCCACTTCCAGTGCAGTGTTGTAATCCTCGTCAACAATCAGGCGCTTGAACTTGGCCGAGCCCGTCACGTTACAGCGCTCGCCCACGTTCACAAACAGTGAATCGCGAGTGATGTTAAAGGGCTCAAGCCCCGCCAGCCGGCAGGCGGGCTCTATGTCGGGCAGGGCGCGTGGCGGGTATTTCGCAACGGCGCGCGCAATGGCCTGAATGTGCGCAGGCGAGGTGCCGCAACAACCGCCAATAATGTTTAAAAAGCCGCTGGCGGCAAACTCTTCAACCACGGCCACCATTTCTTCCGGCGTTTCATCGTATTCGCCAAACTCGTTGGGCAGGCCGGCATTGGGGTGTGCCGATACCAGGCAGTTGGCCACCCGTGAGAGTTCCTTTACGTAGGGCCGCAGCTCTTTGGCGCCGAGGGCGCAGTTAAGGCCGATTGATAGCGGCCTGGCGTGGGCCAGCGAGTTGTAAAAGGCCTCGGTGGTCTGGCCTGAAAGGGTGCGCCCCGAGGCATCGGTAATGGTGCCCGAGATCATAATGGGCAGTTCAAGGCCTTCGCGGTCGAAATAGGTTTTTACGGCAAATACCGCGGCTTTGGCGTTTAAGGTATCGAAGATGGTTTCTATCAAAATAATATCGGCCCCACCTTTTACCAGGCCGTCGGTGGCCTCCAGGTAGTTTTCAACCAGTTCATCAAAGGTGACGTTGCGCGCGCCCGGGTCGTTTACATCCGGCGAAATAGAGCAGGTGCGCGAAGTTGGCCCCAATACACCTGCTACAAAGCGCGGTTTGGCCGGGTTTTTGGCGGTAAATTCATCGGCAATGCGGCGCGCGAGCGCGGCTGCACCCTGATTGAGCTCCCAAACCAGTGCCTCCAGGCCATAGTCTGCCTGGGAGATTTGGGTGGCGTTGAAGGTGTTGGTTTCAATTATGTCTGCACCGGCTTCAAAGTAGGCCTTGTGAATATCGCCAATGATGTCTGGCTGGGTGAGGCTTAGCAGGTCGTTATTGCCTGCCAGATCCTGTGTGTAGTCGGCAAAGCGCTCGCCGCGGTAATCGGCTTCTTGCAGCTTATGGGATTGAATAAGCGTGCCCATGCCTCCGTCCAAAACGAGGATTCGGTCTTTAAGTGCTTCACGTAGTAGGACAGATCTATTAGCAGGCATGGTGTTTCCGCAGTGTGACTAGGATAAATTATCTATATCAAAATATTTTGATGTAGGTTGGGATTCTACCAGAAAACCGCCACCAAAGGGCTAGCGGCGCAATGAATTTCTGAAATGCCCCTGAATTTCAAATGGTTGTTTTGCTTTGCGTGCCGATTGTTTAGAATACCCGACTGTTTCAATCAGGTAATCAACGTAAAGGGCTCGACACTCAGATGGTAAACGTCAACATTACGGAATCTGCTCAGAAGTATTTGCGCGAACTGCTCGAAAAGCAGAACACCCCCGGCATTGCCATTCGCATGTTTGTGTCTAGCCCCGGAACGCCGCAGGCCGAAACCTGTATCGCCTACTCGCGCCCGGGCGACGACCGCGATGCCGACGTGCCTGTTGAGTATGAAGGCTTTACCGCCTACTTCGAAGAGCGCTCGCTGCCATACCTGGATGAGGCCAAGGTGGACTATTCACCAGATAAAATGGGCGGCCAGCTCACCATTCGTGCCCCCAATTCAAAAATGCCCAAGATCTCTGACGATAGCCCCTTGGAAGACAAGATCAACTACGTGCTCTACAACGAGGTAAATCCGGGCCTTGCCTCCCATGGTGGCGTGGTAAGTCTGTCTCACATAAGCGACGACATGTACGCGGTGCTGAAGTTCGGCGGCGGCTGTCAGGGCTGCAGCGCGGTAGACATCACCCTGAAAGAGGGCGTTGAGAAAACACTGGTGGGCAAGATCCCAGAGCTTAAGGGCGTGCGCGACATGACCGACCACACAGACAAGAGTAATGCCTATTACTGATTGGGCGTAGCTACCCCGATCGCGCAAACATTAAAAAAGGCGGGTAGTTAACCCGCCTTTTTTGTTGCTCTAGGCTGCCAATTGTATTAAGAATTTACTTAACGATTTGGCAGTATGTCTTTGATTTTATTGCGCATATCGCGCAGGCACTGCTCGGTGGTTTCCCAGTCGATGCAGGCATCGGTAATGGATACCCCGTACTGTAGGTCTGCCTTGTCGGCAGTCATCTTCTGGTTGCCTGCGCCAATGTTGCTTTCGATCATTACCCCAATGATGGACTTGTTGCCTTCCAGTATCTGGTTGGCAATGTTGTCTAACACCAGCGGTTGCAAATCGTGCTTCTTGTTGGAGTTGGCATGGCTGCAGTCGACCATAATGTTGGGCGCAATCTTTGCCGCCGCCAGCTCTTTTTCGCACATGGCAACGCTGACCGAGTCGTAGTTTGGCTTGTCGTTGCCGCCGCGCAGAACCACATGGCCGTAGGCATTGCCGGCAGTGTGAATGATCGACACCTGGCCGTTTTCGTTAATGCCCAAAAAGCGGTGCGGGTTGGCCACCGATTGCAGGGCATTAATGGCAACGGTGAGTGAGCCATCGGTGCCGTTCTTGAAGCCAACAGCCGAAGACAGGCCCGAGGCCATTTCGCGGTGGGTTTGGCTTTCGGTGGTGCGGGCCCCAATGGCCGACCAGCTGATCAGATCTTGCAGGTACTGTGGCGAGATGGGGTCGAGTGCTTCCGTTGCCGTGGGCAGGCCCATTTCGGCAACATCCAAAAGTAGTTTACGGCCGATGTGCAGGCCTTCCTGAATCTTGAAGGAATCGTTCAGGTAGGGGTCGTTAATCAGGCCTTTCCAGCCCACGGTGGTACGGGGCTTTTCAAAATACACGCGCATCACCACATACAAGGTGTCCGACACCTCGTCGGCGAGCTTTTTCAGGCGCCGGGCATAATCGAGGGCGGCATCCACATCGTGGATGGAGCAGGGGCCAATAACCACAAACACCCGGTGATCTTTGCGATCGAGGATGTTGCGGATGGTCTGCCGGCCTTCGGTGACAGATTTCAGAGCCGTTTCCGTTAACGGCAGCTCGGTTTTCAGGGCGTCCGGCGAAATCAGGATTTCCTGGGATACGACATTCAAGTCGTCAACTGCGCGGTTAGTCATGGAGCATGTATCTCTTTCTTTCAATATGGTGAGCGGTCGGCCATTCTACGGGATTTTTTAAGGCACTTGCCAAGGTTTTGGAATAAAAGTTAGTTATGGGCCTGTAATATCGCTATTTATGCTATATCAACTGGCTGAAAGTGGTCGCAAAGCGGGAAATAAAGCGCCACCTTCACGGCCTCTGGCCCCAATTGGCGCGCCAGCCGCGCGTAGGTCATCAGTTGGCCCTGGTAGCGGGTTGCCTGTTCTGCAGCGAATTCGCCTAGCGTTTGGTTTGTGCCCGGCAGGCTGCTTTTGTAATCAATTACCCAGCGCACACCCTGATCCACAAAGGTTCTGTCTATTACCCATTGTTTGGCGCCCTGGGCTTTGGGCTCCCAGAGCGCGAGCTCTGTAGCACTGTGGGCGTGGTTGGGGTTGAGCAACCAGCGGCCGGTGTCAGACTGTGCCATTAACAGCAGCGCCTCACAGACTGTGTGGCTACCGGCCTCGGGCTGCTGCACAAGGGCTGCGCGCAGCTGTGCGGTAATGCGCGCTTGCTGGCGGTTTACAAAGTTCTCATCCGGCAGGATGGCCTGTTCGGTGCAATATTGGATTTCAGCATGTAAGGCAATGCCAATAGCGCGCCGGTCGGCGTCGTACAGCGGCAACAAATCCGGCCGGTTGAGCGGGTTTTCCCGTGTGACAGGCGCACTGGTTTTGCCGCGATAAGCCCCAAGTGGCGCCTCGGCGGTGGGCTCAACCCATTGCCAGCTGGGCGCGAGCCTGCGTATGCGGTTGGCGCCGATAAGTGGCGAATAGGGCGCGCGCCCTTGCCCGGTGATAGTGCGCACTCTGGCCGTTTCCACGCAAGTCTCCCAAATGCAGGCCAACAGCGCGTTTTTGGCGGGCGGCTGTAGTTCTCCGTCTTTGCGTTTAACGCAGGCAAACAAGTGCAGCTGCTTTACTGCGCGCGTGGCGCCCACGTAGAAGAGCCGGGTGGCCTCGGCCCTTGTGCGCTCGGCTTTTTCCCGTTGAATAAACTGGTAGAGATCGCTTTCTTCACGGTTGGAAAGCGGGCTCATCAACACTTGCTGATTGCCCTGTTCATCAATTTGATCAAGCCACAGTAGCAGCTCGCGGCTGTCGGCGCGGGGTAGCCTGTGCAGGCCCGGAATAATTACCTGATCAAACTCCAACCCCTTGGATTTGTGAATGGTCATGACTTGCAGCCTGGGGTCTGCATCGGTGGCGGGGGCGGCGTACAGGCGCGCTACTGCATCGGTAAAGGTTTGCCAGTCGCGCACCGTGGCGCCGTCGGTATGGGCTTCCAGCAGGTCAAAAAATGCCTGTGCATTGGCCAAATCGCTCACATCAAGCAGGCTATGGGCACCCCCAAGGGCCTGCCAGCAACCCTCCAGCCAATCGCGCAGGGGTTTGCGGCCCTGGCTTGCCAATACCTGTTCGAGTGTATCTACGGTGCGGTTCAGGCAGGCCTGGCCTTCGGTGCTTAAGTTAGATTGCGCCCGTGCCGCCTGCAACTGCGCCCATATGCTGGGGCGGCCGTCGGCAAGGGGGGTTGCAGGCGGGCCTTGAATCAGGGTGTGCAGGTCTGCATTGCCCAGGCCGCACCAGGGCGCGCGCAGCAGCGCCAGCCAGCTGATGCGGTCGGTTGGGTCCAGCAGCGCCCTTAACAGTGACATCAAATCCTGAATGGCCATGCGATTGCTGAGGTTGTCGAGCTCGGTGGCCTGATAGCGGAGCCCGGCCTGATCAAGCAGCCTCAGGCTGGCACGCAGGTGGCTACGGTTGCGGGCCAGCAATGCAATGCTGTGCTCCGGGTTTTGCTTGCGCAACTGCCCAATGAGCTCCAGCACCGCCTGGGCTTCGGCCTCGTTCGGGTCGAGATTGTCTTGGTCTGCGTCTTGGGCAAGCAGGGTGAGCTGCACGGCCTGGCCCTCAAGGGGCGGGCGTGCCGCAATGCTTGGCTGGTAGCGTACCTGGCCTCGGGTGACGTCATCCCGGGCGGGAAAGGCCGCCTGAAAATGGGTATTAACCCAATCCACTACGCCTTGTTGGCTGCGGAAATTCACCTGTAAATCGAGAGGCGTAAGGGGCACATCGCCAATACCTTGCTCGCGGGCCTGCAGGAAGATCCCCACCTTGGCATTGCGAAAGCCATAGCACGATTGCATGCCGTCGCCCACGATGAACAGGGTGCGGCCATCACCGGGCTCCCAGCCGGCGGTGAGGTGCTCAATAAGCTGTCGCTGGGGTACCGAGGTATCCTGAAATTCATCAATGAGTATGTGGCGTATGTGGTAATCAAGTCGCAGGGCCAGCTCTGAGGGCTCATCAAGTTGGCCAAGGGCGATGAGCGCCGCCTGGGCGGTATCAATAAAATCGCTGCAGCCCTCGCGGCTAAATACCAGAGTGAGCTCGGCGGCCAGGTGCGGTAACACTTGGGTTAAGGCTTCCAGCAGGCGCCATTGGTGATCGGCATAGTGCGGTGCCGGCAGGGCCCGCACCACCTGCAGCTGCGCCAGCAATTGGCTGTGTTGGCCGAGCCTGCCAATTAGCTCGCTCAGCCGCTCTTTGTAGGCCTTGGCACTTGCCTTGGTGACTTCAGGCGCCCGCTCCGTGGGGAAGCCCATGGATTTATCCAGTCGCTTGCGCCATTGCCCGTCTTTGCCGTTGGTGAGCAGCAGGTGGGTCAGCGCCTGATAATGGCCAAGGCTTTGGGGGAGGGCCGCGCCTGTAAAATCCCGAGGCAGGGCATGCAGTTCACCTAGCTGCATCAACGGGCTTTGCTTTTCGGCAAGTTCTGCATCGGCCGTTAAATTGGCCGCGCTGTAGCGGGCCAGCTCACAAAGGTTTGCCCCTTCTTCGCGTAGTACTTGATAAACCGCGTCTAGCTCTTTGATTACTAAAGACTTTAGGCTTTCCTCTAGGAAGCCTTTGGCGCCGTCCGAGCGGCTTGCCAGTGTGAGCCCCAGCCATTGGTCGCGCTGGGCCAGCAGCGACAACAACAGGCTTTCGAAGGTGTCGTAGCGATTGTCGAGCTCCAGCAGCAATGTGGCCAGGTGCTCGGCGATGGGGTGCTGGGTTTCTAGTTTTTGGTACAGCGCCAATATGGCCGCCCGGTATAGCGGCTCGGGTTGCTCGCTGGGCTCGGGCAGGCTGCCCATACCCGAGGCGAAGGGCAGCTGTTTGGCAATCTGGCGCGACAGCCCATCAATGGTTTGAATGCGCAGGCGGTTCGGGCTCTCAATCAGTGACCAACCCAGTTCTGCATCGCGGCTTAAGACCTTTTGTGCCAGCTCCCAGGTGGTGGCCTCGTGGGCACTTTCCGGGCGTGGCTGGTGTTTTGCCTGGGCCAGCGCGGCGGTGATGCGGTCGCGCATTTCACCGGCGGCCTTGCGGGTGAAGGTGATGGCCAGCAGCTCTTCGGGGGCCTCACAGGTGGTGAGCAGTGCCAACACACGTTGGGTCAGCAGGCCTGTTTTACCCGAGCCTGCCGGGGCTGAAACGGCAAAAGACCGGTGGATATCCAGCGCTTGGGCGCGCACCTTGGCATCAACGGGTGTGCTCATTGGGCTTGCTCCATCAGGCTGATTTGTTGTTGCTCGTCGGTGCGCAACAAGGTCGCAAATTCAGCCAGGTACTGTCGGCTTTGCAGGCTGGAAAACTGCAGCTCTGTATGGCCGTTCAACAGCTCTTGGGCAAGGCCTTCTAGCGCTTGCTGCCAATGGGCAAGCAGGGCCTGCCAGCTTTCAAGGCCTATGGTTTTATCGTTGGGTGCCTTAAGTCCTGGTGCCAGCGCCGGGTTGCCAATGCCTTGCAGTAGCTGGCGGGCCTGGCGTAGCTCGGCGAAGGCAATGCCCTGCACGTTTTCGCCCGCTTGGGTGAGTGCTACGGCGTAGAGCGGTAGCTGGGGTTCTTCCGGCCGTGGGCCCAGCCACTTGTTAATGTGAGTAACGCCGCTTTTGTAGTCGATGAGCAATTGTTGGTCGCCAATTTGGTCGAGTCTGTCGAGCTGGAGCTTTAAGGGGAGCCCGCCAATGCTGAATTCCAGTGCTTGCTCGAGGCCGGCAATGGAAAATGCGGGCCGCAGGCGCTCGTATTCAAACCAGGGCGCGAGCAGGTATTCCAGCCGCTCGCGCTCAAGGGCAATGAAGCGCTTGCCCAAGTACTCGGGAAGCTCTGCAAAGGCGGCATCGAGGGCTGCTTGCAGTGCTTGGGCGCGGGCCTCGGGGCTTTGTGTCGTGAGGTCTGGGCCTGCACGCCAGAAATAAAAGAGTGTTTGGTGCAGCAATTGGCCGCGCTCCAGCGCGTTTAACCCAGGCGTTGCCGGCTCTTTACGCCGCGCCCCCAGGCGCAGCGCAAAAAACGCCGCCAGCGGGCAGCGGGCCTGCCGGCTTAACATGCCGCTACCGCCGCGCAGGCGGGGCAGTTCTGCCGCACTCACTGCCGGTGCTTGTGCGGTACTGATCCACTCTAGTGGGCCTTGAGGTTGTTCGGGCTCTGCAATTGCGGGTGCCGGCATGGGTTCAAGGTGGGCAATCAGCGGGCTGGTATGCAGCTCGCGGTCGCCGTCGCGCGCGGGATGGCTGAAAATCACCGTGTGTGCCGCACATAGGAAGTTTCGGGTCAGGCTTTGGCAAAATGCCAGCTCTCGCTCGGCCGAGGCATGGGGCATTGCCAGCTCCCGTTGCAGCGCCGCCGGCAGCAAGGGGTTGGGCGCCGCCGGTGGCGGCCATTGGGTATCGTCCATGCCGATCACCCAAATTTGATCGAAGCTCAAGCCCGCCGATTCCAGGGTGCCAAGAATTTGCAGGGGCGATTCAGGGGTTTGCGGTTGGAACGGCTGGCGGCTGGCCACCTCGCTCAGCCAGTGGGCGGCCTCGCTACTGGTGAGTGGGCTTTCCAGTAAATCGGCCTCGCGCAATTGCAGCAGGCAATCCAACAGCTGGTTGGCTTGCTGGTGTTCCTCTGAATCAAGCACCCTTGGCCCCGGCCAGTTGAGGCTGTGAATCAAGCTGGTGAAGTGATTGGCCCATTGGCTGCCCGTGGCTTTGATGGGCAAATCCTGCAGGCTTTGGAGCAGGCCCGCCCAAGGCCGTATGGGTGTTTGGCTGTTGTCTGGGCGACCGGCTGCAAAGCGTTCAAGGCCGCGCGCCAGCAGTTGGAGTGTGATCTCGGGTGTGGCCGTTTCCAGCAGATAGCTGGTAAGCCAATGGCGCAGGCCCGTGTCGCCATCAAAACCGATAAACGGGCTGTTAAGCCAACTACTGGCTTGGGCCGGTGTCTTTGGCCAGCGCAGGCAGGCCAGCAATTGGTGCACCAGCGGGCATTGGGCCAGCGGCGTTCCGGCAGAGAAGTTAAAGGGCATGGTGTAGCGTTGGGTGCCAGGGCGGTGGTGGTGCGGCTCGAATACCCGTGCCAAGGCGCGCTCCAGACGTGCGCGGTTTTTGCCCAGGTTTGGGTCGATGATGGCAATGCGCTGATCGGGCTTTGCAGTTAATTGGGCCTTGGCCCAAAGCGCACAGGCCTGCAGCTCTTGTTTGGGATCTTTGCAGACGGTGCGCAGGCTTTGGGCGGCCTGCGTTTGATTGCTTTCAAGGCCGTGGTGTTCGCCAAAGGCGCAATCCAGTAGCGCCTGATGCAGGGGGGTGATGGTGTCAAAATTGAGCAGGTAAACGGCCTCACCTGGCGCCTGCTCACTGCTGTTTTTGGTAAGGTTTGCCAGTAGTAGACCAAGCTGCTGCTCTTCAAAACACAGGTTTAAGCGAGCGGCCTCTGTTTCGGCATGGCTAATCCAATGGCTGAGGCGTGCCTGTTCTGCGGTTTGCCCGAAGCCTGCCCATTGCGCTTTGCTCACTTGCCAGAGCTTCAGGTAGCTATAGGCTTGATCGAGCTGATCGATAAGTAGCCGTGGGTGAATAAGTGGTGCGGCATCGGGCGTTGATTGGATGGCTTTCGCCCACAGTTGCCGGCGGATTTGTGGGCCGGCCAGAGTGCACAGTGCTGCAGGCTCCCCACTGCGCTGAAGCCTTATCCAGCGCTCGTTTATCCAGCCCGAAAGGCTTTGAATTCGCGGAGCGCTCACCACCCCGGTTTGTTGGCTCGCCCAGGCTAGCAACACTTTGTTTTTAAGGCGATTGTTAGGGGTTAGGATCAAGGCGCCTTGGGCTAGCGGTTCAGCCAGTGGTTGTAGATTGATCAATGCGTTGCCCCATAGCCATTCGTAGAAGTAGCCGTGGGTTTTAGCGAATTGAGGGGGTGAATGCAACCGAAGTTAACCGGCCTTACGTATACACGCCACAAATGCAGCTAACAATCGCCTTTGCAGGGCTGCATTGTGCGTAAAACTTAGGCAGACACTTTAATAGGGTGGCAAAAGGTAGGCAGTAAATGGCAGATGAAGGTCTCATACAATCGGCGTGCGTTGTTATGGCATGCAACCAGAGTAGCGGTGTAACGGTATTGCTGGCCAAGCGCACCTCTGAGGTTCGCATGGCGCCGGGCCATTGGGTGTTTCCCGGTGGGGCACTTGAAGCCCAGGATAGGCAGCGGGCAAGCCCGGGCCTGAGCGGCCCTGCGCCTGAAGACTACATGCGCGCAGCCCTAAGGGAGCTTGCAGAGGAGGTGGGTGTCGGAGGTTATAGCGAGCGCCAATTGGTGCATATGGGCGAGTGGATAACCCCAACCTTGTTGCCCCGGCGCTATCGCACGCGCTTTTATTTGCTGGCAACCGGGGAGCAGCCTGAGCCCCAATGTGATGGCGTGGAGATTCTCCAGGCAATGTGGATTTCACCTTCTGAGGCGCTGGCCGCACACGCAAAGGGCGAGTTGGACATGATGTTCCCCACCGTTGCGTTATTGGACTGGATTGCCGAGTACCCAAGCGTTGAGGCCTTAAGCAATGCGTTGCAGGCGAACCCCTTGGCACCGGTGTTACCCGAACTTAAGCAAGAAAACGGCCGCCGCTATTTAGGTTTGCCCACAGGTTCGGGTTACCGGTTACAGCGCTGGTATGTGGATTAGCTTTGCAGTGGCGAGCGTGCAGTAAGGCGGATGCGCCTATCTTGAGAGCGGGCGCGGCCTAAAGGGGCCGCACCACTCCGGGGAATTAACCTGCCATGCGGGCTTTGTAGGCGCGCACCGCTTGGTTGAACTTTTCGGCGGTTTCTTTCATCTCGTCCACCATCGAGTTGTGCTGCGCCGTGCTGATATTGCACTTGAGGTATTTTTCGGCCTCGCCCACATAGGCCTGCACGTCGTTTTTGGCCTTGATCATCTGCGGAGTTACCGCTGTATTTGGGTCTGGAATTTCCGGCGGGGCTGGGCGGCTACAGGCGAACACTATCTGGCTAAAACCCAGGGCTCCAAGGGTGGCAGCTATTAAAAGGCTTCTTCTCATGGGTGGTGATCCTAAAAGGTGTCCCAAGTCGGGGGCTATAACTGAGCGCCAGAAGCCATTAAAGCCTGGCGCACCTTCATCTAAATTTAGCACAGAAGCCAAATTGTGCTTAAAACGATCGGCAATAGGGGGTAGCTGCATAAAGCTTGTGGTAATTAGGCAGGCTGGGTGAGGTCGTTGATGGCTGCAAGGTAGCGGGCGGGCTCTTTGGCCAGCATGTCTTGCCCGCCTTGGCTGTAAACGTTAAACAGGGTTATGCGTGCGCTCGCCAATTCACCTTGCTCAAGCTGCACCTGACCTTTGCGCATGAGGGCAAATAAATTATTGCGGCCCTCCGGGCAAAACTGTGCGGAATTCAGCGCTTCAAGGGCCTGCGACCACTTGCCCAATTTAAAGTAGCAATCGCCCAGCGCGGTAAGTACCCAGCCGGCCGCTTGATATTGGGTTTGCGGCTTGGGTAGCTGTACCCAAGCTTGGTAGAATGTGCGCAGCGCCTGATCGAACTCTGCGTTGTCGTAATGTTGGTAACCCTTGGCACACAGCGATTTGATGCGTGCAAGCAGTGCGGTGGAAAGTTCGGCGGTATCCGGCGGAGTATCTGACATCTAGGCTGGGCTCATATTCCTTCTGGCCGAATCATAACAAAGCCTTTTCACAGGCTCTAGCGGCCAGTCACACAGTTGGGGAGTTTTCATTGTTAA
Organism: Simiduia sp. 21SJ11W-1; assembly: GCF_024138675.1. Taxonomy (NCBI): domain Bacteria; kingdom Pseudomonadati; phylum Pseudomonadota; class Gammaproteobacteria; order Cellvibrionales; family Cellvibrionaceae; genus Simiduia; species Simiduia sp. 21SJ11W-1. The sequence continues at coordinate 2,074,828 of NZ_CP090959.1, read as the reverse complement.
TTGAAACCACGTTATTGCTTTGGGCGGCCGGCGGCTTTTTGGTTTGCCTGTGTCTATTGCTGCCTGTGTTATTTTGGCGCCTGAAACAGCAGGTGCTGGAACTTCAAAGCGCGCACGCGCTGGAGGTTGGCAGGCTCGAAAGTGCGCATCAGCTGAAAGAGCACGACCTCACCACACAAGTGCGCCGCCTGGAGCAGCAGGTGCGCGAGCTTAATGATGAAAAAGGCACCCAGGCCCGGACATTGGTCGAGCTGCGTGAGCAGTTGTCTGAGTCGCGTGAGGCCAGAGCGCGGGCGCAGCAGCAGGTGGCAGAATACGACCAGCTAAAAGCCGATGCATTGGCCGCGCGCAATACGCTCAGTGATTTGAAGGCCGAAAACAGCAAGCTTAAAACCGAGCTTGAGCAGCAGCAGTTGCGCATGGGTGAGCAGTTAAGCCTGTTGCAGGAGGCCAAGCAATCACTCACCAAAGAGTTTGAAAATACCGCCAATAAAATTTTTGACGACAAACAGCAGCGTTTTACCTTGCAGAGCAAGGAAGTGCTGGAAACTTCGCTCAACCCCTTGCGCCAACAACTGGGTGATTTTCGCAAGCGGGTAGACGATGTGTATAGCCAGGAAATGGCAGACAGAAACAAGCTGGCAGGCCAGATTACAGAACTTGCCAAGCAAACCCAAAAAATCAGCCAGGATGCCATTAATCTCACCAATGCATTGAAAGGAGACAGCAAGGCCCAGGGTAATTGGGGTGAGGTTGTGCTTGAGCGCTTGCTTGAAGAGTCTGGCCTGCAGAAGGGGCGTGAATACGAAACCCAGGTCAGCTTGCGCTCCGATGCCGGCAACCGCCGCAACCCGGATGTTATTGTGCGGCTGCCGGAAAACAAAGACATCATCATTGATGCGAAAGTAAGCCTGTTGGATTACGAGCGCTATTGCAGCGCTGAAACCGAGGCTGAACGGGCGCAGCATCTGCGCGCACATATCCAGTCTATGCGTGCCCACATTAGCGGCCTGAGCTTTAAGGATTACGAAAACCTTGAAGGTATTCGCACACTAGATTTTGTGTTTATTTTCGTGCCCATTGAGGCCGCGTTCATGCTTGCGCTGCAGGAGGAGCCTGCACTTTTTCGTGATGCCTACGATAAACACATTATTCTGGTAAGCCCCACCACCTTGCTGGCAACTCTGCGAACCGTAGAGAACATCTGGCGCTATGAAAAGCAAAACCGCAATGCCGAGAAGATTGCAGCCCAGGCAGGCGGCTTGTATGACCAGTTTGTGTTGATGCTGGAAGCCTTTGATGATGTGGGTAAAGCCATTGGCCGCACGCAAGATGCCTATGATAAAGCGCGTAATCGCTTGAAATCCGGGCGCGGCAATTTAATTAAGCGGGTAGAGGATATCCGCAAGTTGGGTGCGAAAACCAAAAAGCAGTTGCGTGGCGATCTGGTTAATGCCGCACTGGATGAGGCGGAAGCCGTGCCCGCCCTAGAGGCGAGTGATCCGGCAGCGGAAGCTGAAGACGCCTAAACACCGATTAACTATTGAGCAGGTATATACATGATCTATCTCGTTGTGTTGGCAGTGGCCATTGTCTTGGGTTTGGCTGGCTATGCGGCCTATTTGGCTTTGCAGGTGCGCCGCCAAAATCAAGACCAGCAAGCCCGCCTGGCGGAGCTGGAAGGGGTAATGGAAGATGAAAAAACCAAACGCATTAACAGTATTCGCATACTTGCGCAGGGCGTTTTGAAAGACGAGTTGTCTTATACAGAGGCGGCCATCCGCATTACAGCCTTGCTGGATATTCTAGGTGAGGGCAAGGCCGCGCGTGAAACCCACGTGGCCCTTTATAAGCTCGCTGATGAGACGCTGCATATTCCAAGGCTGGCAGACTGGCGCGCGCTTGATAAGAAAACCAAGCGCCGTTACGACAAAGAGCGCGCGGCCAGCGAAGCCAAGTATCGTGAATTCATACAAGACTCCGCCAAGCAGTTGGTAAGCTTTAGTTTGAGCGACGCCGCAAAATAGCCCCGCATTCCAGGTGATGCGTATAGGGAAATTGGTCAAACACCGCAAAGTGCTCAACGGAGTGCGTTTGGCTCAGGGTTTTCAGGTTGGCGTGTAAGGTGCTTGGGTTACACGACACATACACGATTGTTTCAAAACGGCTGGTGAGGGCCAAGGTGTCGTCATCCAGGCCCGCCCGGGGTGGATCTACAAAGATGGTTGAGAAGTCGTAGCTTGTTAAATCCAGGTGCGCCAGCCGGCGAAAAGGCCGCATCCCGTCTATGGCCTGGGTAAATTCTTCGCTTGATATGCGCACCACTTCAACATTGTCTACATTGTTGGCTTCGAAATTATAGTGGGCGGCCTGCACTGAGGTTTTGGAAATTTCAGTGGCCAGTACTTTGTTGAAGTTCTGGGCTAAAGGCACAGTGAAATTACCGTTACCGCAATAGAGCTCCAGCAAGTCGCCACGGCTGTTTTGTGTGTGCATGACTGCCCATGCCAGCATTTTTTCACACACGTCTGCATTGGGCTGGCTAAAGCCACCTTCAATTTGCTTGTACTCAAATTGCTGTTCGCCCACTTGCAATTTTTCGATGACAAAGTCGCGCTCAAGCAGGATTTTCTGGCGCCGCGAACGGCCAATAATATCTACCCCAAGCGTGTCCCGCAGTGCGCGGGCCTCTTTTTCCCACTGTGCGTCCAGGGGCTTGTGGTAGATGAGTGTGATGAGCGCATCATTACTTTTAGTGGTTAAAAACTCTACTTGAAACAGGCGCCTTCTCAATATTTCACTGTTGTTAACGGCGCTCAGCAGCGTTGGCATTAGGCTGTTAATGCGCACTGAACCCACGGGGAAGCTGTCTATCACAAAGGGGGTTTTGTATTGCCCCGGTTGATACATGGCGTAGCTTGCCTTGCCGTCTTGCTGCCAAATCTTGAATTCAGCTCGCTGGCGGTAGTGCTCGGCGGGTGAGTGGTAGGTAACAATATTGGGCAGCGAGAGGTCTGCAAATTGTTGTTTTAGCGTGGCGAGCTTTTCGCCTAGTTGCTGTTCGTAGCGCTCGGGTGCTACCTGATGAATGGCCATACGCCTGCCTGTAACCTGTAAAATAAAGCCAGCCATTATAGCTTAGTTGCCCGCCATAGTGGCCGTTCCGGGCCCGGCGCTTTGGCTATGCTCAAAGGTGCAGGCGGCGTAAAATGGCATGGGTTCAGTGCCCTGAGTGGGGCTCTGAACCTGCGTTGATTTGGAGGTAGTACCCAGTGATTATTCAATTAACGGTGGCGACACCCAGGCAGGGGTTGCACAGCATCACCGATCAGGTGCGCAGCGCCATTGCCGGCCACTGCCCGGAATCCGGGTTGTGTAGCTTGTTTGTGCGCCACACATCGGCAAGTTTGCTGGTGCAGGAAAATTACGATATCACCGCACAGCAGGATCTGGAGGCCTGGTTAAATCGGCTGGTGCCTGAGGATGACCCTTTGTATACCCATACGCTGGAGGGTGCAGATGACATGCCCGCACACATTAAATCAATGCTGACGGCCGTAAACCTTTCAGTGCCCATCATTGCGGGCGAGCTGGCCTTGGGCACCTGGCAGGGTATCTATCTGTGGGAGCACCGCCACGGGGCCCACCAGCGGGAAATAGTGATTCACTTGGGCGAGTAGGTTAAAGGCAGTTGGTGGGCCTTGGCAGGCCCGCGATTTTTGCCGCCAGTTTTGCCGGGCTACCCGGAAATAACTGCATGAGGTATATGCTGCGGCCTTTCTCTGCCCCCAGCGAGTTACCTATGTGCTTCACCAGCGGGCGCATGGCGGGTGCCAAATCGTACTGGGCATAGAATGCACGCAGGGCGTACAGTACTTCCCAGTGAGCATCTGTCAGGGTGATGCCTTCTTGTGCCGCCAGCCAAAGGGCGGCGTCTTCGCTCCAGTCTTCCAGATTCGCTAGAAAGCCGTCGTTGTCTAATGGGTACATGGCTCAATACCAGCTAACGATGGGGCAGTGTTGAGTGGTAAGCAGAACAAAGTCGTCATAGCTTAGGCTTTCTATGGCGTTTGCAGGCGTTACACCGCGGGCCAGGATGTCTGGCTCAAGCGCCAGCAGGCGGGTGCCGGTGAGCCGCCAAAGGGGGCTGTTGGCATCTTGCAGCTCGTAAACCGCGTCTTCCATCAGCAATATTGTATTGCCAGGGGCTGCAGACAGGCACTGGTTGAAAGCCGGGTGTGCGTGGGTGCGATTAAGCAGGTGCAATGCATTCATCTTAAAATCTCAGCACCTGGCTTGCTTCGCTAATCAGTGCGGTGAGCTGTTGGCTATCAATCAAGTGAAGATTTTCCAGCTCGCATGCAATTCCCCTTTGTGTCATGTCGGCACCCAGTGCGTAGAGTTTGTCTATGCCATAGAGTTCGAGTGCTGGCAGTTGTTTATTGATGGCAGGCAAACCCAAAGTGCCGGGGTTGTTGTGGGAATGTAGCGCCCAAACGCCATCAGCCATAAAAACCACGCTGATGTCTTGTTCAAATGCTGCAGCTGCGAGCAGGGCATCTACCCCTTCTTTCGCGCGAAAGTCTGCGGTGCCTGCGTGGGTAAAGATAAACAGCAAATGCTTAAGCTTAGGGAGTGGCTGCATGGGTTATCCGAAAGTTATCAGCCGATCAGCGCTAACGCTTGCTTCAACGAGTTGGCCTAAGCCCGACAATAAAAAATGTTCTGCAAGGTTGTGCGCTGGGAGGTTGTAGCGTTGCGCTTCACGGGCATCAATTATGCCGCGCCTTAAGGCTGCTGCTATGCACACAATCAATTCCGTTTGGTGTTTTTGTGCCAGCGCTTGCCAGTGGTTTTGTAGCGGTGTTTCACCTTGAGGGGGTTGCTGCAAGCTGCTTGCAGTTGCAACTGCGGCGCCATAAAAAAATACCCGTTCAAGGGTATGGCCGGCCTTAATGAGTGCCTGTGCGAAATTGAGTGCACCGCGCTCACCTGCACTCGCAGGTTCAGCAACAATCAATAAGGCGTATTTCATTGGGTGTGCCCTCAAAGCAAAAGAGCCCCAGCGGGGCTCTTTATTCTAGCGCATGCGGGGTTTAGTCGTCGCCGCCAAAGGCGCCGAGCAGGTGCAGCAGGCTGGTGAACAGGTTGTAGATGTTCAGGTACAGCGCAACGGTTGCCAGAATGTAATTGGTTTCACCGCCGGTGATAATGCGGCTGGTGTCGTACAAGATAAAGCCAGACATCAGCAATACAATCACCGCACTGATGGCCAGATGTGCACCGGAAACCTGAATGCCAAAAAAGCTCAGGCCAAACAGCGCGAGCATGGCAACGATGGCCACGATCAAGCCGATGAACAAAAAACCACCCATAAAGGTGAAGTCTTTACCGGTTGTTAGCACATAGCCCGAAAGGCCAAAGAACACCAGTGCAGTACCGCCAAGCGCTTGCATAACCACTGTGCTGCCGTTGGGCATTTGCAGGTAGTAGCTAAGTGTTGGCCCTAAGCTTGCGCCTAGCAGCGCAACAAAGCCGAATACCACCCAAAGGCCCGAAGATGAGTTTGCAGTGCGGGGTAAAACGAACCATACCAGCGCCAGTGCGCCCAGCGACATCATCAACGCTGTGCCGCGGCCAAGGCCGATAGCGATAGACAGGGCTGCACAAACAGCGCTCACCGCCATGGTGATTGCCAGCAGCATGTACGTATTGCGCAGCACCTTGCTAACCTCGGCACTGCGCGTTGCGGTAGCCGATGTTTGGTTATAAAGCTCTTGCATAACCTTCTCCGTGATTGGGTAAATTCTGGTTGTATCTTACAAACAACGCCTTCAAAAGCAAGCGAAATAGGGACTTTTAGGCACTGGGTTTTACGTAGATTTCCGTACTTTAGACCGCAGTAGGGGCCAAAAGTTTTAAGGTTCTTTGTGGGGTTTGGGGTGTCTGAACGACGAGGGGGAAAATGGCGGAAGGGGAGGGATTTGAACCCTCGGATGCTCGCACATCGCCGGTTTTCAAGACCGGTGCATTCGACCACTCTGCCACCCTTCCGTAGCAGGCGCAGATTATACAGAGGCAGCTCATCTTGGCAAGCTGTAAGTGCCTATTTTTTCTAAATTTTTTGTTCGTACAATTATTGCTCAGTGGTTTGTGCTCGGGCATAAAAAAAGGCCGGCAAATGCCGGCCTTTGGTGTTGCTTAAAGTGACTTATGCGTCCGCATCCGTTGTGCGCTTGTTGCGCGGATCGTTAGCCGGGCGGGCAATTGCCTTGGGTGCGCGCTCTATGGCTGCCGGGGTGGCAGTGTTAAGTGGGCGACCCTGGGGTTTTTGCCGGGTTTCGGTAGTAACCATCACCTGACCCACAGGCTTCGGGTTCTTGCGTGGGTCGTTACTTGGGCGCACATACTCGGCAGAAGCAGGCTGGCTTGGCGCTTCCTGCTTGGGCGTTGCCTCTGCAGTTGGCGTGTGCGGCTCAGTGGCCGGGGCTGCGTCTGCAACTGTGCCGGCATCTGGCGTGTCACTTGCGGCAGCGGGTTTCTCCGGTGCTGCGTCTTCTGTATCAGCCACAGGTGCTTGTTCACTGGAAGCTTTTTCAGCAGCTGAGGGCTCTTCATTAGCTGAAGGCTCTTCACTGGCTAAGGGCTCTACATTGGCTGAGGGCTCTACATTGGCTGAGGGCTCTTGGCTAGCAGAGGGCTCTTCACTGGCTGAGGGCTCTACATTGGCTGAGGGCTCTACATTTGTTGAAGGCTCGGTGCTTGCCGAGGCCACTTCAGCCGTTTCACTTTCAGCGGCTTGGGTAGCTTTCGGTCGTGCAGCGGGCTTTTCTTCGGCGCTGGCCTCAGTTGTTACAGGTGCGGCCTTGGCGCTTTCCTCGGTGCGGGCGGGTTTGGATTCCTGTGCCTGCGCTTTGGGTTGGCGTTCGGCCTTTACAGGTTTCTCATTGCCAGCGTCAGCCTGATCACTCGCTTGGCCATCTGCGTTTTCAGCATCGGTTTCGTTGCTCTTCTCGTGCTTTTCCAGCTGGTCTGAGCGGCGGCCGCGGCGACGTTCCTGGGTGCGACCACGACGTGAGTTCGGGCGGCGTGCAGGGCGATCGTCGTTGCTGTCTTCAGTGCCGTTGTCCTGCGCGTCTTGCGGCGCGGCTTCAGCCTCTGCATTCTGATCACGCGTTTCTGGCGTGGTGTTTTCATTGTCGTCTTTGTTGCCACCGCGACGGCGACGACGACGGCGACGGTTGCCGCGCTGCTCTTCGTTGCCTTCGGCGTTGTCGTCGGCTTTTTGGTTGCGCTTGTTATCAGGTTTTTCTGATTTGTCGGTTTTGCTGTCTACCTTGTTGTCGTCGGCATCATCGTTGTTGTTGCGGCCGCGGCCACGACGGCGGTTGCCACCTTGGTTGCGGTTGCGTGAATTGCGACGACGATCGTTGCCACCTTTGCTGGTTTTCTTGGGTTTGGGCTTGGGGGCAAACAGCACCAAAATTGCGGCAATCCACTGGGCAATAATGCCGGGCTTAGCCTCGGGTGTTGGCGTGGGCGCAGGTTGTGTTGGCGGTACCTGCTGTACTGCGGCGCGCGCAACGGGCTTGGGTGCTGCATTCATTTCCTGATCGGCTTCAACGAGTTCTGCCGGTGAAGAAATCTTGTAGCTGGTTTCCAGTGTGCCTTCGTCGTCATCGCGCAGGCGCTGTACTTCAAAGTGCGGCGTTTGCAGCTCGGGTTTTGGCACAATCAACACGCGAATGTTGTTGCGCGCTTCAATTTTGCTGATGGTTTTGCGCTTTTCATTGAGCAGGTAGGTGGCAACCGACACAGGTGCAATGGCGCGAATTTCAGCGCTGCGCTCTTTCTGTGCTTCTTCCTCAACCAGGCGAAGAATAGAAAGTGCCAGTGACTTGGTGCTGCGAATGGTGCCTTGGCCTGAGCAGCGCGGGCACACCTTCGACATGGTCTCTTCCAGCGAAGGGCGCAAGCGTTGGCGCGACATCTCAAGCAGACCGAAGCGTGAAATGCGGCCAACCTGTACCCGCGCGCGATCCATTTCAAGGGCTTCGCGGATGCGGTTTTCCACTTCGCGCTGGTTCTTGGCCGCTTGCATGTCGATGAAATCGATTACAACCAGCCCGCCGATGTCGCGCAGGCGCAGCTGGCGTGCGATTTCCGTTGCGGCTTCAAGGTTGGTTTGCAGGGCGGTTTCTTCAATGTCGCCGCCTTTGGTGGCGCGCGAGGAGTTGATGTCAATAGATACCAGCGCTTCGGTTGGGTCGATAACAATCGAGCCGCCCGACGGCAGTTTTACTTCGCGCTCGAAGGCGGTTTCGATCTGGCTTTCAATCTGGTAGCGATTAAACAGCGGGATGTCGTCTTCATAGAGCTTGATCTTGCTCTGGTAGTTCGGCATTACCTGCTGGATAAACGCACACGCCAGGTTGAAGGCATCTTGGTTATCGACAATTACCTCGCCAACATCCTGGCGCAGGTAGTCGCGAATGGCGCGAATGATGACGTTGCTTTCCTGGAACAGAAAGTGTGGCGCTTTGGAGCTGTCGGCCTCGGTTTTGATGGCGTCCCACTGGCGCAGCAGGTAGTCCATGTCCCACTGCAACTCTTCCGAGCTGCGGCCAATGCCGGCGGTGCGCACGATGATGCCCATGCCTTGTGGAATTTGGATGTCGCTCAGGGCGTCGCGCAGTTCGGCGCGCTCTTCGCCTTCAATGCGGCGTGAAATGCCGCCGGCGCGGGGGTTGTTCGGCATAAGAACCAGGTAGCGCCCGGCCAGGCTGATAAAGGTGGTGAGGGCGGCGCCTTTGTTGCCGCGCTCTTCTTTATCTACCTGAATAATGACCTCTTGGCCTTCTTTCAGAACGTCTTTAATTTTTACGCGGCCATCAACATCCTTTGGGGACTTATTGAAGTATTCGCGTGAAATTTCTTTGAGGGGTAAAAAGCCGTGACGCTCGGCGCCGTAATCCACGAACGCGGCTTCAAGGCTGGGCTCGATGCGGGTAATTTTACCCTTGTAGATGTTGGCTTTTTTCTGTTCGCGATTGCGATTTTCGATATCCAGGTCGTAGAGCCATTGGCCATCGACGAGGGCAACACGCAACTCTTCGGGTTGAGTTGCATTGATGAGCATTCTTTTCATGCTGTGCCTGTTTATTCAGGGCGCAGCAATGGTGCGTTGTGTGCTGTAAAGCTGTCTGGCCGCCTATAAACCCTTGCGCTACCTGAATTGGCTCGCAAAGTCGGCGGTTGATACTGGCCGCAACAAGCGGGCGTGCGTAGTGCCAAAAGGCCGCGCGCTGCTGTTATGTGGGTTGCTGTGGGTGCCAAATATCATCAAAAACTCAGTTTGTTTGCATTTAACGGTCTGCCAGTTCGGTTGCTGGCGCTACCAGGGTACATAACTAGGGGAGGTGCGTTCAGGGCTAGAGACAAATTGTGCTTGTCGCTACCGTGAGTGAGCTTTTGGCCGTCCCTTGCTGGTAGTGGCTTTTGTTCGAGTTTTAAAAACAGTCTTTTCAGTGCACTGCAGCAGTCATTGTGCGCAATTGTCACTGTGGTAAATGGGGTCGGCTTATGCTCTGACGCCAGCTACCGCTATTGGGTCTAAATCAGCGTTCCGGGGCCGTGTACCGGCTGCCCACCTCGGGTCAGACGCGTACAACTGTACCAGCGGTCAACTGGCTGATTGGCGGTATTTCCTCGCGACTTGCCTTAACGCAATGTCCGGAAACCAGCCCAGTCAGCGGGCTGAACTATAGCAGTATTCCCTAACCCCTTCAATTAGAAAGAAAAAAGCGGTTTTGGGGTGCTAGAATGCGGGCTTTAGAGCCCTTGGAATGATTATGGCCGAGTTTCATCAGGTCCAGTTTTTTACCGTAGAGCCGGATTATGCTGGCCAGCGCATAGATAATTTTCTGCTTGCACGCCTGAAAGGGGTGCCCAAATCACGTATTTATCGCCTGTTGCGTAAGGGTGAGGTGCGCGTTAACAAAGGTCGGGTAAAACCCGAGTACAAGGTGTGCGCGGGCGACTCGGTGCGCGTGCCGCCCATTCGCTTGGCCGAGGCGGGCGACCAGGTGCCCGTTGGGCCAGAGCTTGCGGCCAGGCTTGAGGCGGCCATTTTGTTTGAGGATGCATTGATGCTCGCGGTAAACAAGCCGCCGGGCCTTGCGGTGCACGGGGGCAGTGGTGTGCAGGTAGGGCTGATTGAGGCGCTGCGCCAGATGCGCCCCGAGTGCAAGTTTCTGGAGTTGGTACACCGCATTGATCGGGAAACCAGCGGCATTGTGTTGGTGGCCAAAAAACGCACCTCGCTCAAGATGCTGCAGGCGCAGTTTCGGGAGAAGTCTGAAAATATGACCCTTGCCGGCATCAAGAAAACCTATTGGGCGCTGGTTGATGGGCAGTGGCCGGCTGCGCGCAAGGCGGTTGATGAGCCACTGCTGCGCACAGAGCTTGCCAATGGGGATCGCATAGTGCGCGTGTCGGCGGAGGGTAAACCCAGTAAAACCCTGTTTAAGGTCTTGGCGCTTTTACGCGGTGCCAGTTGGGTGGAGGCGATGCCTGTTACCGGCCGCACGCACCAAATACGCGTGCACGCACGTATTGTGGGCTGCCCCCTGCTGGGTGATGGCAAGTACGGCGATGACGGGGTAAACGCCAAATTAAAGGCGCAAGGCTTGCGCCGGTTGTGCCTGCATGCGGCACGGCTTGAGTTTTTACACCCCGAAGACGAGCGGCCAATGACTCTGGCCGCACCCATGCCTGAGGATATGCAGCAACTGGTGGAGGCCTTAGGGTGTTAGTGATTTTTGATTGGGATGGCACTCTAAGCGATTCAACGGGCAAGATCGTGCGGTGCGTGCAGGCTGCGGCCCGTGCAACGGGCTTGCCGGTGCTGCCAGCCATTGAGGTGCAGCAGATTATTGGCTTGGCGCTGGAGGAAGCCTTGCACCGGCTTTACCCCACAGTGAGCGTGGCTGAGCGCACCCGCCTGACGCGCGCCTATGTGGATGCCTTTGTTGCAGCAGATGCCACGCCGTCTGAGTTTTTTTGTGGAGTAGAGGCGGGCTTGCAGTCGTTGCGTGAGCGCGGGCTGAAGCTTGCGGTGGCAACCGGCAAGAGCCGTCGCGGCCTTGATAGAGTGCTGGCTAATCTGGGTATGACTGATTTTTTTGATGCCACTCGCTGCGCCGATGAAACAGCCGGCAAGCCCGACCCTAAAATGCTCCACGAGCTGCTTTCCTATTTTGGGGTGCCCGGTGAGGCTGCTGTGATGGTGGGTGACACCACCTACGATATGGCCATGGCCCAAGCGGCGGGCATGCGTCGGGTGGCGGTAACCTACGGTGCCCATAGTCCCGCGCAGTTAACCCCCTATAAGCCTGAGTTGCTGGCAGATAGCTTTGCAGATTTTATGGGCTGGTCTGAGCGGGCAGACGCTTTGGTTGCAGGGGGTATGGTGAGCGACTGAGTGCGACTACCGCTAACATAAAGCGCTAAGTACATTAGGGCTTGGCCCCAGGCTTAGACCCAGACCCAGACCCAGACCCAGACCCAGACCCAGACCCAGGCCCAGAAAAAGAGGCAGTGAGCATTGGGCGAAAGTCGCCATGGCCGGGTGCTGGCGTATCAGCTTTTGAGTGGGTCGATGCCAAAGTGGCGCAGCATTTTGCACAGGGCTATTAGCGGCAGGCCTACCAGGGCTGTGGGGTCTTCGCCCTCCAGTTTGTTAAACAGCGCGCTCCCAAGTCCTTCGCATTTGAAGCTGCCGGCGCAATCCTGCGGTTGCTCCTTCTTTATATAGGCGCGTATTTGCGTATCAGTGAGTGCGAGAAATTCCACCCGGTACTCAATGCTGGTGGTGAGCTGCTCGCCGGTTTGGCTGTTGAGCAGGCTTAAGCCCGTGTAAAAGTTCACTTGTTGGCCGCTGCAGTGTGCAAGTTGGGTGATAGCCGCTTTTTCGGTGCCGGGTTTGCCCAGTAAGGTGCCGTTGCAGTCTGCGGTTTGATCCGAACCAATGATCAGCGCCTTGGGGTATTGCTGGCTTAATGCCCGGGCTTTGCTGGCTGCCAGCCGCTCGGCCAGGGCTTTGGGGGTTTCGTTCGGGTGGGGTGTTTCATCCACGTTCGGGCTGGCTGTGGTAAAGGCAAGTCCAAGTCGTTCCAGTAAGGTTTTGCGATAGGGTGAGCTTGAGGCCAGTAGTATTTGAGGGTTTGTGGTCATTGGAGTCTGTCGCCGGATGGTGTTTTTAGGGGCGCTTGGGTAAAGCGGGCTATAGTAGATGTATCTGCCCGTGCAGGCCAGAAAGCCGGTAGTATGTCGGCGGTCAGGGGTGCAGGGGTAAAAAGCCGTCGTTGACTGCCTGAAAACCCAAAAAACTGCGCCAAGCCCCTGAAATAGTGGTTATTTCCCTTTGACAGCACATAATCTTGACCCTAGAATTGCGCGCTTATGTCAGATGCCCCCTCTACAACAACCCTGCCTAGGCAGGTAGACCCGCGGAAATTCGCACAGAAGGGGATAAGTCTATCTGGTCGTATCCCGTTGAAAGCACTGTCGCGTTTGCACGATGCGGTGCAGGGTGGGGCCGAAGAGATAGATGTACATCTGAATTTTGGTGTTGATGAGCAGGGCGCAAAAACCCTCAAAGGCAACGCCGATGCAAGAGTTTCAGTGGTTTGTCAGCGTTGTCTGCAGCCAACTCAGCTCGATCTGCATGCGAACATCGCCCTGGCGGTAGTGTGGACAGAAGCTCAGGCTCAAAACCTGTCTAAGGATTTAGAACCTTGGATTTTGGATGAAGGCCCGGCCGATCTGTACGACGCAGTAGAAGAAGAGCTGTTGCTGGCGTTGCCAATGGTGGCGTATCACGAAGAGCAGTGTGTAGACCCCTCAGTGTTGAGTGTTGGCGAAGTCGAGCCAGACACACAGGAGTCTGACAACCCTTTTAAAGTGCTGGAGCAACTTAAGGGCTCGCCGAAATAACGAGGCGCCCCGGCTTCAGTCCATTTGGTAAGTAGGAGCTATCATGGCTGTACAACAAAACAAGAAGTCTCGTTCACGTCGTGACATGCGTCGTTCACACGATGCCCTGACAGGCCCAACCCTGTCTATCGACCCAACCAGCGGTGAAAAGCACCGTCGTCACAATGTGACGGCAGACGGTTTCTACCGCGGTCGCAAAGTGATTGATAAAGGCAGCGACGAGTAATACTCGCGCTTGACCACATTGCGGATTACCGTAGATGTAATGGGCGGGGACTTAGGTCCCCGCGCTGTTTTTCTCGCCTGTGAAAAGGCGCTCTCCCGCTTCCCCTCCCTAGAACTCCTGCTAGTGGGTACATCCCACGGGCAAAGCCTGCTCCCCGCAAATCTGCGCACCCACACCCGTTGCGATTGGCTAATGGCCGACGCTGAAATATCGCCTGCTCTCAAACCTACCGAAGTATTGCGCCAACGCAAAAGCAGTATGTGGCTGGCGGTTGAGTCGCTCGCGCTGGGGCACTCCGTGGCTTGTGTGAGTGGCGGCAACACCGGTGCCTTGATGGTGGCAGGTAAGCGGTTGTTAGGCATGCTGCCAGGTGTGGAGCGGCCCGCCATTTGCCAACGCTGGCCAACGCGTCAGGGGCAAACCTGGGTATTGGATCTGGGGGCTAACATCGAGGCTTCGCCGTTGCTGCTGGTGCAGTTTGCACGCATGGGGGCTGTGGTGTCTGGCGCCGCCAGCCCGCGCGTTGCGCTGCTGAATATCGGCACTGAGCCCAACAAGGGAGGCGAGCTGCTCTCGGGGGCAGCAAAGCTTTTGGGTGAGTTACAAAGCCTGCAGTATGCGGGGTTTATAGAGCCTAATCACATGCTCGATGGCAATGTGGACGTGGTGGTGACCGACGGCTTTACGGGCAATATTGCACTGAAAGCCAGCGAGGGGGCTGCGGTGTTTCTGGTAGAGCAGCTCAGAGCGGCCTTTTCGGCAACCTGGTATGG